>NC_016745.1:2189087-2520449 GCF_000243075.1 Oceanimonas sp. GK1 | reverse complement strand
ATCAAGATGCATTGGCTGGCAGATGTTCATTAGAAGGGCAGATTTATCATGTGACTATCTGCACTTGGCGTCGTTATCCGTTTTTCGACAATTATTGGGCTGGTCGTCAGGTGGTGAAGACACTGTGTCACCTTGAAAGACAGCAACTCGCTCACTCAATGGCCTGGGTATTGATGCCCGATCACCTGCATTGGTTATTTCAGTTAAATCATTCAGCCTCACTGTCAGGAGTAGTGCATACCTTCAAGGGACGTTCGGCCAGGATTGTTAATTGTTATCTGAGGCGAACCGGTGCCTGTTGGCAGAGAGGGTTTTATGACCATGCCATCAGGCAGGAAGAAGATGTACAGCAAATTGCCAGATACATTATTGCCAATCCATTAAGGGCGGGTCTGGTGAAGCGGGTGGGGGATTATCCGTTATGGGATGCAGTCTGGGTATAACGCGATATTTGTAGCCGGCACCTACGGTCATCCGGGTTGGGGTAGCTGCCGCTTCAGCAGGCAGGGCCTGCATCGCAGGCCGTTAACTGACAAACGCGCCGGCTAAAGCGGCGCCTACAGCCCGGGTCTTGGGCCATAGTCGCCACGTTCACATGTTACTGCTGCTGAATGGCCCAGATCTGGAAGGCGCGGCGGGTGTCGGCATCGGCGGCGTTCCACCAGTGCTGCAGCATTTCCATGGCATCGGCGTCTACCACGGCGTCGCCGAATTTTTCCTGGGCGGCGGCCACGGCGGCCTCGGTGCGGCCGTTAAAGGCCTGGCGGCTTTCCTTCAGGTGCTGCTGAATACCACCGGCGGTGTCCAGGCCGGCGGGCATGGGAATAGTGGAGAGTTCGGCGTCAACGGGCTGGCCGGTGCGCTTGTCCACCACGGTCAGCTGCGCTGCCTGCTCACGCAGAAACTGCCTGGCCAGCTGGTAGTTGAGCGGCTTGTTATATTCAATGGTCAGCTCGGCATCGGCGGGCACGTTATCCAGCTCGATGATCACCGGCTCACCGTTCAGCACCCGTACTTCGGAGCGGTTGGAATAGTCGTTGGTGTAACCGATGGCCAGCTGGTTCTTGCCCTCGTTCAGGGTGACCTTATGAATGTTTTTGGTAATGGTGTTGGCGGTTTTTTCGCCGTTCACCAGAAAAATCTGATAGGGCTGCTCGGCTTCAAAGGTGGCGGCGGTGGCGCCAAAACACAGACCAGCCGCGGCCAGGGCGGCAAGGGTAACACGCAGTTTCATAGATAAGGGCTCCTGAGCCATTTGCCCGTTGCGGGCATCACGTTATGCATTAAACCGGTCGATTGTGACAATTTATAAAACCGGACGCAATTGGCAAACCCGCCCCGTGCTCACGTTTCCCGGGTAAAGGGGGGCAGGGCATTGAGCAGCGCCGGGCCGTAGCGGCGGGTCAGCAGGCGCCGGTCCAGCAGCACAATGCGGCCCCGGTCGGTTTCGGTGCGCAGCAGCCGGCCGCAGGCCTGAATGAGCTTGCGCGAGGCCTCGGGCACGGTGAGCTGCATAAAAGGGTTACCGCCGCTTAAGCTTATCCACTCGGCCATGGCTTCCTCCACCGGTGAGGTGGGCACCGCAAAGGGCAGCTTGGTGATAATCAGGTTGGTGAGGTAATGGCCGGGCAAATCCAGCCCTTCGGCAAAACTGCCGGTACCAAACAGCACGCTGGGCTGGCCGCCGTCGCACTTCATGCGGTGCAGCTCCAGCAATGCCTGGCGGCCCGCTTCCCCCTGCACCAGCAGGGAATGGCCCTGGCCGCGCAGGGCCTTGGCCACGGCGTTCATCTGCCGGTAGGAAGAAAACAGCACCAGGCTGGCCTGTTCATCCTTTAGCCAGCGGGGAATTTCCTCCACCAGCAGCTCATCAAACCCCGCCTCCTGGGGCTCCAGGGGCAGGGGCGGGATTATCAGCCGCGATGCCGGGTAGTCAAAGGGCGAGTTCAGCCGCAGATACTGGCTGCCGTCGTCGGCGCGCAGGCCCACCGAGCGGCGAAAATAGCTGAAGTCGTTGAGCGCAGTAAAAGTGGCCGACACCATGATCACCGCCGCCGCCCGGGACCAGCACCATTGCTCCAGCAAATGGCCCACCGCCAGCGGCGTGGCGCACAATGTGGTGTCGTGCTTGCCCTGCACCAGCCAGCGCGCCGGCGGTGTTTGCTTGGGGCCCACTGCTTTCAGCATCAGCTCGCACAACCCCAACGCCTCGTCGGCGTGCAGTTGTTGCAGGCTGACGGACGCCATGGCGCCCGACACCGCGCTGTTGCCCGGTTGCTGTTTGAGGGCCTCCGCAAGGGCACTTTGCAGCCGGCTCAAGCCCTGGGCCAGTTGCTTGTGTTCATCCTTGAGCGCGGTCAGGGAGTGGCTCAGCAGCTCCGGCAACTCGCCGGCGGCAAAGCGCGAGCAGCCCTGTTCATCGGGAGTTAGCTCGCCCCGGCGCTGGGCCGCCTGCAACTGTTTATACAGCTCGCCGAGGGAAGGAATAAGCTGCTGCAACGCCTGCTGGGTACGGTTAACGGCGTTGTGGCCGTCATCCTTGAGTACCGCGGCCAGGGTTGGCACCTGCTTGTTGAACTGCTCCAGATTGCGCCGGGCCGCGCGCAGCGACAATTTTGCCGAGCCCTGCTCCCGGGCAATGTGGGCGATGTGGTGGGCCTCGTCCAGCACATACACGCAGCTTTCCGGCTCGGGCAGAATAATGCCGCCGCCCATGGCCAGGTCAGCCAGCAACAGGGCGTGATTGACCACGATTACATCTACCTTGTCGAGCTCGGCCCGGGCCAGGTGAAAGGGGCAGTGGCCATGGCCCAGCTGAGGCTGACAGCTGTGGCGCTCGGTGTGCAGTTGTTGCCACAGCGCATCGTTGATGGGCTCGGCCCAGCTGTCGCGATCGCCGGCCCAGCGGCCTTCGACCAGTGCCTGCCACAGCTCGGTCAGTTGTTCCTGCTGCGCCGGAGTGAGTGCATCGACCGCCTCAAACATGCCGATCTGACCGTTACCCTGCACCAGCGCCTGCAAGCGTTGCCGGCAGCAATAGCGGGCCCGGCCCTTGGCCAGGGTAAAGGTAAAGGCAGGCTGGCAGTGGGGCTGGAACAGCGGAAGATCTTTATTGACCAGTTGCTCCTGCAGGGCCAAGGTGGCGGTGGAGATCACCACCTTTTTATTATTCAGCCGGGCCCAGGGAATGGCGGCCTGCAAATAGGCCAGCGACTTGCCGATGCCGGTGCCGGCCTCGGCCACCAGAATGCGGCGGGCGGCGTCGTAGTGGCCCAGCAGCACCTTGCCGATTTCCGCCACCAGGAAGTTTTGCTCCCGCCTGGGCCTAAACCCCTGAATGGACTGGCTTAACTGGCGGTAATTGGCCCGCACAAGGGTGCGGTAATCGGCGCTGGGCATGGCAAATGTCCGGGATAAAATGCGGCCACAAGTATACCCGGTAGACGGTTATATGCCACTTGCAATAAACAAGGGTGAAAAAGCGGCACGGATCACAGTTGATTATCAGGCGAGCGTTATTGTCATAAAAAGTTCCCGCGATTTTGTTGCAAGGTAAAAAACCCGGTGATAGGCTGCTCGCCATAGTAACGCTAGCGTTGCTAACACAGGGAATAACAAGGACTTAGTGTTTAATTACAGTAGGCAAATAAAATCATGAAAAAAACGATTCTTGCACTGACCATCCCTGCGCTGTTCGCTACCTCTGCCAGCGCTGTGACCGTATACTCCGACGAAGGCGCCCAGGTAGATATCTACGGCCGCGTTCAGTTCGACGGTGGTGAGCTTGACCACCAGAATGACTCCAACGGTAAAGAAGTAAAATCTGAAAGTTTCGGTACCGATGGTTCTGCTCGTCTGGGTGTCAACATGAGTTATGCCCTGAATAACGATGTAGACCTGATTGGTAAGCTGGAATGGCAGGTTGCTGCTGAAGCGAGTGACGACTCCAAGTTTGATGCCCGTTACGCCTGGGCCGGCTTCCGCTTTATGGATACTACCGAGCTGACCTTTGGCCGCAGCGTGGATCCGCTGGCACAAGCCATCTACTTGACTGATGTATTCAACATCTTCGGTGCCGGCATCACCTACGGCAGTGAGTTTTCCATCAGCGACAAAGCCGATGACCAGATCATGGCCACCTATGCCGCCAATGGTGTTGATCTGCGTGCCGCCTACGCTTTTGCCGATGACGACAGAACTGATTTTGCAAACCAAGCTAATGGTGATGTCGCTGAGAACCAGTGGGCCGTATCTGCCGGTTACACCTTCCCCTTCGGCCTGGGCCTGGTTGCCGCTTATGAGCAGCAGAATGGTTATGAAAAAACTGGTCTGACTTCACAAAACATCGATCAGGACGTCTGGTACGCCGGTGTTCACTACACCCTGGACGGCTTCTATTTCGCTGCCCTGTACTCCGACCGTCAGCGTGACACCGGTACTGCTGCCGGCGACGATGAAGGTACCGCCTACGAACTGCACGCTCAGTACAATGTAGACGCCTGGACCCTGATGGCTCAGTACTCCAAGGAAGAGTTCGATGCCGCCGGTGCCACTGAAGAATACGACAGCATCGACGACATTACTCTGGGTGTTCAGTATGACCTGACCTCCAAGACCAAACTGTATGCTGAGTACGTAATCTCTGACTCCGAAGTGGATACTTCTGGCGCCAAGAAAGACGACCTTTACGGCGTTGGTATTCAGTACAACTTCTAAGCAGCTAAACATCTGATTTAGAAGCAAAAAGCCGGCGAAAGCCGGCTTTTTAATGCCTGTGTTTCAGGCTTTCTGCGGTCCACTTCTCCTCACCCCTCACCCCTCACGTCCCACGTCCACGCCTCACAGCGTCCAGCTGCCGTGCTGGGCTTTTCGGTATTTCGCTTCGCAGTGGTCGCAGCGCTGGCGGCAGGGGTCGGCCAGCAATTGCGCCGGCGTCAGCTCGGCTTCACAGTCGCTGCACAGGCCGTACAGCCCCAGTTGCCACTGGCACAGGGCGGCGTCCGCCTGGCGCAGGGCTTTCAGCTGCGGCAGCAGCTGCGGCCAGGCCGCCAGGGCTGAATGGTCGGCCCATTCATCCGGGGGCAGGTGTTGCAGCCGGGTGGCGAGCCCGGCATCCAGCTCCCGCAGCGCGCACAAAAAGTGGTGACGGCGGTCTTCCGCCACCGCCAGCAGTCGTTGCTCCAGCTCTTGCTCGGTGATGTTGCTGCTCATGATCACATCCGTTGAATGAAGTATGCCGGCCAGTATAGGGTTGGCCAGTTGTTAACATCATGATGCAAGTCAACAGAAAGCTTTAAGCCGTAAGTGGCCCGGCGCTGGCAGACAACGCCGATGTTTTTCGAAGCTGCAGTGGGGATTGCCGGAGTCGACCATAAAATGCCATGGATGATGAGATGGACACCTCTTGGGTAAGCAGCGTCGTAATGCGCCATATTTGGGTTGAAGCTCAAATAACCACAAAAGGTGTCCACTATGAACATTACGCTCATTGGTCTCGATTTGGCAAAGAATGTGATTCAGATTTGTGGTGTTAATCAAGCTGGCAAGGCGGTATTCAATCGCAGCGTGACCCGTCACAAGGTACTGGAGCTGCTTAGTCAGTACCCTCAGGTGCCCATTGCGATGGAAGCCTGCAGCGGCTCCAATTACTGGGGCAGAGCCCTGCAGCAGCGGGGTCACCCAGTGATGTTGCTGCCGCCCCAGCATGTGAAACCCTTCGTCAAGGGGAACAAGAACGACCGTAATGATGCCTTTGCTATCTGTGAGGCGGCACGGCGCCCCAACATGACGTTTGTACCGCCGCGCACGCTGGAGCAGACCGACATCAGCCTGGTACACCGGCTGCGAGAGCGCCGCATCGGCGAGCGAACCCGGTTGATTAATCAGTTACGGGGCTTGCTCAATGAGTACGGCATCGTTCTGGCTGGCGGTAAAGAGACGTTAAAGCAAGCCATGCCCTTGCTGTTGGAGGATGCTAGTAACGAACTGACGCCACGGGCTCGGACCTATTGTTGTGACATCCTGGAAGAATGGCAGCAACTGGATGAGGCTATTCGGTGCCTGGATAAAGACATCGAACAGCAATGTCGCGATAACGAGGCCTGCGCCCGACTCACTGACATTCGAGGTGTAGGCGCGGTGACCGCGACCGCCATGGTCGCCTTTGTCGGCAACGGCAGTCAGTACCGCAATGCCCGGCACTTTTCTGCCAACCTGGGGCTGGTACCGAAAGAGCATTCCAGTGGCGGCAAACAAAAGCTGGGCAGTATCACCAAGCGTGGTAATGGGTACTTGCGCAAGCTGTTGATACAAGGTGCCTGGTCGATTATCCGGCACCTGAACAAGGCCACCGACCGGTTATCGCTGTGGGTCAAACAGCTGGCCGAGCGCAGAGGCAAGCAACGCGCTGCGGTGGCCACGGCCAACAAGCTGGCACGGATTATCTGGGTCATGCTGTTCCGGCAGGAGCGCTATCGGGCAGCCTGAGCTGACCTAAAGAAACCGAATTAACCCTCGTTTGGCAGGAAGGAAAACAAGAGGTTATCACCCCGACGAAACGCGATGTGGAAAACGTGAATGAGGCAACAGGTTAAACCGGCCCTTGCAAACGCCGAGAAAATGTCAGGAGTCTGAACTCCGTAGGGACGATAGGCAGCAAGGGCGCGGTTCTCATTAGGGCCAGAGTGAGCCAATGACTCCCTCATCAAGACAGGCCGAATATACGGGTGCAGTTAATCCTGGTCGCCAAAACACGGAAACCCCACTTGCGAAAAGCGAGGTGTCCATATATGGCATTTTCGAGCGTTACAGGGAGGTACTTGAAGCGTGTCGTGAAGTGCAGCCGCACTGCTGATTCGCGGGATAGCGTGCCAAGGTTGCCGCGTTGCGGCAAGTTGCGACCAGGCTGGCCGCGACGCGCCGCCCGCGCTCCATGGACTGGCCCGAAAAAAGTAGACACCTTCATTTAATGAGAAGGTGTTATGAAGTACAAACCCCACCGTCACTTTAGCGATGCATTCAAACGTGAGGCCGTCGAGGCCTCGCTATCCACCACAGAGACACAAGCTCAGCTTGCTGGCAGACTCGGGATCCATCCTAACCAATTGAGTCGCTGGCGCAGAGAGTGGATCATGACCAAGAAATCATCTGACAAAGCAGTTGAAAACATCGGACCAGAAAAAAGTTTGCAGGATCTGGAGCGTGAAAATGCTCGACTGAAGAAGCTGCTTGAACGAAAAGAGCTGGAGAACGAAATCCTAAAAAAGGCGCAAGAGTACTTCGCCAAGCACAGCAAGTAAGGTTTGCCTTTATCGAGGCTCACCGAAGTCAACGCTGGCGGGTCTCGATAATGTGTGAAGTACTCAATGTGTCACGAGCGGGATATTATCGTTGGCGAGCACGTCAGCATGCTCCGGGAGAACGTGTCATCAAGCGACAAACTCTGAAAACCTTCCTGCTCGAGCGAGCCAGGCAACAGAAGAATGTGCCGGGTTATCGCAAGCTGTGGCTGGAAGCACGGGATGCCGGGTTCTGCTGCGGCAAGAACCAGGTTCAGCGCTTGCTGAGAGACGCTGGTTACCATTCATGCACGGCTCTTAAAGCAGGGTATCAAAAGCCGACATCATTCTTGCCTGTGCTACCGAACTTGCTGAATCGCCGCTTCTCGGTTGGTGCGGCAAATCGAGTCTGGGTATCAGATATTACTCAAATCCGGTGCCACGAAGGCTGGCTCTACATCGCAGTAGTCCTGGACCTGGGTACACGTCGCGTGGTGAGCCGAGCCATGGGTGCCATCAATAGCGCCCAGCTGGTGCTGGAGGCCCTTGAGCAGGCATGGCAACATCAGCGGCCAGATGGGACACAGTTGTTGTTCCACTCTGACCAGGGGAGTCAGTATCGCAGCGAAGAGGTGATGAGATGGCTCACTACACGGGGAATCACCATCAGCATGTCTCGGCGAGGTAACTGCTGGGATAACGCCTGTTCGGAAAGCTTCTTCGCGCTGCTCAAGAAGGAATGGACACATCCATTAGGAATGCTCGGAAGAGACGAAATGGCAGATGAAGTCCGGTATTATACGGACGAGTATTACCCGAAAGTGCGGCGCCACATGGCGCTGGGAGGAATAACTCCCAATGCCTACGCAGCTGCCGCTTAACTTAAGTGTCTACTTTATCGGGGCCACTCCATCCAAAATAACGCCTCACGCCTCACGCCTCACGCCTAACGCCCTCCAGCACCGCCCGGATTTCACTGGTGTGCTTGAGGATTCGAATGGCGGCGAACAGCTCCCGGGCCTCGGGGTACTGTAGCTTGAGATAATTCAGCCATTGCTTGATGCGATTGGGGTAATAGATGGCCTTGTTGCCTTCCACTTCCAGCGCCGAATAATCCAGCAGCAGTGCAATCACCTCGCGCCAGGGCAGGGGAGCGGCGCCGGTCTTGATGGTGGCGGCCAGGTTGGGCAGGGCCAGGGCTCCCCGGCCGAGCATCACATCGGCGCAGCCGCTCTGGGCCCGGGCCTGGGCCGCTTGCCCGGCGTTCCAGATCTCGCCGTTGACGATCACCGGAATGGCCAGTCGTTTTTGTATTTCCGCCACCAGTGGCCAGTAAGCCGGCGGCCGGTAGCCGTCTTTTTTACTGCGGGCATGCACCGCCAGCTCGCTGATGCCGGCTTCCGCCAGGGCCTGGCTGTTTTCCAGGTAGCTGTCCCGCGCCTCCAGCCCCAGGCGAATTTTGGCGCTCACCGGCAAATGGGCGGGCACGGCGGCGCGCACGGCCCGGCCGATGCGGTAAAGCTGCTCGCTGTCGGCCAGCAGGGCGGCGCCGCCTCTGTGTTTGTTCACGGTTTTGGCCGGGCAGCCAAAGTTGAGGTCAATGCCTGTCGCCCCCAGCCGGCAGGCCTGATCGGCGTTTTCCGCCAGCCACTCCGGCGCCTGGCCCAGCAGCTGAATGCGCACCGGGGTGCCCGCCGGAGTGTTACAGCCCTGGTGCAGTTCGGGGCAGAGCCGGTAAAACACTCGGGGGGGCAGGCGCATGTCCACCACCCGCACGAACTCGGTCACGCACAGGTCAAAGGGGTTGAGGCGGGTCAGCAGATCCCGCATTAAATGGTCGAGCACCCCTTCCATCGGGGCCAGGATCAGGCGCATGGCAATGACTACGGCAAATAAAAGCGGGCAGTGTACAGGCTAGGGCCCAAAGCGTGAAGCCGGTGTCCATATTGATGAGGGCACGGCCAGGCCGGTCCGGTTTTTGTGGGCGAGTTTTGCTATAGTGCGCGTAACGGTTTTCGACGTGCAGGAGAGCGCCATGCGTCTGTTGTTTGCATTGCTTGGCGGTATTTCACTGGGGCTGGGGCTGCTCGGCGCCTTTTTGCCGGTGCTGCCCACCACGCCCTTTGTGCTGCTGTCGGCGTTTTGCTTTGGCAAGTCGTCTCCCCGGGTGCACCGCTGGCTGGTGAACCATCGCTGGTTTGGCGGCATGATCCAGGACTGGCAAACCCATGGCGGCCTGCGCTTGCCGGTGCGCCGGCGGGCGCTGTGGCTGATGGCGGCAAGCTTTGCCCTGTCCATCTACCTGGTGCCCCTGTGGTGGGTGCGTGGCCTGCTGCTGTGCACCTTTATGGCGCTGGCGTGGTGGATGTGCCGGCTGCCGGTGGTGCCCGAGCGCCCCGTGGTTGCAATGGAGCAGTCGAGGCCCTAAGATTTCACACCTTAATTCAATGCCATGCCCGCCTTTTGGCCGGGCCCGACGAGGCAGCCAGACTTCAATGAAACAAGACACCCTCAAGCTGATTGCAAACAGCATCGTTTCCATTCCCGATTACCCCAAGCCCGGCATTGTGTTTCGTGATATCACCGGCCTGGTGGAAAACGGCGAGGCCTTTCGCCTGACCATAGAAACCCTGGTGGAGCATTACCGCCACTCCGGCGTGCGCAAGGTGCTGGGCACCGAGGCGCGGGGCTTTATCTTTGGGGCGCCGGTGGCGGCGGCCCTGGGGGTAGGGTTTGTGCCGGCGCGCAAGCCGGGCAAGCTGCCCCGGGAAGTGGTGGAAGTGTCTTATGAGCTGGAATACGGGTCCGACAAGCTGCAAATTCATGCCGACTCCATTGTGCCCGGTGAAAAGGTGCTGATCATCGACGATCTGCTGGCCACCGGCGGCACCGTGGAAGCGGCGGTCAAGCTGGTGCGCCGCTGTGGCGGCGAGGTGCAGGATGCCGCCTTTGTGATTGGCCTGCCGGCCCTGGGCGGCATGCAGCGGCTGAACAAGCTGGGCGTGAAGGTCACCAGCCTGGTTGAATTTGACGGCCATTAAGCGGATGACTTATCAGGTTCTGGCCCGCAAGTGGCGCCCGCGCCGCTTTGGCGAGGTGGTGGGGCAGCAGCATGTGCTGACCGCGCTGGTGAATGCCCTGGCCCAGGGCCGGCTACATCATGCTTATTTGTTCAGCGGCACCCGCGGCGTGGGCAAAACCTCCATCGCCCGGCTGCTGGCCAAGGCGCTTAACTGTGAAACCGGTGTGACCGCTGACCCTTGCGGCCAGTGCGCCAGCTGCCAGGAAATTGAGCAGGGGCGCTTTGTTGACCTGCTGGAAATTGACGCCGCCAGCCGCACCAAGGTGGAAGACACCCGCGAGCTGCTCGACAACGTGCAATACCAGCCGGCCCGGGGCCGGTTCAAGGTGTACCTCATCGACGAGGTGCACATGCTGTCCCGCCACAGCTTTAACGCCCTGCTCAAAACCCTGGAAGAGCCGCCGCCCCATGTGAAGTTTTTGCTGGCCACCACGGATCCGCAAAAGCTGCCGATCACCATTTTGTCCCGCTGCCTGCAGTTTCATCTCAAGAGCCTGGAGCCGGGGCTGATCGACGGCCAGTTGCAGCACATTTTGCAGCAGGAGCGGCTCGACTTTGCGCCCGAGGCCACCGCGGCCCTGGCCCGGGCCGCCGACGGCAGCCTGCGGGATGCCCTGAGCCTGACCGATCAGGCCCTGGCCTTTGGCAATGGCCGGCTGGCCCTGGCGGAAGTGGAGCGCATGCTCGGCAACCTTAACCGGGAGCAGTTGCTGGCGTTGGTGGAGGCGGTGCTGGCCGGCGACGGCGCCGCCCTGCTGGCCCGGGTGGCGGAGCTGGCCAGCCTGGGGCCCGATTATGACCACGTGCACAAGGAGCTGATTGCCTTCTGGCACCAGCTGGCCCTGGCCCAGGTGGTGCCGGCCCAGGGCGTGCCCCATGCCGATGAGCTGAACCGCCTCGCGCCCCTGGTGAGCCCGGATCAAATTCAGCTCTATTACCAGATTTGCCTGCAGGGGCGAAAGGACTTGCCCTTTGCCCCCGACGGCCGCTCGGCGCTGGAAATGACCCTGCTGCGCACCCTGGCCTTTGTGCCTCAGAGCGCCGCCGCCAGCGCGCCGACGATTGCCGCCCCCCGGCCGGAGCCGGCCCCCGCAAAAAAGCCTGAGCCTGCAGCCACGCCGGCGGCAGTCATGCAGGCAGAAAGCGATGAGGCCATGACCGCCCGGCTGGAGCAGGAGCAGGCACAGATCTGGCAGGAAGCGGCGCGCATGGGCAAGGAGATGGACAGCCCCGTCAGTGAGCCGGCCCCGGTGCCACCAGTGGTCGAGCCTGACGCTGCGCCTGTGGCGGCGCAGGCGGCCAGTCCGCAGGCCGTCGTCCCCGAAGCGCAGACTCACGCCGCGCCCCTGGTGGACGAAGCCGCCGAGCAGGCGGCGCGTATTCGCCGCTTGTTGCAAACCCGTAACCGGCTGCTGAGCCAGGAGCGCACTGACACCGCTGCGCCCCCCGAGCCCAAAGTCCGCACCGCGCCGGCGCGGCCGGCGATGGCCGTTGCGGCGGCCGAGCGTCCGGTTGCGCCTGCACCCGAGGCGAGCCCCGAGCCCCGGCGGACACCGCCGGTATTCGAGACGCCGGCAGCGGAGCAGCACAACGAGCTGCCGCCCCTGGACGCCTACAGCGACATGGCCTGGGACGACAGCGACGCCCCGCCCTGGGAGTCGGAAAGTGCACCGCCGCCCGCCGCCCCGTCACGGCCCGTTAAGCCGGCGCCCGCTCCCGCTCGAACGGCAGCAGGTCGCGCACCACCCAAGGCCGATCCCGCCCCACCGGCGGTATCGCCTTCGGTGCCGCGGGCAAACTGGAAAATCACCGACGGCCCCGAGCCGCTGAGACCCTCGCAACTGCTGCCCCAGGCCGAAGACGACTGGGCCCGGCTGGTATCGAAACTGCCGGTGGGCGGTCTGCTGCGTCAGCTGGCCATGCACAGCACCCTGGAGCAACATGGCGACCAGTGGCAGCTGTGGCTGCGCCCCGCGCACAAGCACCTGCTGAATGACAAGACCCGGGAAGAGCTGCAAGCCATGCTGGCCGAGCACGCGGGCCGCGCTATCACCCTGGCCGTGGCCCTGGGGGAGCGGGGCCAGACCCCGGCCGAGGTGGAGCAGCAGTTGTATGCGGCGGCCCGGGCGCGCGCCAAAGATGAAATTGAGGCCGATGATGCGGTACAATTCCTTATCGCGCGCTTTGCCGCCGAGCTGGATGCCGACAGCATCGAGCCCATGGCGAATGTATCAACCCATCAATAAAGAGTGACAACCTATGTTTGGTAAAGGTGGACTTGGCAATATCATGAAACAGGCCCAGCAGATGCAGGAAAAAATGCAGAAGCTGCAGGAAGAGCTGGCCCAGATGGAAGTGGTGGGTGAGGCCGGTGCCGGCCTGGTAAAGGTCACCATGACCGGCAGCCACTCGGTACGCCGGGTTGAGCTGGACGACAGCCTGCTGGAAGACGACAAGGAGCTGCTGGAAGATCTGCTGGCCGCCGCCGTCAACGACGCCGTGCGCCGTATTGAAGAGCAGAACAAGTCCCGCATGGGCGAGCTGACCGGCGGCATGCAGTTGCCCCCGGGCTTCAAGATGCCGTTTTAAGCCTCCAGGCTCGTTGTCGCTTCAGCGGCAATAGGAGGGAAGGCAGCCCCCGCGCTCCCAAAAGGCTTCGATTCTGTGGAGCGCAGGCTGCCAGCCTGCATGAGCGCCATAGGCGCTTCAAAAGATGGTGCCGATAACGCACTGACTAAGGGCTTCACAGAGCTCCGAATACCTTCCCGAGATTTTTCCATGCGTTTCAGTCCGTTACTGGATGAATTAATCAAAAGCCTGCAGGTGTTGCCGGGCGTGGGGCCCAAGTCGGCCCAGCGCATGGCCTTTGCGCTGCTGGAGCGCCAGCGTGCCGGTGGCCGCAAACTGGCCCATGTGCTGGAGCAGGCACTCGATAACATCGGCCACTGCCGCCAGTGCCGTACCTTTACCGAAGAAGCGGTCTGTGCCATTTGCGCCAGCCCCAAGCGGGCGGTCTCGGGCCAGCTGTGCGTGGTGGAAAGCCCCGCCGACGTGGTGGCCATTGAGCAGACCGGCCAGTATCAGGGCCGTTATTTCGTGCTGATGGGGCATTTGTCGCCACTGGACGGCGTGGGGCCGGAAGATCTGGGGCTGGACGTGCTGGAAGGCTGGCTGGAAGCCGAGCATTTTGACGAGCTAATCCTGGCCACCAACCCCACGGTGGAAGGGGAAGCTACCGCCTACTTTATTGCCGACATCGCCCGCAGCCAGGGCGTGGCGGTCAGCCGCATCGCCCACGGTGTGCCCATCGGCGGCGAGCTGGAACTGGTGGACGGCAACACCCTCAGCCATTCCTTTATGGGCCGCAAGGCGTTCAGCGACTGAAGGCAAACCCCACCCCAACCCTCCCCTTAAAAAGGGGAGGGAGCAGACAGTGCCCCTGTTCAGGGGGAGGCCGGGAGAGGGTCAAACCGGATAAAACGTCAGGCTGGCAATGCGCACCAATACACCGGCAAACAGCAAGATGCCGCCGTAGCGCAACCAGCGGTATTCCTGCAGGGTGAGATCCTTCGCCCGGTTAAACACAATGCGCGGCAGCGCCAGCCAGTCTTTTTTGCGCCGACCATAACGCCAGCAACCCACCAGTACCAGCACTAGCCCTGCCAGCAGCAGCAGCGGTTCAACGATGTTAAGCCAGAGCTTCATTCCCTTGCACTCCCTTGTGGCTCCGCGTGTTAACGGCTTGTTGCTGGCAGTGTAGCCGGGCGCCTGCGGGCCCGGCCATTAGCCAAAGGTCGCAGTCAGCTCATTAGCCACAGGTAAAGATGAAACAGCGGCGGGGCCAGCAGGGCGGTGACCACGCCGCACACTACCATGGCTAGGGAGGAAAAAGCCCCTTGCGTGGTGCCCACTTCGGCGGCGGCGCCGGTACCGATGGCGTGGGCCCCGGCGCCCATGGCCAGCCCCTGGGCTTCAGGATGATGAATACCCGCCCGCCGCATCAGCGGAAACCCGATAATGGCCCCCATCATGCCGACGATGATCACCAGGCCGGCGGCAATGGCGGGAATGCCGCCCATGGCTTCGCTCACGCTCATCGCCAGCGGCGTGGTAATGGACTTGGTGGCCACCGACGCCAGCAGCTCGGGGCTGGCATGAATGACGCTGCCAATCAGCAGGGTGGTACCCACCGAGATCAACACCGACAGGCTGCAGCACAGCAAAATGGGCATTAGCTGGCTGCGAATTTTGGCGGCCTGCTGATACAGCGGCAGGGCAAAGGCCACCACCGCCAGCTCCAGCAGCAGGCTGAGGGGCTTGGTGCCGGCCTGGTAGGCGGCGGGATCCTGGCCGGTGGCGAGCAATAGGCCAATGACCAGCAGCGCCGGTATCATAATGGGGTTGACCAGGGGGCTGTGCAGCCGGCGCGCCAGTTTGCGGGTGAGCAGGTAAAACAGCACGGTCAGGGGAATGGCCAGCCAGAGCATCATGACACCAGCCTCTGATACAGCCAGCCCACCAGCAGCAGGGTCAGCACCAGCCCGGTGGTGGCGGCCACCAGAATAAAGCCAAGACCGGCGCTCAGCACGTCCACATAACTCAGCAGGCCGGCGGCCACCGGAATAAACAGCAGGGCCATGTGGCGCAAAATGAGCTGGCCGCCGGCAAAGATCCACGCCAGCCGCACCAGTCCCGAGCTGAGCAGACTGAACAACAGCAACAGGCCGATGATACTGGCAGGAAAGGCAAAGGGCAGCAGGGCGGCAATGGCCTTGCCCGCCAGCAGGCAGGCCAGGATCACCGCAAAATCACGAATCAGTTTCATACGGAAATCTTACAGGGACTGTACGTAACGGGCCACTGCCTGTAGCAGGGCCAGCCGGGTGTCATCATCCTGATGCTCGACCACCAGCTGCTCCAGCCGGTGCATATAGGCCTCGGCATGAGCCGAGAGTTTATCCTGACAGTGCAGGCGCCAGCGTTGCCATTCCTGCTCGCTCAGGGTGTGGGGATAGTTGCGCGCCCGGTAGCGGAACAGCAGCTCCGGCAGCCGGGCGTCGGTAAACTGCAGCGGCAGCTCCGCCAGGGCTTCGGGCTGGCTGCTGCGTACCAGGGCCATGGCGGCCTTGTCGGCCTCGCTGAAAAAGCCGCGGTAAAGGGCGGTGTCGACGTCGTCATCGGCCTCAAACCCGCCGTCCTGCTGATAGATTTCTTCGACCTTTTCCCGTATTTCCGGGTGCTTTCTCAGCAAATCCAGGCTTTTCCGGCATTGCGCCCGGTCGATGCCCAGCTCGTCGGCCCGCTGCTCGGACAGGGCCGCCGCCTTGGCCAACACCGGGCACTTGTTGATGTGCACCAGTTTCAGCGGTACCGGCGGCAGCTCGCCCAGCTCGCTTTTTTTGGTGTACAGGCGCTGGCGCAGGGTGTCGGCGTCGAGCTCCACCAGGGGCGAGAGGTCTTTCGCCAGATCCACGCAAATCACCGCGTTGGCGTTTTCCGGATGCCAGGCCAGGGGCGCCACCCAGCTGGCACAGCCCTGCCAGGGGGAGAACATGCCCGACACGTGCACCAGGGGTTTGCTGTTGATGATGTCGATCAGCGCCTTGACCTTGTGTTTGCGGCGCAGCTCAAACAGATAGTCAAACAGCCGGGGCTGGGCCTGTTTCAGCAGCCGGGCCAGGGCAATGGTGGCGCGGACGTCGGCCAGGGCATCGTGCGCCTGGCCGTGATCGATGCCATTGGCCTGAGTGAGCCGCTCCAGCCGAAAGCTGGGCCGGCCGTCCTCGTCTTCCGGCCACTGAATGCCCTCGGGGCGCAGGGCGTAAAAGGCGCGCACCACGTCGAGCAGATCCCAGCGGGAATTACCCTGCTGCCAGCTCCAGGCGTAGGGATCATGAAAGTTGCGGTACAGGGCGTAACGGGTGACTTCGTCGTCGAAGCGAATGTTGTTGTAGCCCAGTATGCAGGTTTGTGGCTGGCTGAACTGCTCATGAATGCGGGCGATAAAGTCCGCCTCGCACAGGCCGTCCTGCTGGGCCTTTTGCGGCGTGATGCCGGTGATAAGCGTCGCCTCGGGCGAGGGCAGGTAGTCGGCGGGCAGCCGGCAGTAAAACATCTGCGGCTCGCCCAGCTCGTTGAAGTCGGCGTCGGTACGAATGCCGGCAAACTGCACCGGTCTGTCTTTCGCCGGACTGACACCGGCGGTCTCGAAGTCGTAGAAGTAAAAGGTGGGCAGGCTCTGCTCGCTCATCGTTCTTTATGCACTTGGCTGTGTTTGCCGTTCATTATGCGTGACTCGGGCGGGGAACCCAAGTGAATGACCGGGAAAACAAAAAGGCCGGAGCAGCTCCGGCCTTCTGGCATCAGTCGGCGGTGTCTTCCACCGGCTCGTAGTCGTCTTCACTGTTGCCGCCGCTCATGGGAGAGCACAGGCGGTGCACCCGGCGCGGTCCGATCACCTTGAGGTACTTCATCCATACCTTGGCGTGGCGAAGTTCGGGGGCGGCCTGCTGCTGCACCTGCTCCACAAAGCGCTGCTCCTCATCGGTCATCGGTGCCCGCTGGCCGGTATACAGTCCCAGCATGGCATGGCCGCATTGTTCAAGCAGCTGGGCTTCGGTCACGGTGAACTCGCCACAGCGGCGCAGCCCGCGCGGGAAGTGGGTAAAGTCCTGAAACGGCTTGGCTGACTCAAAGCTCATATGCACTCTCACTCTAACGTGGCATTGATATTCGCGGAAAGTATGGCACTGGGGCCCGGCACGCAAAATCAATTTTTTTCACGAGTTGTGCAAATTTGTTTTATGAGCTTTTAGTGAACAATCCCCGACAAGTTACTGGGCCGGCTCGAGTGCATCCGTGGTCAGCTCCAGGAACCGCGGGTGCTGGCGCAGGGGCTCGAATTCTTCGTCTTCCGCCGCCACATGGCGCAGGTGTACGTTGTTGGCTACCGCCAGCTCCAGATCGCTCAGGGCCTGCTCCTCGTGACCCATGCCGGCATTGGCGCAGGCGCGCTGATAGAGCGCATGGGCGTTTTGCGGATCCACCTGCATCACCCGGTTGCACAGGCTCAGGGCCCACTGGCGTTCGTTCATCATCAGGGCCGCATCGGCCTTGTGGGTCAGGGCATCGAGATCACCGGGCTTGATGTGCAGGATCTGATCGTAAATTTCCATCTTGGCCTGGGGACTCTGCTCCTGGCTGGCGCGCAGCCAGAGCCCGTGTACTTCCTGGAATCGTTCAATTTCCCGGTAGTTTTCCGCGATGACTTTGGTTTTTCTCTGCAGTTCACGCTCAATCTGTCGCAGCTTGCGTTCGTAGTTGTCAGTGATCTGCTTCATCTGGGTTTCCACGTACTCCCGGGCCGATTTCTTAAGCTCGCGCAGCGACTGCCAGCCTACTATGGCCAGCACCGAGGCCGCCCCCGCCAGCAGGTAGAAAAAATAGGTCACCGTGATATTGGCGTAGCTCATGGCCTTGTCGGCCACGCCCAGCTCCTTTTGTACCACCTCTTCCTTTACGTTGACGCGGAACTGGGCCATTTCGGTGCGCAGCGCCTTCAGCTCGTCGAGCATGTACCGCTCCATAAAGGGCGTGAGCCGGGTACGCACTTCTTCGGTGGCCTCGCCTGGCTCGGGAGCGGGCTCGGCGGCGAGCAGCGGCCAGGAAAAGCACAATAACAGCAGGGCGGTAAGGTGTTTGAGCATGAGGGTACCGTGGGAATGCCAAGGGTGAGCGAAACGTGAACAAGGGCGTCAAGGATACCCCGCCAATCGTTCGCTTTCAAATTATCGCCCTGAAAAGGATCTTAGTCTTCTGTTTAGTGATCTAATGAGTTTGTCGGTGCTGTGGTCATGATGTTGATTGATTCGGGTTGTGAGTAATGCTGGGGCGTGGGTGTGGCTCGGTGGAAAGTCAGGTGGAGGGGTGGTGCCGGGTGAGGTTGCGGGTTGGTGACGAGCGGTGAAAAGAGAATGGAGGGCCTGCGGCGAGTGTTTTGGTGGCCCTGTTAATACCATGGTGTGACAAAATTTATCGCGGTGCAATGTGCCGCTGGTCGGCATTCCCCTTTGCAGGGGTGGGTGCCGTTCAGGCCTTTGGTGGCAGGGGATTAAAGGGAATGAGGGGGCCTGTCTGCCGGGCGGGATCCCCATGCCCGGTTGCGGTAATAATGTATGTGGTTCAAATTAAATTCACACAGTTCGCCTTGCAATTGATTGATGTTTTGTTAGGTTAATAAAGGATTTTTTGATTAGCTCACTAACCAAAAGAGAGTAGAGCCATACATTATGGATACCACCGTTGACCTACAACTTGTGTTGCGACATCCCAATGCCACGGACGGTCGTAACGTCAATCTGCTGATTGACCGTTGCAAACCCCTGGATACCAATTCCACCTATTGCAACCTGCTGCAGTGCTCGCACTTTGCCGACACCTGCATGCTGGCCGAAGACGAAGACGACGGCACCCTGCTGGGGTTTATCTCTGCCTACCGCAAGCCCACCGAGCCGGACACCCTGTTCGTGTGGCAGGTAGCCATAGATAAACGCGCCCGCGGAGAGGGGCTGGCCCGTCGCCTGCTCGACAACCTGCTCGACGCCGAGGCCTGCCAGGGCGTGCGCCGTATTGAAACCACCATCACGCCCGACAATGCCGCGTCCTGGGGGCTGTTTGAAAGCGTGGCCCGGGATCGGGGCGCCAGTCAGGGCGCACGCCATGTGCTGTTCGACCAGGAGCGTCACTTCGGCGGCGACAGCAAAAGCGAGATCCTCTATCGCATTCCGCTCGCCTGAGCCTCTTTTTCGCGCATTTTCCGCATTTAACGATTTGAACTCGGACTTTAAGGAGTCGTGATGAGTATTTTTGACGTAATGGAATCCAGTGTACAAACCTATGCCCGCTCGTTTCCGGTGATTTTTGACCAGGCCCGCGGCGTATGGCTGCACGACAGCAGCGGCAAGCGTTACCTGGACTTTCTGGCCGGTGCCGGCACCCTCAACTATGGCCACAACCATCCGGCCCTGAAGGAAGCGCTGATCGAGTACATTCAGCGTGACGGCATTGCCCATGGCCTGGACATGCACACCGATGCCAAGGCGCAGTTTCTGAGCGCGCTGCAAAGCATCATTCTCAAGCCCCGTGGTCTGGATCACGTGGCCCAGTTCACCGGCCCCACCGGCACCAACGCGGTGGAAGCGGCCATGAAACTGGCGCGCAAGGTCACCGGCCGTGAAAACATCGTGGCCTTTACCAATGGGTTCCATGGCGTGAGCCTGGGGGCCCTGGCCGCCACCGGCAACCAGCACCACCGCGGTGGCGCCGGCACCGTGCTGGCCAACGTGACCCGTCTGCCCTACGACGGTTACGCCGGCACCGGCGAAGACAGCCTGGTTCTGTTTGAAGCCATGTTGAACGACAACTCCAGCGGCCTCGACAAGCCTGCCGCCGTGTTGTTTGAAGTGGTGCAGGGTGAAGGCGGTCTGAACGCCGCCTCCGTGACCTGGCTGCAGCGTCTGGAAAAAATCTGCCGCAAGCACGACATTCTGTTGATTGCCGATGACATTCAGGCCGGCTGCGGCCGTACCGGCACCTTCTTCAGCTTTGAGCCGGCCGGCATCAAGCCGGACATCATTACCCTGTCCAAGTCCCTGAGCGGCATGGGCCTGCCCTTTGCGCTGGTGCTGCTGCGTCCGGATCTGGATCAGTGGGAGCCGGGTGAGCACAACGGCACCTTCCGGGGCAACAACCATGCCTTTATTACCGCTCGCAAGGCGCTGGAAACCTTCTGGCAGGATGATGACTTTGCCGCCGGTGTCCGAGCCAAGGGCGAACTGGTCACCCGCCGCCTGCAAACGCTGGTCGACAAGTACCCGCAGTTGTTTGAGCGGGTGAAGGGGCGCGGCCTGATGCAGGGCATTGCCTGCGTTAACGGCGACATTGCCGATGACATTACCAGCCGTGCCTTTGAGCGGGGCCTGGTGATTGAAACCGCCGGCCCCGATGACGAAGTGGTCAAGTGCCTGTGCCCGCTCATCATTACCGAAGCCGAGCTGACCCAGGGGCTGGACTGGCTGGAGCAGGCCATTGTTGAGGTGGCCGCCAAACGCCTGAAAAAAGCGTCGTAAGCCTGCATTACCGCCTTGAAATGTGACAATACGGCCCCGCCATGGCGGGGTCGCAAATACCGAACAAACTAAAGGAAATACCATGATAGTACGTACCCTTGCCGACTGTGAGAAAACCGAACGCCGCGTCGAGTCCGAAACCGGCACCTGGGACAGCACCCGCATGCTGCTCAAAGACGACAAGATGGGCTTTTCGTTTCACATCACCACCATCTATGCCAACACCGAGACCCACATCCACTACCAGAATCACCTGGAGTCGGTGTACTGCATGAGCGGTAACGGCGAAATTGAAGACCTGGCCACCGGCAAGATTTATCCCATTGAAGCGGGCACCCTCTATATTCTCGACCAGCATGACGAGCATCTGCTGCGTGGCGGCAGTGAGGACATGAAGATGGCCTGTGTGTTCAACCCGCCGCTCACCGGCAAGGAAGTGCACGACGCCGACGGCGTCTACCCGCTGGAAACGGAAGCAGCGGAAGGCTGAGATCAATACGGGGGCTCAGGCCCCCGTACCGGACATTTTCACTGGGCAGGGCAAAACCCAAGCCCATTGAAAATGTGCGCTCAAAAATATCAAACATTCAGATCAGGGAACGGGAGAACCACAGAGTGTCACATACAGTAGAAAAAATCGGCGGCACCTCCATGAGCCAGTATCAGGCGGTGCGAGACAATATCGTGCTGTATAACCGCAACCAGCATAGTTATTACCAGCGCATGCTGGTGGTGTCGGCCTTTGGCGGCATTACCGACGGCCTGTTGGAGTGCAAGCGCACCGGGGCTCCCGGCGTGTATGCCACCTTTGCCGATGCCGAAGACGACAATGCCTGGGTACAGGCCCTGGACAACGTCGGCCAGCGCATGGCCCAGATCAACGAGGAAATGTTCGGTGTCACCCCGGAGCGGGCCCTGGCCGATGCCTTTTTGCGCGAGCGCATGGCCGGCATTCGCGACTGCCTGCACCACCTGCGCCGGGTCTGTGCCTTTGGCCAGTTTCAGCTGGCAGAACAATTGCAGACCATTCGCGAACTGCTGGCTGCCATGGGCGAGGCCCACAGTGCCCATAACATGGTGCTGTATCTGCGTCAGAGCGGGGTGAATGCGGTGCTGATGGATCTCACCGGCTGGCGCACCGACGAGGCCCTGCCGCTGGATGAGGTCCTGACCCAGGCCCTGGCCCGGGTAGACTTGTCTTCCCAGTTGCCGGTGGTTACCGGTTACGCCCATTGCCGGGAAGGGCTGATGAGCAGCTTTGACCGGGGCTACAGCGAGATGACCTTCAGCCGGCTGGCGGTGCTCAGCGGTGCCCGGGAAGCCATCATTCACAAGGAATACCACCTGAGCAGCGCCGATCCGCGCCTGGCCGGGGAAGATCAGGTCATTCCCATTGGCCGCACCAACTATGACGTAACCGATCAGCTGTCGAACCTCGGCATGGAGGCCATTCATCCCCAGGCCGCCAAGGGATTGCGCCAGCAGGGCATTCCGCTGCGGGTACGCAATACCTTTGAACCGGATCACGAGGGGACGCTGATCACCACCGATTACCGCAGTCCGGCTCCCTGTGTGGAAATGGTGGCCGGTCGTCGCAACCTGTTTGCGGTGGAGCTGTTCGATCAGGACATGGTGGGCCGAGTGTCCCATTATGCCGAGGGCTTTACCGACGAGCTCGACAAGATGCACCTGAACCTGGTGGCCAAGGACATGAACGCCAACACCCTCACCTATTATGTGGCGGGCAACCGCAAGCAGGTGCGCCGGCTGGTCAGTGCGCTGCAGCGCCACTTTGCCAATGCCGAGGTCACCACCCACAAGGTGTCGCTGGTGTCGGCGGTGGGCAGCGACATGAGCATTCCCGGCTTGCTGGCCCGCTCGGTGGGCGCCCTGAACAAGGCCGAGGTGCCGGTGCGCGCCGTGCATCAGTCGCTGCGGGCGGTGGAAATGCAGTTTATCGTGGACGATGAGTACTACGAGCAGGCGGTGGTGGCCCTGCATGACGAGCTGGTGCAGACCCACGCCGACACCGTGGCTCTGGCCGTGGCGTAACTCAGGCAGAATGTACACCTCCCCCTTGGTTAAGGGGGAGGCCGGGAGGGGATTGATTCAGCCCACGTCTGGCGCCGGCAACCCCACCCCATCCCTCCCCCTGAAAAGGGGAGGGCGCTCTATCTTCTTCCGTCCAACCCCGCAATTTGGCACACTTGCCCCATCGCTTTTATTTCAACGAGACGCTGTCATGGCAAAACGTGCCTGTGCCCTGCATATTCTGGTAAAAACCGAGGCCGAGTGTCAGGCCCTCAAGGCCCGGCTCGACCAGGGCGCCGACTTTCACCAGCTCGCCAAAAAACACTCCCTCTGTCCGTCCGGCAAAAAGGGCGGTGATTTGGGGGAGTTCAATAAGGGCGACATGGCCGGTCCCTTTGACAAGGCGGTGTTCACCGGACCCGAGCTCAAGGTGCAGGGGCCGGTGAAAACCCGTTTTGGCTATCATCTGATCAAGGTGCTCTACCGCCACTGATCCTCTTTCATCCACCGACCGGACAGCGTTCATGTATCTTGAGCACGTTCAGATCCGCAATTTCCTCGGTATCAACCAGCTTTCCCTGCCGCTGGATCAGAGTACCGCCCTGATGGGGGAGAACGCCTGGGGCAAGACCAGCCTGTTCCGGGCCCTGTGGCGGCTGATGGGGCGGGGAGGCTGTTGCTACGAATTTGCCGAAGAAGACTTTTTCCGCACCGAAGAGGGCCAGTCTGCCGATGAGCTGGCCATTACCCTGACCTACCGCGAGCACAGGCCCGGGGTCAGCGAACATTCCAGCCGGCTGGGCCGGCTGGAGCCGGTGTGGGTGGCCCACAAGGACAGGTTTCACCGCATACACTACCGGGCCAGCGCCCGGCGGGAAAACGGCGCCGTGCACTGCCGGCACGAATTTCTCGACGGCACCGGCAATCCCATTGAACTGCCGGACACCACCGCCATGGTGTGCCGGCTGATTGAAATGAACCCGGTGTTCCGGCTGCGGGACTCCCGGGGCGCGCCCCAGGATCTGCCCATCGTGAACCTGAACGGCGACTACCAGCAACTGCTGAGCCGGCTCAGCGAACAACTGGCGGAAGAAGACGAACTCAGCCGGTCCGAGATCAAGGCCGGGCTGGACGCGGTGCGCCAGCTGTTTGAACACTACTTTACCCCCCAGGGCGCCACCAGCCGGGCGCCGCGCCGGGCCCGGGACATCGCCATACACCCGGTCACCCTGAGTCAGTTGGGTAAGCTCAACGACTGGCAGCCGCTGGGCGAGGAAAGCGGCCTGTCGCTGGCGCTGGCGGCGGTGGCCCGCACCATCTTGCAGGCCCGGGGCGGGCGGCCGATAGAGCCCGGCGCCCGGCCGCTGCTGCTGATCGAAGATCCCGAAAGCCGGCTGCACCCCACCATGCTGGCCGCCACCTGGGGCATTCTGGAGCGCTTTCCCGGCCAGAAGCTGGTGACCACCAATTCCGGCGATCTGCTGTCGGCCTTTCCCCTCAACCACCTGCGCCGGCTGGTCCGGCTGGAGCAGGAAACCCGTTGCCTGCGTATCGGCAACGAGCGCTACAGCAGCGAAGACATGCGCCGCATCGCCTTTCATGTGCGCATCAACCGGCCCATGTCGTTGTTTGCCCGCTACTGGCTGCTGGTGGAGGGAGAAACCGAAATCTGGCTGCTTTCGGAGCTGGCGCGCATCTGCGGTTATGTGCTGCCCGCCGAGGGCATTCGCATTATCGAGTTTGCCCAGTGTGGCCTCAGCCCGCTGATCAAGGTGGCCCGGGACTTTGGTATTGGCTGGCATCTGCTGACCGACGGCGACGAAGCCGGGCAGAAATACGCCCAGGGGGTACGCAGCATGCTGCGGGGCGAGCGGGAAGGGGATCACCTCACCGTGCTGCCCCGGGCCGACATTGAACACTATATGTATTTCAACGGCCTGGAGCAGGTGTTTCGCCGGGAAGCCAATATCCACGACAAGCATACCCCGCCGTCGCGCATCATTGAGCGGGCACTGAGCCGGCACAGCAAGCCGGGCATGGCCCTGGCGATGGTGGAAGCGATTGAGCTGCAGGGCATTGAAGGAGTGCCGGTGGAATTGCGTCGCATGTTTGCCCGCATGGTCGCACTGGCCCGCCGACAGCGGTAGAATGCGCCTCACGAATTGACGGAGGCAAACCATGACAGAATTGTTGCCGGCGCGGTTGTTCGCGCCCCTGGCGTTAAGTGCGGTAGCGGCCTTGGCGCTGCTGGTGTGGGTACTGAAAAACGGAGAGCTCTGCCCCGGCCAGCGCCGGCGCATCGGCGACGGTACCATGTCGGTGTGGGCGGTGTTCGGCCTGGCCTTGATGCTGGGCGTGGAAGCCGGTGCGCCGGCCTTTATGTTGTGGCTGGGCGGCGCCACCCTGGCGGTGGGGCTGGGTACGGTGCTGTATCAGGCGCGGTTGCAGGGCAAGCGCAGCCTGGGCGTCAGCTGGCAGTATCCCGCCCTGGTGCTGGCGCTGCTGTATGGCGTTCTGGTGGGCTGGCGCATGGGGCCGGGCTGGGCGCTGCTGGCGGCGGGGGCCGGCGGCTGTGTGTTTGCCCATCTCATCATGGTGCGCGCCCGGCACCGGCTGCAAGCCTTTAACCTGCTGCTGCCCCTGGCCGGCAGTGCCTTTGGCGTGCTCTGGTTGCTGGCACTGGCGGTGCGTGCCGCCGGGGTGAATGACGCCGGGCTTGAGCCGCTGATCCTGCCCTTTGTGCAGGTCAGTGCCGCCGTGCTCATCGGTGCCCTGGTGTGGATGTTGCCGCTGCTGCGCAAAGAGCAAACCAAACCACCGGTGATTGCGGTTACCGCCTTGTTAATATTGGGCGCCCTCACCCTTGGCCAGGGCATGATCTGGCACATGGCCGGTAACATTAGTTAAACATCAAATTTTCTCGCCAACTCACAAATTTTTCTCGTTGTACTTGTGATTGGGCGATTTCTAGAATGCGCGCCTCGAAATCGGAGGCGCCATGCATCTTGTTCCCCTTTACACTCATTTGATCCTGCTGACCCTGGGCAACGCCTTTCTGGTGACCCTGGTGGCCGTGTACCTGAACGGCCAGGGTGCCCCTGCGGCGCAGATTGGCCTGGTGGGCGCCGCCTTCTATCTGGGCATGCTGGGGGCGAGCTTTTTTGCCGACAAACTCATTCAGCAGCTGGGCCATGTGCGCACCCTGGTGCTGTGCAGCGCCACCCTGGCGCTGGCGGCGCTGGCGCTGACCTGGACCAGCCTGTTGCCGGTGTGGCTGGTGCTGCGCATGGTGGCCGGCATGGCGGCGGCGGTGAGCTTTGTGGCGGTGGAAAGCTGGGTGCTGGGGGTGGCGCCGCTCAACCGCCGCTCCAGTGCCATGGCCCGCTACATGCTGGTGTATTACTTCAGTTACGGCATCAGCCAGCTGTTTATTGACTGGATCCCATTCGACAGCCAGGCCGCCTTCTGGCTGGCCGCCGGCCTCTGCGCCCTGGCGCTGCCGCCGCTGTGGTGGGCGCGCACCCCGGATCTGGACGCCGAAGCCGACGCCGAAGGCGCGGGCTCCGGCAAGCCGCCCCGGGCCGATCGGGCACTGGGCCTGGCCGGTTGTCTGGTGGCGGGCATGTTGCTGGGCGGCCTCTATGCCCTGATGCCCATTCAGCTGCAGCAGCTGGCCCGGGGCGAGGAAGTGGGGTTGTACATGGCCTGGCTGATTTTGTGCGGCATGGCCTTTCAGTTGCCCAACGGCAGCCTGGCGGATCGGTTTGGCAAGCGCGCCATGATGGTGGTGCAGACCCTGATGGTGGGGGGCGGGCTGTTTGCTGCTGTGGGAGTTCAGCGGCAACAGTGCGCTGATCCTGGCCTTTGCCCTGCTGGGGGCGGGCGCCTTTACCCTGTATCCGACCACCATGTCCTTTGCCTGCGGCAGAATGCACGGCCGGGCCCTGGTACGCATGACCCAGAAGCTGATGTTTGCCTACAGCATTGGCTCCCTCACCGGCCCGGTGATTGCCGGCATGATGCTGGAGAAATTCCAGGCAGGGCTGTTTTTATTCATTATCCTGCTGGTGGCCGGCTGGGCGCTGTGGCTGCTGCTGGTGCGGCTGGTGCTTGACAAACCGCTGGGCGATGCGGTGTAACACGCATCCACGTATAACGTAAGACGAGGGAATGTTTGCATAAAGTGAAGTTTGCACCGCTTAAAGCGGTGCTTATCATTTCACGCCTCACGCCTCACGCCTCACGCCTCACGCCTCACGTCTCACGCCTCCCTTCCTGATGAAACCACCAGGATGACGCCCCGGTCTTAAGAGTGTAATGTCAGCATTATAACAATCTGCATTCTTGTTACAGGGGGCTTTCCATGAAACTGAAACACCTTCCCGCCGTTGCGGTACTGGCCATGCTGGGCCTGGCCGGTTGCGCCAACACCGACGTGTACTCCGGTGATGTGTATAGCGGCAGCAGCGCCAATCGTGCTCAGAGCGTGACCTACGGCACCGTGGTGTCGGTACGGCCGGTAAAAATCCAGGCCGGAGACGATAATCCCAACGTGATTGGTACCCTGGGAGGGGGCGTGATCGGCGGCATTGCCGGCAGCGGCATTGGTGGCGGCACCGGGCGCTCCCTGGCCACCGCCGCCGGTGCCATTGCCGGTGCCATGGTGGGCTCCAAGGCCGAAGAAAAGATTAACCAGGTGAATGCGGTGGAGCTGGAAATCCGTACCGACAGCGGTGAGAACCTGGTGGTGGTGCAAAAGGCGGATCGCAGCTGGCAGCCGGGTCAGCGGGTACGCATGATCGGCTCCGGCAGCAGCATGAGCGTGGCCCCGTACTGAGGCCGGCTGATGAAAACAACAAAGGCGCCGAAAGGCGCCTTTGTTGTTTTCACAGGAAATATTGTTATTTCTTAGTGTTTTACAGTCCTGTCTTCCCGGGCTCAGTTAGAATTGTGCCAAGGAAGGTGCAGAAACGGCAAGCATGGTTGCGCAGACTGTAAAAATGACGGTTATCACTAACTCTTTCATTGTTTACCTTCCTTAACAGTGGGCTGTGTGATCACTATACCGGCAGACTGCTGGCGTTTCAATCCGTTTTTTGTTTTTTATTGGTGCTTGGTGTGCTGTTACTGCCGTAGCGCCTGTTTTTGTCATTAAGTTGGATTCAAACCCCATTGAATGTTGATGTTTGCGACAGGTATTTTACTTGTTTTATTTATTTTTCTCTTTTAAATCATATTTTTATGTTTTTTAATTGGTTTTTGAGTGTTTGGTGGCAGGTGGCGGCGCAACTTGTGTTGGTGAGGAAAAAAGCCGGTCTAAACCGCACTTGCCGGAAGGAAGGGATTCTTCCGGGGCTTATGCCTGGTGAAATTACGGTCACCAAAGTTGACGCAAAAGGCAAAAAGCGCGCTGTTCGGCCTGATGGGCGGTCTGAGGGCGGATGGTGGCCGGCACTGCATTCAAATGCCTGTTTCTGCTAGACTGCGCGCCAGATTTTTTGGCAAAACGTTTTTACAAACAGGGGTTCTGGTTTGGCACAGTCGGTTGAACAGTTGCAGGCAAGGCTGAAGGAATGCAGGGGCGCCGAGCGCGGGCGTTTTCGCCGCCGGCTGCAGGGGGTGGCAAGGCTGGCCGAGGCCAAGCGGCAGCCGGTGCTGGAGAAAATCGCCCTGGAGATGGCCACCTCCATGGCCGAACGCAGCCGCCGGCTGGAACTGCTGCAACACCCCATTGCCTATCCGCCCCAGTTGCCGGTGAGCGACAAGCGCGATGTCATCAAACAGGCTATTCAGGACCACCAGGTGGTGATCATCGCCGGTGAAACCGGCTCGGGCAAAACCACCCAGATCCCCAAAATGTGCCTGGAGCTGGGCTTGGGGGTCGACGGCACCATAGGCCACACCCAGCCCCGGCGGCTGGCGGCCCGCAGCGTGGCCACCCGTCTGGCTCAGGAGCTGGGTTGCCAGCTGGGCGAGCGGGTCGGCTTCAAGGTGCGCTTCAGCGATCAGGCCAGTCAGGAAACCCAGGTCAAGCTGATGACCGACGGTATTCTGCTGGCGGAAATCCAGCAGGACCGGATGTTGCGCCAGTACGACACCATCATCATCGACGAGGCCCACGAGCGCAGTCTCAACATCGACTTTATTCTCGGCTACCTGCGGCAGTTGTTGCCCAAACGCCCCGATCTCAAGGTGATCATCACCTCCGCCACCATAGACCCCGAGCGTTTCTCCAACCATTTCGAGGGCGCCCCCATTATTTCGGTGTCGGGCCGTACTTATCCGGTGGAGCTGCGCTACCGCCCGCTGGTGGACGACGACCGGGAGCGGGACCAGCTGCAGGGCATTTTCGATGCGGTGACCGAGCTCACCAAGGAAGGCCCGGGCGATATTCTGATCTTTATGAACGGCGAGCGGGAAATCCGCGATACCGCCGACGCCCTGCGCAAGCTGGAGCTGCGCCACACCGAAATCGTGCCGCTGTTTTCGCGCCTGTCCAACGCCGAGCAGAACCGCATTTTTGAATCTCACAGTGGCCGGCGCATTGTGCTGGCCACCAACGTGGCGGAAACCTCGCTTACCGTGCCCGGCATTCGCTACGTGATCGATCCCGGCACCGCGCGCATCAGCCGGTATTCCTACCGCACCAAGGTACAGCGCCTGCCCATCGAGCCGGTGTCCCAGGCCAGTGCCAACCAGCGCATGGGCCGCTGCGGCCGGGTGGAGGCGGGCATTTGTATTCGCCTGTACAGCGAAGACGACTTTCTCAACCGGCCGGAATTTACCGATCCCGAGATCCTGCGTACCAACCTGGCCTCGGTCATTCTGCAGATGCTCTCCCTGGGGCTGGGCGACATTTCTGCCTTTCCCTTTGTGGAGGCACCGGAAAAGAAACACATCTCCGACGGTATTCGCCTGCTGGAAGAGCTGGGCGCGGTGCAAAGCGACCAGAACGCGCTCACCCTCACAACCCTGGGCCGGGATCTGGCCCGGCTGCCGGTGGATCCGCGCCTGGGCCGCATGGTGCTGGCGGCCCGGGATCACGGCTGCGTGACCGAGGTGATGGTGATCACCGCCGCGCTCAGCATTCAGGACCCGCGTGAACGGCCGCTGGAAAAGCAACAGGCCGCCGCCGAGATGCATCGCCGCTTTGCCGACAAGGATTCGGACTTTGTGGCCTGGATCAACCTGTGGAACTACCTGAAGGAGCAGCAGAAATTGCTGAGCGGCAACCAGTTCCGCAAGCAGTGCATGAGCGAATTCCTCAACTACCTGCGGGTGCGGGAATGGCAGGACATTTACAGCCAGCTGCGGCTGGTGGTGCGCGAGCTGGGCTTTGCCCTGAACAGCACGCCCGCCGGCTATGACAGCCTGCACCGGGCCCTGCTCACCGGCATGCTGAGCCAGGTGGGGATGCGCGACGGCGATAAAAAGGACATTCTGGGGGCGCGCAACGCCCGCTTTGTGCTGGTGCCGGGCTCGGCCCTGGCCAAAAAGCCGCCCCGCTGGCTGATGGTGGCCGAACTGACCGAAACCCATCGGTTGTATGGCCGCACCGCCGCCCGCATTGAGCAGGACTGGCTGGAAGAGGCGGGGGCCCATTTGCTGAAGTCCAGCTACAGCGAGCCCCACTGGTCGAAAAAGCAGGGCGCGGTCATGGGCTATGTGAGCAAAAGCCTGTTTGGCCTGCCGGTGGTGGTGCGCCGGCGGGTGAACTACTCGGCCGTTGACCCCAAACTGTGCCGGGAGCTGTTTATTCGCCAGGCCCTGGTGGAAGGGGAGCTCAGCACCCGCCACGAGTTCTTTCATCACAACCGGGCGCTGCTCGATCAGGCCGAAACCCTGGAGCACAAGTCCCGCCGGCGGGATCTGGTGATCGACGACGAGACCCTGTTCCGCTTTTACGATGAGCGCCTGCCCGCCGACATTGTGTCCCTCCGCCATTTCGACAAGTGGTGGAAAACCGCGCGCAAGGCCAACCCCAAGCAGCTGCACTTTACCGAAGACATGTTGCTTAACGAGCGCGCCGGCGCCGTGACCGCCCGGGATTATCCCGATGCCTGGCAGCACGACGGCCTGAACCTGGCCCTAGACTACCAGTTTGAGCCGGGCAAGGACGAAGACGGCGTGACCGTGCGCATTCCGCTGCCGTTGCTCAACCAGGTGGCCGCCGAGCCCTTTGCCTGGCAGGTGCCGGGGCTGCGTCGGGAGCTGCTGGTTGGGCTGATCAAATCCCTGCCCAAGCCCATGCGCAAGCACTTTGTGCCGGCCCCCAACTTTGCCGAGGCGCTGCTGGCGGCCATGACGCCCTTTGAAGGCCCGCTGCTCGACCAGATGGAAAAGCACCTGCGGCGCATGACCGGGGTGACGGTGCCGCGCGAGGACTGGGACTGGAGCGCGCTGCCGCCCCATCTCATCATGCGCTTTGCGGTGGTGGATGCCGATGGCAAGGTGCTGGCCGCCGGCCGGGATCTGGAAGCCATCAAGCTCGCCCTGCAGGGCCAGGTGCAGACCGCGCTGACCCAGGCGGTGGACGACGACCGCTTTGAGCAGGAAGGGCTGACTGCCTTCCCGGCCCGGGCCATTCCCCAGACCTTTGCCGCCAAACGGGCCGGCTTTGAGGTGAAGGCCTACCCGGCGCTGAGTGATCAGGGCGACAGCGTGGCCCTGCAGCTGTGTGAAGACGAGTCCAGCCAGGCCCGCACCATGTGGGACGGCCAGTGCAGGCTGCTGCAGCTGCAACTGCCATCCCCCATCAAGTATTTGCAGGACAAGCTGCCCAACAAGGCCAAGCTCGGCCTGTATTTCAACCCCTACGGCAAGGTGCTGGATCTGGTGGACGACTGCATTCGGGCCGGCATTCATGCGCTTATGCGCGAACACGGTGCCCCGGCCTGGACGCCGGCGGAGTTTGAAACCTTAAAAGACAAGGTCGCCGGCGAGCTTAACCCGACTGTGGCGGCCATTGCCCTGCAGGTGGAAGAGGTGCTGAGCCGGGCGCAAGGCATCAAGAAACGGCTCAAGGGCAAGATTGATCTGGCCATGGCCATGGCGATGTCGGACATTCAGGCCCAGCTCGACGGCCTGATTTACCGCGGCTTTGTCACCGATACCGGCGCCGAGCGGCTGAAAGACGTGTGCCGCTACCTCGAGGCTCTGAGCCGCCGGCTCGACAAGCTGGGCATAGACCCGCACCGGGACCGGGCCCACCTGCTGAAAATTCAGGCGGTGCAGACCGCCTACCAGGCGCTGCTGAACAAGCAGCCCAAGGGCAAGCCCCTGGCCCCCGAGGTGAAGGAAATACGCTGGATGATAGAAGAGCTGCGGGTGTCCTACTTCGCCCAGACCCTGGGCACCCCTTACCCGGTGTCGGACAAGCGTATACTGCAACAGATAGAAGCGCTCTGAAGCTGGAAGCCGTAAGCTTTCAGCTATAAGCAAAACAAAAAAGGCGTTTTGATACTCTTTGCCTTACCAAGATGCCGATCGTTAGCAAACAGACAACGCCGACGTTACTCGAAGCAGCAGTGGGGATTGCCGGAGCTGACCATAAAATGCCATGGATGGCATTTTCGAGCGTACATGGGGCGAGCTTGCTCGCCGTGACGAACGATAAAAGCCTGACCGAACATTAAGTATGCTCGCAGCAGGTTTTTATCGTGAGTGGCAACCACTGAAGCGTGTCGGCGGAGTGCAACTGCGTTGGCGCTTCGCACTCGGCTTGCCCCAGGGTCACCTGCGTGTTAACATCCGCGCGCTTTTATCAAGGCGAAGGCCGGTCGCAGCCTTTGTCATTAACCTCAAGAGAGAAAATTATGTCATTTGTATTTGAAGCCGAAGTGCGTTCTGACCTGGGGAAAGGTGCGAGCCGCCGCCTGCGTCATGAAGACAAAGTGCCTGCCATCGTTTACGGCGGCAACCAGGAGCCGGTAGCCATTGCTCTGGACCACAAAAAAGCCATCATCGCTCAGGCCGAAGACGCCTTTTACAGCGAAGTACTGACCCTGGTGATCGACGGTCAGGAAGTGAAGGTCAAGGTACAGGACGTTCAGCGTCACCCCTACAAGCCCAAGCTGGCTCACCTGGACTTCGTTCGCGCCTAAGCGAAACAAGTTTCAGAAAAAAACCGCCGCAAGGCGGTTTTTTTTTGCCTGCTGTCCGGTCTCTTATCCGTTCCATGTACTCAATTGACCCGGTGTTCAAATAACGCCCCCTTTGTTGCAGGGGCGACCCAGTGTGGATGAAGACAATGTTCAGAAGTAAACAATGGCAACAGCGCATTACCGAGCTGGAAGCGGAGATCGGCACCTTTTACGGCATGCAGCAGGATTTGCAGGCAGAAATGATCTACTTCGCCCTCGGCCAGGACGGCCGCATCAGCGATCTCAATGAGCTGCTGTGCGCCTCCCTGGGCTACGCCCGGCAGGAGCTGCTGCACCGTCCGCTGACCGACATGATAGCGCCCAAGTCACAGAACAAGCCCCATTGCCGGCAGATGCTTGATGCCATTCGTCAGGGCCGGCACTGGCATGGCGCCTTGCAGCTGATGCACAAGAGCGGCCGGGAGCTGTGGTTTCGCACCATTCTGCAGCCCAGGGTCATGCCCCGGCAGGGCGGGGTGGAAATGCTGGCCTATTCCGCCGAGCTGACCAGAACCATTTCCCGCTCCCGGGAGCAGGAAGACATGCTGGCCGCCCTGAACCGCTCTTCGGCGGTGATCGAGTTCAGCCTGGACGGGCTGATCCTCAATGCCAACGACAACTTTCTCAAGGCCATGGGCTACCGCCGCCAGCAGATCATGGGCAAACACCATCGTCTGTTTTGCGATGCCGGCGAGGTGGATTCCGAGGCCTATCACCAGTTCTGGCAGCGCCTGCGGGCGGGGGAGTTTGTGTCCGGCCGCTTTTGCCGGCTCGACAGCCAGGGGCGGGAAGTCTGGCTGGAGGCCTCTTACAATCCCATACACGACGAGGGCGGCGAGCTTTACAAGGTGGTGAAGTTTGCCACCCTGATCACCGAACAGGTAAGGCGCGAGCTGGCCACCGCCGAGACCTCCAACATTGCCTACCAGATCTCGACGTCGACCGACGAAAATACCCTCAGGGGCATGGACGTGCTCGACGCCACCATCAGCACCATGCACGGCCTCTCCGAACAGATGGGCAGCGCCAGCAAGGGCATGTTCGAGCTGGACGTCCAGTCCCAGCGGGTGTCGGAGCTGGTGGACAGCATTCGCGGCATTGCCGATCAGACCAACCTGCTGGCGCTCAATGCCGCCATTGAAGCGGCCCGGGCCGGCGAGCAGGGCCGGGGCTTTGCGGTGGTGGCCGATGAGGTCAGAAAACTGGCCGCCCGCACCAGCGCCGCCACCGAAGAGATCATTCAGGTGGTGGCGGAAAACCGCAAACTGACCGAAAACGCCGTGTCGCTGATCGCAGAAAGCATGACCAAGGCCGAGCGGGCGCTGACGCTGTCCAGCGACGCCGGCAAGGTGATGCAGGACATTCAGCAGGGCGCCCGCCAGGTGGTAGACGCGGTCAGTCAGTTCAGGCAGAGCCTGTGATCCTGTCTGCTGGCACCGCCCGCCCGGCGGCCTTGATCAGGCGGCAGGGGGCGGTGCGGGCATGACGGTGTTATGTTTGTATGGGGTGGCAGCGTTGTCAGCCGAATATATTGCATCAGGAAGCGCCATCATGAGTGACAAACCAGAAAGAGATATTGAAAAGACCTATTCCACATCGGAATTTGTGGCAAAGCTGAGGCGTCTCGCTGACGCCCTGGAGAATGGCGATAAATTTGAAATACAGATAGCCGGCGAAAGGGTCTATGTGCCCGTTCGTGCCGTATGCAGTATTGAGCACGAACGGGAAGGTTCAGAGGAAGAAATTGAGTTTCAGATAAAATGGACTCATGAATAAATCTTTCCGGCCCAGCGGGCCAGGCCGGCGGTGACACTGCCAAAGTGATCCCCAACCACTATGGGCGTGTGCGGAAACTGCTGTTGCAAAAACCGGTTCAGCACCGGTGAGCGGGCAGTGCCGCCGGTCACAAACACCACCTCGGGCTGGGTGCCGGCCTCGTGAATGGCCTCGGTGATCAGCGCGCTAATGCGGTTCAGCTCCCGCTGGCAGGCCCGGGCAAGGTCGTCCCGATCCAGCCCCATGGCCAGCTTTTCATCGATGTCGAACAGTTCCACCCGCTGCGTGGCGTGCTCCGTCAATGCAATCTTGCTCTGCTCGGCGGCGTTCACCACCCGGTAGCTGAGCTTGTGCTTGTGCACGGTGAGCAGGCGATTTACCAGCTCGGGCTGGGCCGCATCCCGCACCAGCTGTTGCAGAAAACGGCCGTTGGCGGCGCTGTAAAAGTCCGTCTGCAGGTTGATGTCGTTAATGGCCACCGCCTGCCAGTAGCTGTTCACCGGCATGGCCTTGCCGGTTTTTAACAGGCTGTCCAGGCCAAAGGCCGGCATCAGGCCTTTCAGCGCCAGGGCAATGTCAAAGTCGTTGCCGCCCACCCGCTCGCCGCTGTGGCTCAGCAGATCCCGGCTGCGGTCCTGCGCCGCCGCTTGTTTGGGCCCCATCAGCAGCAGGGAGCAGTCGGTGGTGCCGCCGCCAATGTCCACCACCAGTACCCGGGTTTCCCGGCGCAGGCTGGCTTCGTACTCAAAGCCCGCGGCCACCGGTTCAAACTGAAACTCCACGTCCTTAAAGCCCACCCGTTTGGCGGCGTTGGTCAAAATGGCGATTGCCTGGCGGTTGCTGTCTTCTCCCCGCAGGCCCTGAAAGTTGACCGGCCGGCCAATCACCGTCTGGGTGACGGGGCGTCCCAGGGCGGCCTCGGTGAGCGTTTTTACGTTGCTCATCATGGCCGCCACTATGTCTTCAAACAGCGCAATTTGCTGGGGCAGCAGGCCGCTGGCGCCCAGAAAGGACTTGGGCGACTTGATGTAGTAGCCCTCGTCGGGCTCCTGCAGGTAGCGGGTCAGGGCATCGCGGCCAAAGGACAATTCGCCAGCCATGCCATCCAGTGCCAGCTCCTTCAAGGCCGCCTGTCCCTTTTGCAGGGCGAGGGTGCGTTGCTGCCTGAAGCTGGCCTGCTCCGCCGAGGGCAGTTGTTGGTACAGCCAGTTGACGATCACCTCACGGCTGGGGGCATACAGATTCGAGGCAATATACCGGCCATGATCCCCCAGCGGCACCATGGTCGGGTTGTTGCCATCCATCACGCCAACGGCGCAGTTTGATGTGCCGTAGTCAAATCCAATCATGGCGGGGCCCCAAAGCAAAAAATGGCCGCGCAGCATACCGGCATCCGTCGCTGCAGGCAAGGCGCTGGCCTCACGTCATCACGATGCAACGGTGAGATTGTATGCTTGATACAGTGGCGAACCAGGGCAGGCTCCAGCATGGCGAAACAGAAAACATGGCACAGCATGGAATGCGGGCAGGTATTGCATGCCTTGCAGGCCGGTGAGCATGGGTTAACCGCCACTGAGGCGGCGGCACGGCTGGCCAGGCAGGGGCCCAACCGCTTGCCGGCAGCGCCCAGCCCCGGGGTGCTGGTGCGCTGGTTGCGGCATTTTCACAATATTCTGATTTATGTGTTGCTGGTCTCGGCGGCCATTACCGCGGCCCTGGAACACTGGGCCGACAGCCTGGTGATCCTGGCGGTGGTGCTGGTCAATGCGATTATCGGTTTTGTGCAGGAGGGCAAGGCCGAGCGGGCCATGGAGGCCATTCGTGGCATGCTCACGCCAAGGGCGTCGGTGCTGCGTAACGGCGAGCGGCATTCCATTGCCAGCGAGGCCCTGGTGTCGGGCGATGTGGTATTGCTGGAGGCCGGAGACAAGGTGCCGGCGGATGTGCGGCTGCTGGCGGTCAGCGGACTGCAGGTGCAGGAGGCTGTACTCACCGGCGAGTCGCTGCCGGTCGACAAGCGCACCCAGCCGGTGCCGGCCGCGGCGGCGCTGGGGGAGCGGGCCTGCATGGCCTACAGCGGCACCCTGATCACCGCCGGCCAGGGCCGGGGCGTGGTGGTGGCCACCGGCGCCGACACCGAAATTGGCCGCATCAGCGGCATGCTCTCACAGGTGGAAACCCTGGCAACGCCCCTGACCCGTCAGATGACGGTGTTCTCGCGCTGGCTGACCCTGGCCATTCTGCTGGTGGCTGCGGTGCTGTTGGTGCTGGGCTCTGTGCTCAAGCCCCTGTCTTTTGCCGAGCTGTTTATGGCGGTGGTGGGCTTGTCGGTGGCGGCCATTCCCGAGGGGCTGCCGGCGGTACTCACCATTACCCTGGCGGTGGGCGTGCAGTCCATGGCCCGGCGCCAGGCCATAGTCCGGCGTCTGCCGGCCATCGAGACCCTGGGCTCGGTGTCGGTGATCTGCACCGACAAGACCGGCACCCTGACCCGCAACGAGATGATGGTGGCGTCGCTGGTTACGGCCGGCCATGGTTACGAGCTGGAGGGCGAAGGCTATGCCCCCCTGGGGGCGATCCGCGACGAGACCGGCCAGGAAGGCGTGGACGCAGATCCGGTGCTGCAGGAGATCGGCCGGGTGGCGGCCCTGTGCAACGACGCCACCCTGCACCGGCGCGGCGGTGTCTGGGCGGTGGAGGGGGATCCCATGGAGGGCGCCTTGCTGGCCCTGGCCGGCAAGCTGGGCAGGGATGCTCAGCGGGAGCAAGCCTGCTGGCCCCGCACCGACGTGATCCCCTTTGATGCCCGCCACCGTTTTATGGCCACCCTGAATCACAACCACCAGCACCAGGCGCTGGTGCTGGTCAAAGGCGCCCCCGAGCGCATTATTACCATGTGCACCGGCCAGCGCACCGGGCAGGGGGGCGTGGAGCCGGTGAACGCCGATGACTGGCACCGTCAGGCCGGGGCCATTGCAGCCCGGGGGCAGCGGGTGCTGGCGCTGGCCCAGCGCGCGGTCACGCCGGGCCACACGGTGCTGGAATTCACCGATGTGGAGCAGGATCTGGTGCTGCTGGGCCTGGTGGGGCTGATGGATCCGCCCCGGGCCGAGGCGGTGGATGCGGTGCGGGAATGCCACCAGGCGGGCATTCGAGTGAAGATGATCACCGGCGATCACAAAGACACGGCAATAGCCATCGGCCGGCAGGTGGGCCTGCTGCAACCGCAGCGGGTGCTGACCGGCACCGAGCTCGACGCCATGGACGACACCGCCCTGGCCGCCGCCGTGCAGGACACGGACATTTTTGCCCGCACCAGCCCCGAGCACAAGCTGCGCCTGGTGATGGCACTGCAGGCCCAGGGCATGGCGGTGGCCATGACCGGCGACGGTGTGAACGACGCGCCCGCGCTCAAACGGGCCGATGCAGGCATCGCCATGGGGCTGAAGGGCAGTGAGGCGGCGAAAGAGGCCGCCGAGCTGGTGCTGGCCGACGACAACTTTGCCACCATAGTGGCGGCGGTGCGGGAAGGCCGCACCGTGTACGACAACATCAAAAAGGTCATCAGCTGGACCCTGCCGACCAATGCCGGCGAGGCCATGACCATAGTGGTGGCCCTGATGCTGGGCATGACGCTGCCCGTCACCCCCATTCAAATTCTCTGGGTCAACCTGATCACCGCCATTACCCTGGGGCTGGCCCTGGCCTTTGAACCCACCGAGGCCAACACCATGCGCCGGCCGCCCCGGGCGATCGGGGCACCGTTGCTCAGCGGCGAGCTGGTCTGGCACATCGTGCTGGTCTCGGGGCTGTTTCTGGCGGGGGTGTTTGGCATTTATGCCCACGCCAGCTCCAGGGAATATTCCCTGGAGCTGGCCCGCACCATGGCGCTCAACACCCTGGTGGTCATGGAGATTTTTCATCTGTTTTTTATTCGCAATATGTACGGCACTTCCCTCACCTGGCAGGCGGTCAAGGGCACCCCTGTGGTGTGGGCCACCGTGATCCTGGTGATCCTGGCCCAGTTCGCCATCACCTATCTGCCGCCGCTGCAGGCGGTGTTTGACACCAAACCGGTGCCCTTCACGGAGGGAGTGCTCATCGTTGCCGTGGGTATGGCGCTGTTTGCCCTGCTTGAAACCGAAATGCAGTGGCGCCTGCGCGGCCGCAGGGACGGCTAGAGCCGGCCTGTGGCGGTGGCGTAGTGCGGTGAATATACTTTGCTCATTAGCTCGCGGAGGCAATTGAAGCCAGCCCATGATACCGACTCTCATTTACGCCGACCGATATCGCAACGAAGGCACCCGCAGTTACAGCCGCCATGCCGCCTATACCCAGGTCCGGGAGCCATATCGCCCCAATGCCGGCCACCGCGGCTTTGCGTTGCCGATGTTTGAGCTGCCCCGGGAGCAGGTGCAGCTGTATACGGCCAATCCGTCGCCGGCGTTGCGGCAACAGTACCTGCCCGGAGACAGGGTCCGTTTTTGCCTGCATCCCCAGGTGCTGGAAGAAAAGTCCGCGGATCCTTACGTCCGCCATACCCTGGCTATGGGCACCCGGTGCCGAAGCCTGGCGGTGGTGCCCAGTTCGTCCTCCAGAACCCTGTATGTGCAGGAGGAAGGCCTGCCCCATGCGCTGAAGGTGCATTTTCCCTTTCAGGTATCCCGTTACGATCGAAAGATGCGGGACGAGGTCATCGCCCAGGCGGTGAACGTGTCCCGGGAGCTGGAGCTGGGCATTGAGCAACTGGATGAGCGGTTCGCCTTTTTGCGGGAGGTGCTGGGGGTGGTGCACCGGAACCTGGGCAGCGGCCAGGGCCGGGGAGAAAACTGGGGTTATCTGGTGCGGGAAATGACCCCCTATCCCGAGAGGGCCGGCAACCGCAGTCTGCTGCCGGGGTTTGCGCTCTATGGTCAGGATTTTTTCAATCCCGCCATGCCGCCGCTGCTGTTTGAGCTGATCGGAGACCGGGAGCCGCTGTCGTTCGTGTTGCAGCAGATCCTGTTTCCCGTGATCCGCCACTGGGTGCAGGCGTTCCGGCACTTTGGCTACCTGCTTGAGCCCCATGGCCAGAATGTGCTGCTGGAAATTGACTCGGACGGCAACATTCCCCGCATTGTGCATCGTGACCTGAGCGTGGGCATCGACATGCGCCGACGCCGGGATCTGGGGCTTGGCAGCGATCACCTCAACGGCTACAACCGTATGGAGTCGAACGAGTTTCACAGTATTACCTACGACAAGTTCATGGGCAGCCATTTTTTTGACCGCATCGTGGCCGCCTGTACCGAGCGGTATCCGTCCCTGGTCAGGGCCGACTTCACCGGGCCCTGCCGGGAGGAGTTTGCCCACTGTTTTCCCGACCATGCCCGGTACCTGCCGCCCAGGGTGTGGTATTTCAGCGAGCTGCGGGACAGGTTCAACAAACCCCTGTATCAGGACACCGGCCAGCGGCCGGAATGGCGGCCCTGACCCTGGCGCTGCATTCTGGCTTGCGTCCGGTTGTTAAAGGCACTTGTATTGAAACTGGGGTTCACATGAAGGAGAAAACGGATGGAGAACGTTCTGAATGCCTGGCGGCCGCGGGTGCTGAGCCTGGTGCGAATGGTGTCGGCCTTTTTGTTCATGCAGCATGGCGGGCAGAAAATACTGGGCTTTCCGGCCCCGGCCCGGGGCGAGTTTGAGCTGTTCTCGCTGCTTGGCGTGGCCGGGGTGCTGGAGCTGTTTGGCGGTGCCCTGCTGCTGGTGGGGCTCTTCACCCGGCCCGTGGCCTTTGTGCTGTCGGGGTTGATGGCCTTTGCCTATTTTATCGTCCATCATCCCCAGAACTTCTGGCCGCTGAACAACGGTGGCGAGCTGGCCATCATGTTCTGCTTTGTGTTCTTTTACCTGGTGTTTGCCGGGGGCGGCAGCTGGAGCCTGGATCGCCTGCAAGGGCGGCGCTGAGCGAACGGGGATGGGAAGAAGGAACGGCCGCGACTATAATGCGGCTGTTTTTTAAATTCTTTCAGGTGGTTATGAAACTCAAAGACATCGACAAACGCCGTTATCGCCGTCATCTCAACCGAGTATTTATCGGCTCGGCCCTGGCCCTGGCGGTGCTCAGTCTGGGCATTGCCCAACTGCTGATTGCCTTTTTTCCCGATGCCGACGGCAGCCACTTTCACTGGAATCTGCTCGGCGTGGTGCTGGCTGCCCTGCTGGTGGGCGCCGGGCTCAGCCGGTTGCGCCGCCATCCCTTTATGACCGAGGTGGTGTATGTGTGGGAGCTGAAACAGCGGTTGAACAAGATCAGCCGCAAGCGCCGCCAGGTAGAGGCCGCGGCCAACGAAGGGGATGCCACTGCCATGCAGGTGTTGCAATTCTGCTACGCCGGCTCACGCCAGCTGTGGCAGCTGGACGACAACACCATCGTGATGGATGAACTGGCCGTCAAGCAGACCGAGCTCGACAATCTGGCCGCGCAACACGGCGTGACCCTGAATGCCGACGACTATGACGAGTCCATGCTCGACCGGTTTTAAGTCGTGAAACAGGCCATGGTCGGGTTTCATCAGGATGAAGAGGGCCACTGGGTGGCCCGGCTGGCCTGCGGCCACCACCAGCATGTGCGTCATCAGCCGCCCTTTGTCAACCGCCCCTGGGTGGTGACGGCGGCGGGGCGCTCGGCCATGCGGGGCAGGGTGCTGGAGTGCAAAAAATGCGACCGGGGCGAGCCCGCCGACGACCCGCCCGGGATCTGATGCCGCCATCATCGGCACCGGCCGGTGCATGTCACAGGGAGGGGGGCTGCCTTGGTTGTTTCTCAACTCGTTGCCGGGCCACCGGGCGGCCATTCCGTTGCCCTCAACATGATCCTGCTGGGAGGCATACTGGCCCTCAGTATTGCCTGCGATGTGCTGGCGGCGCGCACCCGGTTGCCCCGGGTATCGCTGCTGGTGTTGCTGGGTGTGGCCATTGCCGCCGTCTATCAGCTCTGGCTGGGGGGCCCCGGTGGTCAGCCCATCAATGGTCTGGCCGAGCCCCTTATCGAGCTGGCACTGGTGATGGTGGCCTTTTTGCTGGGCAGCGAGCTGACGGTGGCGCGGTTGCGGCGCACCGGCTGGCTGATCACCGTGATTTCCCTGACCGTGGTGCTGTGCAGTGTGCTGGTGGTGGGGGTTGGGCTCTGGCTGCTGGGCTTTCCGCTGGCGTTGGCCATTGCCCTGGCGGCGATTTCGGTGGCCACCGATCCGGCGGCGGTACGCGAGACCGTGCGCCACAGTCACGATACCCGGCTGGTGGCCCGGCTGCTGCTGGGCATTGTGGCCATCGACGACGGCTGGGGCATTCTGGTGTTTGGCCTGGCCATGGCGGTGTTGGGCTGGCTGTTGTCGGGGGAGGGAGAGCTGGCCTTGTTGCATGCCCTGTGGGAGCTGGGCGGTGCCGTGGTGCTGGGGGGGCTGATCGGGGTGCCCGCCGCCTGGCTGACGGGGCGACTGGCGCCGGGTGAACCCACTCAAGCCGAGGCCATCGCCCTGATCCTGCTGCTGGCCGGCTGCTCTGCCGGGCTTGGCGTATCGCCGCTGCTGGCGGCCATGACCACCGGCACCGTGATTGCCAATTTCTCCGCCCACCATACCCGCTCGTTTCGGGCCATTGAACAGATCGAGTGGCCCTTTCTGGTGTTTTTCTTCGTGCTTTCCGGCGCCATGATCGATCTTTACCGGCTGAATGATGCCCTCTGGCTTACCCTTGCCTATGTGGGGCTGCGCCTGATTGGACGGTGGCTGGGGGGCTGGCTCGGCCTTCGGCTGGCGTCGCCGGCGCGCCGGACCCGGCTACCGGCCGGCCTGGGGCTGGCGCTGACGCCCCAGGCCGGCATGGCCATTGGCATGGCACTGCTGGCGGCAGAGCAGATGCCCCACTACCGAAGCCTGTTGCTGCCGGCGGTGGTCAGCTCCACCCTTATTTTCGAGCTGGTGGGACCGGTACTGGTCAGGAGGATACTGCATGGGTGACAACGACGGCTGGCAACTGATAGAGGCTGCCTCATTCGAGAGTCCGGCGTCCCCGGCCAGCAGCCGTGTACGCCGGGGGCTGCGCCGGCTGGGCAGGTTGCTGGGCCGGGGAGACGAGGCCGACAGCGGGTTTGAGGGAGGAGCGCCGACTCATGACAATTTCGATCGTCGGCCGGCGGTGGCGGCCCTGACCCGCTGGGCCGAAGACTGGCCGGACACCGGCCCCGGGGTCCGCTTTTTGCTGGACCCTCCCTTTAGCGGCACCGCCCACATCGCCCGGGACTGGGCCGGTGAACGGCGCTGGCCCCGGCTGGCCCCCCCTGATGAGCAGGAGCTGGCCACCGCCGATGTGGCCGGCTGGTGGCGCCGCCAGGGGGTGCACGGTCCCTGGTTGATGGACTCGCTGGCCCGGTGCCTGTTGCGCACCCCCGCGGGCCTGCGCTTTCTGCGGGCCCTGCTGGTCCGGCTGCTGGAAGGGGAATTTGGCCCGGGTCTGGTGGTGAGCAACAGCTGGACCCATCGCTTTATCATCCAGGCCTTTGAACTGGTGCTGCCGCACCCTCATTGTTTTGCGCCGGTGACACCGGCACTGCTGGGCACGCTGGGGATCAGGGGCTCTACCCGGCAACTGACGGCCCTCGCCGCCGATGCCCGGGGCAACGCCGGCGTGGCCCTGGCGCTGTGGGCGGCGGAGCACGGCGACAATGGTGGCCGGCCCGAGCTGCCGGCGGAGGCCGACGACACCACCGCCTTTGTGCTCTATGCGCTGCTGTTGCACGACGGCCTGGCGTCGGGGCCCTTGCAGCAGGTGTTGCCCATGCTGGGGGGCGCCCGGCTGGCGGCCTGTTTGCAGCGGCTGGAGTACTGCGGTCAGGTGGAGCTGCGAGGCGCCTGCTGGCGCGTCCGCCCGGCAGCCTACCCGGCCGTGCGGGAGTTTCTGGCCGGGCGGGATCACTGCCTGGACGATTTTTAACGGGGCGGGCACGGAGGAGCGATGGATACCGAACAACTGACCGGGCTGTTTCGCCGGCTGACCCCCGGCATCATTACCGAGCTGGTGCTGGTCATCGTGGCGGGGGTGGTGCTGGCCTGGCTGGTGCAGCTGGTGCTGCCCTGGCTGGCAAACCGGTTGCATGGCCGGCGCCGGCACTGGGTGCTGGCACTGATCCCTACGCTGCGCATTGTGGTGGTGCTGGTGGCCATCGGCTGGGTGGTCAGTTTGATCATCGAGCCTTCCCTGCGCAACATGGTGGCCATTCTGGGTGCCGTGGGCCTGGCACTGGGGTTTGCCCTCAAGGATTATGTCAGCAGCCTGTTCGCCGGTGTGGTGGCGGCCTATGAGCGGCCCTACCGGCCCGGCGACTGGATAGAAGTGGACGGCTGCTACGGTGAGGTGCGCCATATCGGTTTGCGGGCGCTGGAAATGGTCACCCCCGACGATACCGTGGTGGTGGTGCCGCACCTGAAGCTGTGGAACGCGCTGATCCGCAATGCCAACAACGGCGGGGCCAGCCTGATGTGCGTGGCGAGCTTTTACCTGGCCCCCGAGCACGATGCCCACCGGGTGCGCCGGGTGCTGCATGACGTGGCTCTGTCCAGTCCCTACCTCAAGCTCAACCGGCCGGTGGTGGTGGTAATGGAAGATCATCCCTGGGGCAGCCGTTACCGCATCAAGGCCTATCCCATGGATCCGCGCCAGCAGTTTGTGTTTATTTCGGATCTCACCGCCCGGGGCAAGGCCGCCCTGCAGGCCATGCCGGTGGAGTTTACCCGGGTGGAGGCCATGGTCGGCGGCGGCGAGAGCAATGCCGGCTAACTTTCTGGGAAGATCAGCCACCGGCATGAATGCCGCGCTTGTGCCTTTCTCCGCCACGGACCCTGTCTGCTTTTCAACCAACAAGGCGGGCGACGCTTAATGTCGTGCCGGTTCGGCACTATGATGGGCGCAGAGCAGGGACAAAAGGAACCCAAATGAACCATAACGAGGGGCTCAGCCCCGGCCTGATGGTGGTGCACGGCAACCACCTGGAAGCGCTGCGCGAGCTGGCGGTGACCTGGATGCGGCGCTACCCGCTGGAGCCGCTTGAAAACGAAGTGATACTGGTGCAGAGCAACGGCATTGCCCAGTGGCTCAAGCTGGCCCTGGCCGAGCACCGCAGTGGCGGCATTGCCGCCGCCGTGCAGGTGGAGCTGCCGGCGCGCTTTTTGTGGCAAAGCTACCGCGGCGTGCTGGGCAGCGACACCATTCCCCGGCTGTCGCCGCTGGACAAGGCCCCGCTCACCTGGCGGCTGATGCGGCTGCTGCCGGCGCTGGTCACCGAACCGGTGTTTGCCCCCCTTGAACGCTTTTTGCAGAACGACGGCGACGGCCGCAAGCGCTACCAGCTGGCGGAGCGGCTGGCGGACTTGTTCGACCAGTATCAGGTATACCGGGCCGACTGGCTGGCGGCCTGGCGCGATGGCCGGGATGTGATCCTTCACGGCCGCCGGGGCGAACAGCCGCTGGATGAGGCGGTCTTGTGGCAGCCGGCACTGTGGCGGGCCCTGCTGGCGGACGTGGGCGAGCAGGAGCTGGCCGGCAGCCGGGCCGGGGTGCACCCGCGCTTTGTGCGTCATGTGCGTGAGTGCGAACAGCGCCCCGCCGGGCTGCCGCGCCGAGTGGTGGTGTTTGGCATTTCCTCGCTGCCGACGCAAACCCTGGAGGCGCTGGCGGCCATGGCCCGCTTTAGCCAGGTGCTGCTGTGCGTACACAACCCCTGTCAGCATCACTGGGGCGACATCGTGCCGGATCAGGACTTGTTACGGCACCAGTACCGCCGCCATGCCAGCAAGGCCGGTCAGGCGCCGGGCTTAAGCGAGGTGGAGCTGCACCAGCATGCCCATCCGTTGCTGGCGGCCTGGGGCAAGCAGGGCCGGGACTACATTAACCTGCTCGACAGCCTGGACGATCCCGACAGCTACCGGCAGCGCTTCGACGCCCTCGGCAGCCGTATCGATCTGTTTGACGATGGCGATACCGGCCATTTGCTGGGCCAGTTGCAGGATGACATCCTCAATCTGCGACCGCCGGCGGAAAGTCGGGAACACTGGCCGCCGCTGACCCGATCGCAGCTCAGCGTGGAATTTCACCTCGGCCACAGCGCCCAGCGGGAAGTGGAAATTCTACACGATCAACTGCTGGTCCGCTTTTCCGAAGACCCCAGCCTGCGCCCTCGGGACATCATCGTCATGGTGCCCGACATCAATGTGTATGCGCCCCATATTCAGGCGGTGTTCGGCCAGTATGAGCGGGACGACGACCGTTTTATTCCCTATACCCTGGCGGATCAGGGCAGCCGGGGCAGCGAGCCGCTGCTGATTGCCCTGGAGCATCTGCTGCGTCTGCCCGAGAGCCGGCTGCCGGTGAGCGAGGTGCTGGATCTGCTGGACGTGGCCGCCCTGCGCCGGCGTTTTGGCATTAATGAAGCCGACTTGCCGGTGCTGCGCCGCTGGATTGAAGGTGCCGGCGTACGCTGGGGGCTGGATGCCCGCCGCCGGGCCGGGCTGGGCCTGCCCGGGGCGCTTGAGCAAAACACCTGGCGTTTTGGCCTGCGGCGCATGCTGCTGGGCTATGCGGTCGGCGCGGGTGAGGCCTGGGCCGGCATTGAACCCTATGATGAAGTCGGCGGCCTCGATGCCGCCATGATAGGCCCGCTGGCGAGCCTGCTTGAGGCCATCGACGCCCTGCACGACGCGCTGTCCGAGCCGGTGCCGGCAGACGACTGGTCGGCCCGGTTGCTGGCGCTGCTGGCCCGGTTTTTCGAACCGGACAGCGAGCGGGAGCAGGCGCTGGTGGCCGATCTCACCGATGCCCTGGAGCAGTGGCAGGCGCTGTGTGCCGGGGTGGACCTGGACGAGCCGCTGCCGCTGACCGTGGTGCGCGAAGCCTGGCTGGGGGCGGTGGATCAGGGCCGGCTCAGCCAGCGTTTTCTGGCCGGGGCAGTCAATTTCTGTACCCTGATGCCGATGCGCGCCATTCCCTTTCGCCGGGTGTGCCTGCTGGGCATGAACGACGGCGACTACCCCCGCAGCGTGACGCCGCTGGACTTTGATCTGATGGCCGGGGATTACCGCCCCGGGGATCGCTCCCGGCGGGAAGACGACCGTTACCTGCTGCTGGAGGCCCTGCTCTCGGCCCGGGAAGGGCTCTATATCAGCTGGGTGGGGCGCAGCATTCGCGACAACAGCGAGCGGCCGCCCTCGGTCCTGGTGGGCCAGTTGCGGGATCACCTGAGCGGCTGGCGGCTGGCAGACGGTGGCAAGCTGCTGGAGGCCATCACCACCGAGCACCCGCTGCAGCCCTTCAGCCGGCGCTATTTTACCGAGGGCAGTCCCTTGCTCAGTTACGCCCGGGAATGGGTGCAGGCCGAAGTCACCGACAGCGTCGAGACGCCTTTGCCGGCCTGGCAGCCCGACGGTCCCGTGGCGTTGGAGCAGTTGCAACAGTTTTTGCGCCAACCCGTGGCCACCTTTTTTGCCCGCCGGCTCAAGGTGGTGCTGGATGACAGTCCGTCCGCCGAGCAGGACGAGGAGCCCTTCGCCCTCAATGGCCTGGAGCGCTATGTGATCAAGCGGGAGCTGCTGGAGGCGGCCGCCGGTGCCGACGAGCCCGAGGCGGCCCTGGCCCGGGCCGCTGCCCGATTACAGGGCCAGGGCCGGCTGCCCCTGGTGGGGTTTGGCGAGCGGCTGCGGGCCGAGGTGCAGGCCGCGCTGCCGGAGCAACTGACCCGTTATCGGGCCTTGTGCCAGACCTGGCCCACGCCCCTGACTTCCCCCCTGCCGCTGGCGTTTGAGCATGACGGCCTGCCCCTGGAGGGCTGGCTCGGCGGCCTGCGTCAGAGTGGCGACAAACTGGCGCTGATTGAGCTGCAGCCGGGGGATCTGCAAAGCGGCAACAGCCTGCGCTGGCACCGGCTGCTGTGGGCCTTTGTGGCCCAGGGGGTGGCCTGTGCCTGTGGCATTGAACTCACTCTTTATCTGGTGGGTGAAGACGTCACCCTGCACGGTGCGCCCCTGGAGCGGAAGGAGGCGGCCGGAATCGTGCAAGGCTGGCTGGAGGCCCTGCGGGCGGGCATGACGGCGCCGCTGCCGGTGGCGCTGAAAACCGCCATGAGTGCCCTTGAGCAAAAAGACCCGGCCAAGGCCGAGCCGGCGGCGCGCAAGACCTATGAGGGCGACGGTTTTCATTACGCCGGCGAGCGTGCCGAGAGCGGTGCCCTGGCGCGCCAGTTTCCCGACTTTGACGCCCTGAACGCCGATGGCCGTTTTGCCGCCTGGAGCGAGCAACTTTACCGGCCGCTGCTGGAATATGGCCCGCAACCGCTGTCACAGGAGACCCCATCATGAGCCCATCCCGTCCGCTGGCGCTGACCTTTCCCCTGCACGGCAGCCGGCTGATTGAAGCCAGTGCCGGCACCGGCAAGACCTTTACCATTTCCGCGCTGTACCTGCGGCTGGTGCTGGGCCATGGCGGCGAGCAGGGCTTTGCCCGAGAGCTGCTGCCGCCGGAGATCCTGGTGGTCACCTTTACCGACGCCGCCACTCAGGAGCTGAGAGACCGCATTCGCGCCCGGCTGGTGGAAGCGGCGGCGGTATTCCGCGGCGAGGCTGAGGGCGATGAGCTGCTGGCGACCCTGCGGGATGACTTTCCCTCGGAGCAGTGGCCCGGCTGTGCCCACCGGCTCGATATCGCCGCCCAGTGGATGGACGAGGCGGCGGTGTCCACCATTCACGGCTGGTGTCAGCGCATGCTGCGCGAGCACGCCTTTGACAGTGGCAGCCTGTTTACCCAGACCCTGCAGACCGATCACAGTGAGCTGCTGGCCGAGGTGGTGCGCGATTACTGGCGCCGTCAGTGCTACCCCCTGCAGGGCGCGGCCCTCGACTGGGTGATTGACCACTGGCAGACACCGGATGCGTTGTTGCCCAAACTACGGCCGCTGCTGAGCGAGCCCGGCGAGGCCGACGGCGAGTTGGATGCCCTGCTGGAAGGCACCCTGAGCGCGCGGGCGCGGCGGCTTGCCGAGCTTAAAGCGCCCTGGCCGGCCTGGGCTGACGAGCTGGCGTTGCTGCTCGACAAGGCGGTGGCCGACAAGGCGGTGGACGGGCGCAAGCTGCAGGCCCGTTATTACCAGCCCTGGCTCAACAAGCTGCGGGCCTGGGCCGGCTCCAGGGAGGCAGACCTGGCTCTCGGTACCGGCTTTGAACGGTTGACCCCCGAGGGCCTGCATGCCATCTGGAAAAAGGGGGAACCGCCGGTACACCCGGCGCTGGAGGCCATGGCCACCCTGCCCGGGCAACTGGCCGCCCTGGCCGACCCCGCCGAGCCGGCGCTGCGTCATGCCGCCGCCTGGGTGCGTCGGCACTTTGAGCTGGAAAAACGCCGCCGCGCCGAAATGGGCTTTGACGACATGCTCACCCGTCTCGACGAGGCCCTGGCGGGGGAGAACGGCCCGCGGCTGGCGGAGGTGATCCGGCAACAGTTCCCGGTGGCGCTGATTGACGAATTTCAGGACACGGATCCGCTGCAGTACCGTATTTTCGACACCATTTACCGAGTAGCCGACAACTGCGCCGACAGCGGCCTGTTTATGATAGGGGACCCCAAGCAGGCCATATACGCCTTTCGCGGCGCCGATATTTACACCTATCTGTCGGCCCGGGCCGCCACCGAAGGCCGTCACTACAGCCTCGGCACCAACTTTCGTTCCTCCACGACCATGGTGGCAGCGGTCAACCGGCTGTTTGAGCGGGCCGAAGCCCACCCCGAAGGCGCGTTTTTGTTTCGCGACGGCGAGCACAATCCGCTGCCCTTTGTGTCGGTGCAGGCGCGCGGTCGTGACGAGCACTGGCAATGCGAGGGCGCGCCGCAGCCGGCGCTGACCCTGTGGCAGCTGGACACCGACGACGATCAGCCGGTTGCCGGCGGCGTCTACCTCGAGCAGATGGCGGCCCGTTGTGCCAGCCACATGACGCATCTGCTCAATCTGGGCGGCCAGGGCCGTGCCGGGTTTGCCGGTGAGCATGGCCTGACCCCGGTACAGCCCAGCGACATGGCGGTGCTGGTGCGCAGCTTTCGCGAGGCTCAGGCCATTCGTGAAGCCCTGGCGGCCCGAGGGGTGCGCAGCGTGTATCTGTCCGACAAGGACTCGGTGTTTGAAAGCCCCGAGGCGGGGGATCTGCTGCACTGGCTGAGGGCCTGCGCCGAGCCGGAGCAGGACGGCAAACTCAGGGCGGCGCTGGCCACCGCCACCCTGGGGCTCAGTCTGTCTGAGCTGGAGCGGCTCAATCAGGACGAACGCCACTGGGAAGGCAGAGTGATGCAGTTTCGGGATTACCGCCGTATCTGGCAGCGCCAGGGCGTGCTGCCCATGGTGCACCGGCTGCTGCACGACTTCGCGCTGCCGGCCCGCCTGCTGCGGGGTACCGAGGGCGAACGCAAGCTCACCAATCTGTTGCACCTGGCGGAGCTGATGCAGCAGGCCGCCGCCACCCTGGACGGCGAGCAGGCACTGATCCGCCACCTGGCCGATTGCAGGGAGGGGGAGCGGCAGGCCGCCGACGAACAGGTATTGCGGCTGGAAAGCGACGCCGCCCTGGTACGGGTGGTGACCATTCACAAGTCCAAGGGACTGGAATATCCCCTGGTGTTTTTGCCCTTTATCTGCAGCTTTCGGGAAAGCGGCGTCCGCGGGGCCCCGGTGCAGCTGCACGAGGGCGGCCGCAAGCGGCTGCTGCTAAACCCCACCGATGAACAAAAGGCCCAGGCCGAGCGGGAGCGGCTGGGGGAAGATCTGCGCCTGCTCTATGTGGCGCTGACCCGGGCCCGCCATGCCTGCTGGCTGGGGCTGGCGGATATCAAGGTCGGCAACGGCCGGGCCTCGCGCCTGCACGACTCGGCCATGGGCCGGTTGCTGGGCGGCGGTGCCGTGCTGAGCGGGCCGCTGCAAGACTGGCTCACGCCCCTGGCAAGCGAACACACCGCGCTGTGCGCGGCGCCCGAGGTCACCGGGGAAGGCTGGGTGGATACGCAACGAGCGCCGTCGGCGCCGGTCTGGGCCAGCCCGGCCCGGCCCGCCGCCGAGCACTGGTGGATAGCGTCCTACAGTGCCCTGCTCAGCCGGGAAGAGGCCGGCCAGCGTTTTGACGACGCCGCCCCCGAGCGGCCCGAAGCGGGCAAAAGCGGGGATGACGAGCTGGAACGGCCCTTTGTGCCGCTGCGCCCCTTTGAGCTTCCCAGCCTGCATCGCTTTCCCCGTGGTCCGGCGGCGGGCACTTTTTTGCATGGCCTGCTGGAGCTGGTGCTGAATGAAGGGCTGGCAAATCAGCCCGAGGAGCTGGCATCCCAGCTTGCCCGGCGCTGCCAGTTGCGGGGCCTGGAGGAGTGGGCCACGCCGCTTGCCGACTGGCTGCAGGGGCTGCTGGCCACGCCGCTGTTTGACGGTGGCCCGGCATTGCAGGCGCTCGGCTGTTTTCAGCCGGAAATGGAGTTCTGGCTGGAGGTCAGCCGAGTGCAGATCCCCGCGCTGGATGCACTGGTGCGACGCCATATTCTGCCGCAGCGGGAGCGGCCGGCACTGGCCCCGGGCCGGCTGAACGGCATGCTCAAGGGCTTTATCGATCTGGTGTTTGAGCATGACGGCCGTTATTACGTGGTGGACTACAAGTCGAACTGGCTGGGCCCGGATGACGCCGATTACACACGGGCGGCGATGGAGGATCAGATCCTTCGCCACCGTTACGATCTGCAATACGTACTCTATGTGCTGGCGCTGCATCGCCAGTTAATACTGCGGCTGCCCGATTACGACTACGACACCCACATGGGCGGTGCCCTGTATCTGTTTGTGCGCCGGCCCGGCGCGGTGTTTGCACACCGGCCCCCCCGTGAGCTGATAGAAAGCCTGAATACGCTGTTTTGCGGTGCCACCGAGGAGAGCCTGCCATGATCACCACCAAAACCCCCGCCAGCGAGCTGCTGGCCTTGCTTGACCGCTGGGTGGCGCTGGGCTGGCTGCGCCCCCTGGACCGGGCGCTGGCGGGCTTTTTTGCCGAGCAGCAGCCCGAAAGCGAGGCGCCGGTGCTGCTGGCGGCGGCACTGGCCAGCCACCAGCTCGGCCACGGCCATGTGTGCCTGGATCTGCTAGCGACCCTGGCCGAGCCGGACTTTGCCCTGTCGCTGCCGCCGGAAGGGGAAGAAGGCCTGGCCGATGCCTGGCTGCCTTCAAAGCAACTGGCGACACTGACCCTGGAGCACTGGACGCAGGCCCTGGCCCGCAGCCCCCTGGTGGCGGCCGACGGCGAGCCGGCGCGGCCCCTGGTGCTGAGTGGCGATCGATTGTACCTGCGTCGTTACTGGAGCTATGAGCAGGGGGTGGCCCGGGCTCTGGCGGCACGCATGCAGGATGACAGAGCCGTGCCTGCCGACCTGGCAAACTGGCTTGAGCGGTTGTTTCCCGAGCCGCTGAAGCTTGACGGCGAGCGCCAGACCGACTGGCAAAAGCTGGCCTGTGCCCTGGCGGCGAGCAGCGGCTTTACCCTGATCACCGGCGGCCCCGGCACCGGCAAGACCACCACTGTGGTGCGCCTGCTGGCGCTGCTGCAGGGCACTGCCGCCCAGCCCCTGCGCATTCGACTGGCGGCGCCCACCGGCAAGGCGGCGGCCCGGCTGACCGAGTCCATCGGTGCTCAGGTGGCCTCGCTGCCGGTAGACGAGAGCGTGCGCGCCCGGATCCCGGCAGAGGTGAGCACCTTGCACCGCTTGTTGGGTAGCCTGCCGGACAGTCGTCATTTTCGTCATCATGCCGGCCACCCGCTGCCGCTGGATGTGCTGGTGGTGGATGAGGCCTCGATGATCGATCTGGAAATGATGCACTGCCTGCTGGCGGCGTTGCCGCCTCATGCCCGGCTGTTACTGCTGGGCGACAAGGATCAGCTGGCCTCGGTGGAAGCGGGAGCCCTGCTGGGGGACTTGTGTCGTGATGCCGAGCAGGGGTTGTATACCCCGGAACGTCTGGCCTGGTTGGAAGCGGTCAGCGGCGAGCGGGTAGTGCACCCGTCCTTGCGGCCCGGTGACGCCGGCCGTCATGCCCTGGCCCAGCGCATTCTGATGCTGCGTTACTCCCGCCGCTTTGCCGGCGGCTCCGGCATTGGCCGGCTGGCAGAGGCGGTGAACCGTCAGCAGCCGGCGCTGGCCCGGCAGCAGCTGGAGGGCAGCGACGAGGTGGCTACCCTTCGGCTGAAGGGAGAGCAGGACGCGGCGCTTAACCGCCTGCTGTTTGCCGGTCGGGGGGAGGGGGTGGGCTATGGTCATTACCTGGCACGGCTGCGGGATGAACGTCCCGCCGCCGGCACCGCCTTTGACGGTACGGCCTGGCATGACTGGGCAAAAGGCGTGCTGGATGCCTTTGATCAGTTCCGGCTGCTGTGCGCGGTGCGCCGAGGCCCCTGGGGGGTGGAAGGTTTAAATGCACGCATTGCCGGCCTGCTGCACCGGCGCGGCCTGCTCGAGGCGGAGGAAGGCTGGTACGAAGGCCGGCCGGTACTGGTGACCCGCAACGATTACGGCCTGGGGCTGATGAACGGGGACATCGGCATTGCCCTGCGCCTGCCCGAGCAAGACGGCAGCATGAAGCTGCGGGTGGCCTTTCCCCGCAACGACGGCAGCGGCGGCTTGCGTTTTGTGTTGCCCAGCCGGCTGGGGGAGGTGGAGACGGTGTTCGCCATGACGGTACACAAGTCTCAGGGCTCGGAGTTTGCCCATACCGCCCTGATGTTGCCCGAGGCCCTGAACCCGGTACTGACCAAGGAGCTGCTCTATACCGGCATTACCCGGGCCCGGCACCGGTTTACCCTGGTGGAGCCCCGGGCCGGGGTGTTTGAGCAGGCCATTGCCCGGCGGGTAGAGCGGCGCAGCGGCCTGCTGGAGAGCCTGACCTAGGAAGGGGGAACGCGGGCGACGAGCCCGGGCTCCCAACCCCGTTACACCCCGTCGGCCAGAAAGCCGCCGGTCTGGTGGTGCCACAGCTGGGCGTAGATGCCGTTTTGGGCCAGCAGATCCTGGTGCGAGCCCTGCTCGACGATGCGGCCCTGGTCGATCACCACCAGGCGGTCCATGGCGGCGATGGTGGAAAGTCGGTGGGCGATGGCGATCACCGTCTTGCCCTCCATCAGCTGATACAGGCTTTCCTGAATGGCGGCTTCCACTTCCGAGTCCAGTGCCGAGGTGGCCTCGTCCAGCACCAGAATGGGGGCATCCTTGAGCAGCACCCGGGCAATGCCAATGCGCTGGCGCTGGCCGCCCGAGAGCTTGATGCCCCGCTCGCCCACCTGGGCGTCGTAACCCCGGTGGCCGTCCTTGTCTTCCAGACTCTGTATAAAGTCGTGGGCGTGGGCCTGGCGGCTGGCGGCAATCATGTCCTGCTCGGCGGCATCGGGCCGGCCGTAGAGAATGTTTTCCCGAATGGAGCGGTGCAGCAGGGAGGTGTCCTGGGTCACCATGCCAATCTGGCCACGCAGGGAATGCTGGGTCACGGTGGTGATGTCCTGGCCGTCGATGGTGATGCGGCCGGCTTCCAGCTCGTGCAGGCGCAGCAGCAGGTTGACCAGGGTGGACTTGCCCGCCCCGGAGCGGCCCACCAGGCCCACCTTCTCACCGGGTTTGATGTCCAGGTTGAAATGCTCGATGACCGGCTCGTCCCGGCCATAGTGAAAGGTGACGTCCTCAAAGCGAATGGCACCCCGGCTCACGGTCAGGTCAGTGGCATTGGCCTTGTCTTCTATGGCCACGGATTTGGACAGGGTGTTCATGCCGTCGATCACGGTGCCGATGTTTTCGAACAGGGCACCGATCTCCCACATGATCCATTTCGACATGCCCTGCAGCCGCAGGGCGATGCTGATGGCCACGGCGATCACCCCTACGGTTACGGTGGCATTCATCCACAGGCCCACCGACAGGGCGGTAATGGTGAACAGCAACAGGTAGTTGATGGCATCCACGCTCAGCACAAAGCAGGTGGCCAGGCGCATCTGGCCATAAACGGTGGTGAGAAAGGCGCGCATGCCCTGTTTGGCGTAACGGGTTTCCGCATCGGCATGGGCAAACAGCTTGACCGTGGTGATATTGGAATAGCTGTCGACAATGCGCCCGGTCATCATGGAGCGGGCGTCGGCCTGGGCGGTGGCGATGCGCTTCATGCGCGGCACAAAGTAGCACTGAATGCCCACGTAGAGCAGCAGCCAGAGCAGAATGGGCAGCATCAGGGCCAGATCCGAGTGACCCATCATCACCAGCATGGAGATCAGGTACACGGACACGTACACCAGTACGTCCAAGAGCTTCATCACGGTTTCCCGCACCGCCAGCGCCGTCTGCATCACCTTGGTGGCGATGCGGCCGGCGAACTCATCCTGATAGAACGTCATGCTCTGGTTCAGCAGGTAGCGGTGAGCCAGCCAGCGAATGGACATGGGATAGTTACCCAGCAGGGACTGGTGCATCAGCATGGCGTGGCTGAAGGCCAGCACCGGCAAGACAACCAGCACCAGCCCGCCCATAAACATGAGGGTATTGCGCTCTTCTGCCCAGAACGACGCCGGGCTGTGGCGGGCCAGCATATCCACCAGCTGGCCCATAAAGCCCAGCAGGGAGACTTCGACGATGGCCACCAGGGCACTGAGCAGCGCCATGGCCACAAGGGGCCATTCAAAGCCGCGGGTGTAGTGGCGACAGAAGGCGTACAGCCCGGCGGGGGGCTGGGTGGGCGCCTCTTCGGGGAACGGCCGGGTCAGGCTTTCAAACAGTTTGAACATCGGGGTTTCCAGTTACGGGTGCGCCGGGGAGCTTACTCCTCACACCTTACTGCGCTCAACCATTGGCTGGCAAAGTCGTTTGCCGGCACCGGGCGGCCGGTGAGGTATCCCTGGATCAGATCCACCGGATAGCGGCCGAGGGCCTGCATCTGCTCCTCGGTTTCCACCCCTTCCGCCACCACCTTGAATTCCAGCTCCCGGGCCATGCCGGTGACCGCCGCCAGAATGGCATTGCTGCTGCGGGACTCGCCAAGGCGCTGAATAAAGCTGCGGTCGATTTTGAGGCTGTTGACCGGCAGATCCTGCAGGTAACTCAGGGAGGAGTAGCCGGTGCCGAAGTCGTCGATGGCAATGGTACAGCCCAGCTCGCGCAGGCCGTAGAGCAGGGGGATGGCTTGCCGCTGTTTGTCGAGCAGCACGCTTTCGGTGAGTTCAATGCCGATAAGGCCCGCCGGCAGCCGGTGCTCCGCCAGCAGCAGGCGAAACTGCACCAGCAGGTTGTGCTGCCAGAACTGCTGGGCCGAGAGGTTGACCGACACCGGCACCGGCATCAGCCCCATGTCCAGCCAGCGGCGTTGCTGGGCCGCCACCTGGTGCAGCAATGTCATGCCGAGCGGTACCATCAGCCCGGCCCGCTCGGCCAGGGGAATAAAGGCCCCCGGCGACACTTGGCCGAAGTCGGGATGATGCCAGCGGGCCAGGGCTTCGGCACCGGCCAGCATGCGGGTGGCGCGGTTGACCTGGGGCTGGTAATAGACGCTCAGGCCTTCACCGGTTTCCACCGCGTAGCGCAGCGCGGTTTCCATGGCCAGCAGCTGGTGCTGCTGATGGTTCATGTTGCGGCTGAACAGCCGGTAATCGTTGCGCCCTTCCTGCTTGGCCTGGTACATGGCCGCATCGGCGTGATGCAGCAGTTGCTCGGCGGAGTTGGCGTCGTCCGGGTATAGACTGACCCCCAGGCTGCAGCCGATACGAAACTGGTGGTTGTTGATCTGAAAGGGCTCGGCAATGGCGTCGATCAGCCGGCGGGCGACCCGGCTGGCCTCGTCGGGCTCGTTCAGCTCGGGCAGCAGCACGATAAATTCGTCGCCGCCGAGGCGCGCCAGGGTGTCGTCTTCCCGCAGCCGGGTGCGAATACGCCGGGAGACCTCAAGCAGCAGCTCGTCGCCGGCGGCGTGGCCAAGGGTGTCGTTGACCTGCTTGAAGTGGTCGAGATCGAGAAAGATCACCGCCAGATGCTGTTTGCTGCGGTTGGCGTGACGTATCGCCAGATCCAGCCGGTCCTCCAGCAGACGCCGGTTGGGCAGGCCGGTCAGGGGATCGTAATAGGCCAGTCGGCGAATTTTGTCTTCGTTTTCGCGAATATGGGTGATGTCGGTAAACAGGGCGGCAAAATGGGTGATCCGGCCGTCGTCGTCCTGAATGGCGGTAATGGTCAGCATCTCCAGATAGAGCTGACCGCTTTTGCGCCGGTTCCAGATTTCGCCGCGCCAGTAACCCTGTTCGTGCAGGGTGTTCCACATGGCCTGGTAAAAGGCGGCATCGTGACGGCCCGAGGACAGCATGGCCGGCGTGCGGCCGATGACTTCCTCGGCACTGTAGCCGGTGGTATGGGTAAAGGACGGATTGACGAAGACAATGCGGTTGTTGGCATCGGTCACGACGATGCTTTCCAGCGAGGCCTCGATCACCCGCTCCGCCAGCTGCAGGTTCAGGCGGGAGCTGTGCAGCGCCTGGTCCCGTTGCGCCAGTGCCTGCTGCAACTGTTGCAGGTAGCGGTGCTCCACGCCGTTGATGATCTCCCGAAACCCCAACAGGCCCACCACCTTCTCCTGCTGTTTGACCACCAGGTGGCGCACCCTGTGGTCGATCAGCAGATCCCGGGCATGCAGCAGGCTGTCTTCGGGGGAAACCGACAGCAGCGGCCGGCTGGCCAGCTCTCCAATGGGGGTGTTGCCGGGGTGGCGGGCGATGCAGCGCACCATGTCGCGTTCGGTGATGATGCCAAGCTGTACCGGCGAGCAGGTGATCACGGCCGCGTCCTGGTCGTGGCTCAGCAGCTCGGTGGCGGCCCGGGCCAGAGACATGCTGCCTGGCAATATCAGGGGAGAGGCGTTCATGGCTTCGCTGATTCGGCGCAGGCTGAGATAGGGCTCCATGCCCTGCTTGAGCGCCATGTCGGTTTGCGACACCATGCCGACGGGCAGGCCCTCGTCGTCCACCACCACCAGGTGCCGGCACTGGTGCTGGCGAAACCATTGTTCGGCCTCGGCCACCGGCGTATGGCGTGGCAGGCAATGCACCGGCTGGCTCATCAGTTGCCGAATGGGCAGGTCCAGGTGATCCGTCCGGGTCAGATCCAGCCGCAGGCTGTCCCGCTCGGTCCAGATCCCCACTGCCTGGTTGTTTTCGACGATCAGAATGGAGCTGCAACGGCGGGACGCCATGCGCTCGGTCGCCTCGCGCAACGGCGTATCGGGCGCACAGGTCAGCAGACCGGTGTGCATCAGGCGTTCAATGGTAATGTCGGCGGGCTTGGCGTTGGTCACGGTGCTCAAATAGGTGGGGTCGTTTAACCCCGTACCATAATATGGCGGCCTTGGCCTTGGCAAATCCGGTGCGCGGTTTTCACAGCCAGGGTTGTAGCTGCCGCCGTACATTCACCTGCGCCCCCAGGCGCGCCGCCAGCAGGTAGAGGCCGCCTATCTTGCGGTGCAGAAACAGCGCATCGGCGGGGGGGCTGTGCCAGTAATTCTGCTGCATGCTGAGGGCCGTGCCGGCCTGGCGCAGGCGCTGGGCCAGGGTGCTGCGACCAAAGTCAAAGGGCGCATCCTGCTGCAGCGGCTCGCAGGCCAGCTGGACCAGCCGCAGCACCGCCTGTTGCTGGGCCGGTATAATGTGCTGGCTGAAAAAGCCGATGTCGCTCAGCGCCGCCGCCATGCCGGCCTGGTCACCGGCCAGGGCGGCGGCAAACAGCCGGCGGTACCCCTGGGCAAAGCCGGGGGCGTATGCCCGGGTGGCGCCAAAGTCGAGCAGCACCAGCCGTTCACCCTGATACAGAAAATTGGCGAAGTTGGGATCGGTCTGCACCAGGCTGAACTCAAACAATTCACGAAACAGCAGCTCAAACAGTAACGTCACAATATGATTGCGCAGCGCCTGGGGCTGTGATTCCAGGCTTTCCACCGGCTTGCCTGCCACAAAACTCATGGCCAGCAGCCGGGACGTGCTGATATCGGTGCGACCCCGTGGCAGTACAAAACGCGGATCATCCGCCAGCAGCGCATTGAAACGGGCCAGCTGGCGCGCCTCCAGCCGGTAGTCGGCTTCGGCATGCAGTTGTTGTTTGGCCTCCGCCAGCAGCCCCTGATAATCAACGCCGGCAGGCACCAGGCCGCTGAGGCGCAGCAGGGTGGCGACATTGTCGACATCGCTGTCGATGCTGGCGGCAATGCCGGGGTACTGGATTTTGACTGCCAGCGGTTCACCGTCGTCGGCCCAGGCTTTGTGTACCTGGCCGATGGAAGCGGCGGCCAGGGGGCGGAACTCGAAATGGCTGAAGTGGCGTTGCCAGTCATGGCCCAGCTCCTGCACCAGCACGGTATTGAGCTGGGCGGCCGGCATGGGGCTGCCTTCGGCGCGCAGCCGGGCCAGAATATCGGCCAGCTCCGCTGGCAGCAGATCGCCGGCGTCCATCGACAGCAGCTGCCCCACTTTCATGGCTGCTCCCCGCAGCCGGGCCAGTTGGTCGCCCACTCGCCGGGCATTGGCGGGCGTGAGCAGCAGCTCCCGGGCGCGGGGCCGCTGCCCCTGGGCCAGGCGGCGGGCGCCTTCGCCCAGCATGCTGCCGGCCACCCGAGTGGCGAGAGAGGCCAGATGACCCATGCGGGCCAGGCGATGGCCCGGTACCTTACTGCTCTTGTCGTCGCTTGCCATGGTGTTGTTCTTTGAAGGGTGTGCATACAGACCGTGGAAAAGCCATTTATATTCAAGGGAGGGAGCATGATGTCATCAACAGAAAGGAGTGCATGGTGAGCAGGGGAATTGGCTGGCTGTTGTTGTGGCTGCCCCTGGCCGGCTGTGCCGGTCAGCAGGAGCGGGCCCTGGCCCGGCTGGAGCAGATTGCCGGCGAGGTGATGCAGGCGCCCTGTGCCGAGCCCGAGTATGGCTATCGTCAGGTGGTCAATCCCCATGTGCCCGGGTTGATTGACGAAATAGAAACCCTGCGCTGCCCGGGGCTGGAAGCCCAGACCTACTTGTCCCGCGAAGCGGCGCACCCCGACGGCATGCCGATTTATCTGCAACTGACCCGGCCCCATGCGGCGCTGCCCCCCTTTCTGCAGCCCGGCAGCCCGGGCCCCGGGCTGGCGGAGCAGCTGGGGCCGCCGGCGGAACGCAGGCCCGACCGCTGGCGCTATGCCTCACCGGACACCACGGAAACCGTCACCATCGAGTGGCGGGGCGGGCAGATCAGGCAGTTGCGGTGGGAATGGTATTTTGACTGAGCAGACCAACAAAAAGGGCGCCGATACGGCGCCCTGACAACGGAACCTCAGAACGGATCAGTCCTGGTGAGTGCGTTTGTCCCGTTTCTCCTGGCGTTTTTCCTTCAGGGTTTTCTGGGCTTTCTTTTTCACTTTTTCCTTGCTCATGATGTAGCTCCGGTTCTTGCTCGCCCGCAAAAAGGTGCCGTTTTCCCTTTGGCGGGCGCAAAACGTCGTGATGACGACAGCGTTACCTCATGGTCACGGCAAATGACTACTTCAAGGCGATGTCTCCTTTTATCAGCTGCCCTTCAGGCAAGACCAACAAAACCAGCCAAGGTGCAGACATGAACCTGCAAGTGTTTGCAACTAACTAAAAATACTGGAAAAAATGACTATAGCTACCCTAGCCAAGGGCAACCGGAAAAGCAAGCCGTCGCCTGCCCGGCAATGGTAGAATGCAGGCGGACTTTCGGGAGAGCAGAAAACATGATGAAAAGAATGATGATGAGCAGCTTGTGGGGGCTGTCGGCGCTGGCGGCTGCCGATACTATTTCTACCGCCCCGGTGGAGCTGAACATTGCCACCGGCACCGAGCCGGTGTGCTATTTCGAAGACAAACGCTATTCGAAAGGATCCGTCATCAACATGGGCGAGCAGTGGTTTGTGTGCGAGCGGGAAAAGTCGTTTGAGCAAAACGGCCGGTTGAGCTGGCATCCCTTTGAGCCGGCGGCAGACCAGCGCCGCGACTGACTCAGGCCTGTTGCTTCAGGGCCAGCAGGGGCACGTCGAGCTGCACGTCGCCCTCGGGGCGGCAGCAGCAGGGCAGGACTTCGCCGCTGGCCACAAAGGCCAGCGGGGGCTGCGGGTAGTGCACGGATCCGTTAACCAGGGTGGTACGGCAGGCGCCGCAGTAACCGCTGCGGCACTGGTATTCCACCGCGTGACCGGTGCGCTCCAGGCCGTCGAGCAGGGTTTCCCCTGCCCGCAGCTCAAAGCTCAGATCCCGGGTGCGGACGCGGCTCACAGCTCGAAATCACCCAGATCGTCGTGGCTCACCTGGGAGTCAATCTGGCCGACCAGGTAGGAGCTCACCTCCACTTCCTGGGGCGCCACCTGCACGTTGTCGGACGACAGCCAGGCATTGATCCAGGGAATGGGGTTTTGTTTGGCACCGGCAAAGGCCGGCTCCAGCCCCACCGCCTGCATGCGCAGGTTGGTGATGTATTCCACGTACTGACACAGAATGTCCCGGTTCAGGCCGATCATGGAGCCGTCCTTGAACAGGTATTCGGCCCATTCCTTTTCCTGAATGGCGGCGGCCTTGAACAGCTCAAAGCACTGTTGCTCGCATTCCTGGGCGATTTGCGCCATATCCGCATCGTCGTCGCCGCTGCGCAGAATGTTGAGCATGTGCTGGGTGCCGGTCAGGTGCAGGGCTTCGTCCCGGGCGATGAGCTTGATGATCTTGGCGTTGCCTTCCATCAGCTCGCGCTCGGCAAAGGCAAAGGAGCAGGCAAAGCTCACATAGAAACGAATGGCTTCCAGGGCGTTGACGCACATCAGGCACAGATACAGCTTTTTCTTCAGCTCATACAGGCTGACCTGCACGGTGCGGCCCTTGATCTCGTGCTCGCCTTCACCGTAGAGGTGATAGTAGCTGGTGTACTCGATCAGCTCATCGTAATAGTGGGCAATGTCCTTGGCGCGCTTTTGAATGTGCTCGTTGGCCACGATATCGTCGAACACCGTCGCCGGGTTGTTGACGATGTTGCGAATGATGTGGGTGTAGGAGCGGGAGTGAATGGTCTCGGAAAACGCCCAGGTTTCAATCCAGGTTTCCAGCTCGGGGATGGACACCAGCGGCAGCAGTGCCACGTTGGGGCTGCGGCCCTGAATGGAGTCGAGCAGGGTCTGGTACTTGAGGTTGCTGATGAAAATGTGCTTTTCGTGATCCGGCAGGGCTTGGTAGTCGATACGGTCCTGGGACACGTCCACTTCTTCCGGGCGCCAGAAAAAGGACAGCTGCTTTTCGATGAGCTTTTCAAAAATCTCGTATTTCTGCTGGTCGTAGCGGGCCACGTTCACCGGATTGCCGAGGAACATGGGCTCTTTCATGTGATCGTTCTGAACTTGACTGAAAGTGGTGTAAGACATTTTTCTCGTTCCGCAAAACAATGAGCGCAGTGCCGCTTTACCGCCTTGAGCGGGGTTAAGCGACGCTGCGCACGGCGGCGGGAAAAACCCGCCGCGGATTATTTCAGAGTGGCGCCTTAAATCTTGCAGGCGCCGCCGGCGCAGCCGTCATCTTCCTGCAGGTCGTTCTGGGCGTCTGCGGCCCCGTCACGGGTGTTGTGATAATACAGGGTCTTGAGACCGAACTTGTAGGCGGTCAGCAGGTCTTTCAGTAATTGTTTCATCGGCACCCGGCCGCCTTCAAAGCGGGCAGGATCGTAGTTGGTGTTGGCGGAAATGGCCTGATCCACGAACTTCTGCATCACGCCCACCAGTTGCAGGTAACCGTCGTTGGACGGCATCTGCCACAGCAGCTCGTACTGGCTCTTGAGGCGCTCGTACTCCGGCACCACCTGCTTGAGAATGCCGTCCTTGGAGGCCTTGACCGAGACCAGGCCCCGGGGCGGCTCGATGCCGTTGGTGGCGTTGGAGATCTGGCTGGAGGTCTCGGAGGGCATCAGCGCGGTCAGGGTACTGTTGCGCAGGCCGGTGGTCTTGATTTCTTCCCGCAGGGCTTCCCAGTTGAGGTGCAGCGGCTCCTGGCAGATGGCATCGAGATCCTTTTTATAGGTGTCGATGGGCAGAATGCCCTGAGCGTAGGTGGTCTCATTGAACGCCGGGCAGGGGCCGAATTCCCTGGCCAGCTGTACCGAGGCTTTCAGCAGATAGTACTGAATGGCTTCAAAGGTCTTGTGGGTCAGGCCGATGGCGCTGCCGTCGGAATATTTCACACCGTGCTTGGCCAGGTAGTAGGCGTAGTTGATCACGCCAATGCCCAGGGTACGGCGGTTCATGGAGCCTTTTTGAGCGGCCAGCAGCGGATAGTCCTGGTAGTCGAGCAGGGCATCGAGGGCGCGTACCGCCAGATCGGCCAGGCCTTCCAGGTCTTCCAGCTTGTCGATGGCGCCGAGGTTGAAGGCCGACAGGGTGCACAGGGCGATTTCGCCGTTCTCGTCGTTGATGTCCATCAGCGGCTTGGTGGGCAGGGCGATTTCCAGGCACAGGTTGCTCTGGCGCACCGGGGCGACCTTGGGGTCGAAGGGGCTGTGGGTGTTGCAGTGATCCACGTTCTGCACATAGATGCGACCGGTGCCGGCCCGCTCCTGCATCATCAGCGAGAACAGCTCCACCGCCTTGACGGTGCGCTTGCGAATGCTGTCGTCGGCCTCGTACTTGACGTACAGCTCCTCGAATTTCGCCTGATCCTCAAAGAAGGCATCGTACAGGCCGGGTACATCGGACGGGCTGAACAGGGTGATGTCGCCGCCCTTGATCAGGCGCTGGTACATCAGCCGGTTGATCTGCACGCCGTAGTCCATGTGCCGCACGCGGTTTTCTTCCACGCCCCGGTTGTTCTTGAGCACCAGCAAAGATTCCACTTCCAGGTGCCACATGGGGTAGAACAGGGTGGCGGCACCGCCGCGCACGCCGCCCTGGGAGCAGCATTTAACCGCGGTCTGAAAGTGCTTGTAGAAGGGAATACAGCCAGTGTGGAAGGCCTCGCCACCACGGATGGGGCTGCCGAGGGCGCGAATGCGGCCGGCGTTGATGCCGATGCCGGCACGCTGGGACACATAACGCACGATGGCGCCGGAAGTGGCGTTGATGGAATCCAGGCTGTCGCCGCACTCGATCAGCACGCAGGAGCTGAACTGGCGGGTGGGGGTGCGCACGCCGGACATGATGGGCGTGGGCAGGGAAATTTTGAAGGTGGACACGGCGTCGTAGAAACGGGTCACGTAGTCCAACCGGGTCTCTTTCGGATACTTGGAGAACAGGCAGGCAGCCACCAGCATGTACAGGAACTGGGGGCTTTCGTAAATGTCGCCGGTCACCCGGTTCTGTACCAGGTACTTGCCTTCGAGCTGCTTGATGGCGGCATAGGAGAAGTCCATGTCGCGCTCGTGGTGCAGGCGGCCGTTAAGCTCGTTGAGTTCGTCGCGGCTGTAGTCCGCCAGAATGTGCTGGTCGTACTTGCCCATCTCGGTCAGGCGCACCACGTGATCATAAAAGTGGGGCGGCTCGAATTCACCGTAGGCCTTCTTGCGCAGGTGGAACATGGCCAGGCGGGCGGCCAGATACTGGTAGTCCGGGGTCTGCTCGGAGATCAAATCCGCGGCGGCCTTGATGATGGTCTCGTGAATGTCTTCGGTGCGGATACCGTCATAAAACTGGATATGGGAGCGCAGCTCCACCTGGGACACGGAGACGTTGTCCAGGCCTTCGGCGGCCCAGGTGATCACCCGATGGATCTTGTCCAGATCGATGGGCTCCTTGGCGCCGGAGCGTTTGGTAACCAGCAGATGTTTATTCATGAGATGGACCTTCTCCCAGTGGTGTTGTGCCGCTCAAGCCCGTGCGCGACAACCACCCTATATAGTGTGGTTGCTGTGTGGCGTAAACACAACATCTAGTTGTCTTAGTTGGAATGGGCACAATATAGAGGGTTGATTGCCGATTCTCAACCCGCCCGGGATCTGGGCAGCTTGTGGATAATCTGTGTGAAGTGACCCGATGTTTGTGTTCACTAACTGCTGTGGCGTTGGCGCTCTGGCATTACCAAAACACTGGTTTTTTTGTGGCCGGCGAAAAACTTTTTTTGAAATATTTGGCTTGCAAAAAACGCCTGCTTGCGGATCCGCGGGATCTTTCAGCAGCCGGGGTCCAAGGCCCCTTTAAGCCAGTACGAAAGTGCTTCAACAGAGTCCATTACCCCTTTCGCCTGCCAGCGGTAGGGATCCTCGCCCGCCGACACATAGCCCCAGCCGGCGGCCAGGGTGCTCATGCCGGCGGCCAGGCCCGCTTCAATGTCGCGCCGGTGATCGCCCACGTACACGCAATGGCCGGCGGCCACCCCCAGTTGCTCCGCCGCATGCAGCAAGGGCGCCGGATGGGGCTTTTTAAAGGGCAGGGTGTCGGCACTGACGGTGACGCCGCAGCGGGCAAACAGCGGCAGGCCGGCCAGCAGCGGCTCGGTGAGCGCCGCCGGCTTGTTGGTGACCACGCCCCAGGGAATGTCGTTCTGGTTCAGCCAGTCCAGCAGCTCGGGCACACCGGCATAGGGCCGAGTGTGGTGGCACAGGTTCTGGCGATAAAAGCCCAGCATGCGGTCCCGCAATTGCTCGAGCCCGTGCTGTTCGATCAGGGCCGGCGGAATGCCGGCCCTGAGCAGGGCGTAGGAGCCGTCGGAGGTGGTGCAGGCCAGCACCTCGTCGGGCAGGGCGCTGAGCCCCAGCCCGGTGATCACAAAGTTGGCCGCCGCCCCCATGTCCCCGGCGGTGTCGAGCAGGGTGCCGTCGAGATCGAACAGGACCGCCTTGAGCATGGTTTACTCCGGTTTGATGGCGTGGATCATGTAATTGACGTCGGCGTCGCGGCTGAGGGCAAAGTCGCCGTGCAGCGGCCGGTACACCACGCCCTGAATGTCCTTGACCACCAGGCCGGCGGCTTCGATGAAGCGGCACAGCTCGGCGGGGCGAATAAACTTGCGGTGATCGTGGGTGCCCTTGGGCACCATTTTCAGCAGGTGCTCGGCGGCGGCGATCATCAGCAGCCAGGCCTTGGGATTGCGGTTGATGGTGGAAAACACCAGGTTGGCGCCGGGTTTGGCCAGTTGCGCGCAGGCCGCCACCACCGATGCCGGCTCGGGCACGTGCTCCAGCATTTCCATGCAGGTCACCAGGTCAAACTGCTCGGGGCGCTCCGCGGCCATCTGCTCGGCGGTGGCCTGGCGGTAATGGACGCTGACGCCGCTTTCCAGGGCATGCAGCCGGGCCACCGCCAGCGGCTCCTGGCCCATGTCAACACCGGTGACCTCGGCCCCTTCCCGGGCCAGGCTTTCGCTGAGAATGCCGCCGCCACAGCCGATGTCGATCACCTGCTTGCCAAACAGACCATTGGCCTTGTCGGCAATCCAGCCCAGGCGCAGCGGGTTGATGTCGTGCAGCGGCTTGAAGTCGCCGTCCATGTCCCACCAGCGTGAGGCCATGGCCTCGAACTTGTCGATTTCCTGTTGATCTACGTTCATGAAAAAGTTGCCTTAAGTGCCTGGCCGATTGAGGCGTCCATTATAACCAAGCGGCCCGGGGCCGCCAGCCCGCGAAAAACCGTCCAATTTGCGCCAGTGCCACCGGCCCGGTAACGAGACTTGCCGTAGCGGCTCCCGTCGGGCCGGAACTGTGGTAGAATGGCACGCTTTTTAAAGCCATATAATCAATAACCTGGGGACAAGGCTTGCTATGACCGATTTGGCCCGAGAAATCATGCCGATCAACATCGAGGAAGAGTTGAAGCGCTCCTATCTCGACTACGCCATGAGCGTGATCGTGGGGCGTGCCCTTCCTGATGTTCGAGACGGCCTGAAGCCGGTGCATCGCCGCGTGCTGTTCGCCATGAACGAACTCGGCAACGACTGGAACAAACCCTATAAAAAGTCGGCCCGTGTGGTGGGCGACGTAATAGGTAAATATCACCCCCACGGCGACAGCGCGGTATACGACACCATAGTGCGCATGGCTCAGGACTTCTCCATGCGCTACACCCTGGTCGACGGCCAGGGCAACTTCGGCTCGGTGGACGGCGACTCCGCCGCCGCCATGCGTTACACCGAAGTGCGCATGGACAAAATCGCCCACGAATTGCTGGCGGATCTGGACAAGGAAACCGTTGACTGGGTGCCCAACTACGACGGCACCGAGCTGATCCCGGCGGTGATGCCCACCAAGGTGCCCAACCTGCTGGTGAACGGCTCTTCCGGCATTGCCGTAGGCATGGCCACCAATATTCCGCCCCATAACCTCAACGAGGTGGTGGATGGCTGCCTGGCGCTGATCGACGACGAGCACATCAGTATCGATCAGCTGATTGAGCTGATCCCCGGCCCGGATTTTCCCACTGGCGGCATCATCAACGGCAAGTCGGGCATTTTCGACGCCTACCGCACCGGCCGTGGCAAGATCTACGTGCGTGCCCTGGCGGAGATTGAAACCGACGAGAAAACCGGCCGCGAGACCATCATCGTCTCCGAGCTGCCTTACCAGGTGAACAAGGCGCGGTTGATTGAAAAGATTGCCGAGCTGGTCAAAGAAAAACGGATTGAAGGCATTTCCGCCCTGCGTGACGAGTCCGACAAGGACGGTATGCGCATTGTGATTGAAGTGCGCCGGGGCGAGGTGGGCGAGGTGATCCTCAACAACCTGTACGCCCAGACCCAGATGCAGACCGTGTTCGGCATCAATATGGTGGCGCTGGACAACAATCAGCCGCGCACCTTCAACCTGAAGGACATGCTGGAGTGCTTTATTCAGCACCGGCGCGAAGTGGTCACCCGCCGCACCGTATTTGAACTGCGCAAGGCGCGGGACCGGGCTCATATCCTGGAAGGCCTGGCCATTGCTCTGGCCAACATCGATCCGGTGATTGAGCTTATTCGCCGCTCACCGACCCCGGCGGAAGCCAAGGCCGGGCTGCTGGCTCAGGGCTGGGAGCTGGGCAACGTGGCCAGCATGCTGGAGCGCGCCGGTGACGATGCCGCTCGTCCGGAATGGCTGGAGCCGGAATACGGCATTCGTGACGGCCAGTACTACCTGACCGAGCAGCAGGCCCAGGCCATTCTGGAACTGCGCCTGCACCGCCTGACAGGCCTGGAGCACGAAAAGATCCTGGAAGAGTACAAGGCGCTGCTGGATCAGATTGCCGAGTTGCTGCACATTCTCAACAGTACCACCCGCCTGATGGAAGTGATCCGCGAGGAGCTGGAAGCGATCAAGGAGCAGTTTGGCGACCAGCGCCGCACCGAGATCACCACTTCCAGCGCCGAGATCAACCTGGAAGACCTGATCACCCAGGAAGACGTGGTGGTGACCCTGTCCCACCAGGGTTACGTCAAGTACCAGCCGCTGACCGACTACGAGGCCCAGCGCCGGGGCGGCCGGGGCAAGTCGGCCACGCGGATGAAGGAAGAAGACTTCGTCGAGCGGCTGCTGGTGGCCAACACCCACGACACCATTCTGTGCTTCTCCACCGCCGGCAAGGTGTACTGGCTCAAGGTCTACCAGTTGCCGGAAGCCAGCCGCACCGCCCGTGGCCGGCCCATCGTCAACCTGCTGCCCCTGGGCGAGGACGAGCGCATCACCGCCATTCTGCCGGTGAAGGAATATGCCGACGACAAGGCGGTGTTCTTTGCCACCCGCCAGGGGACGGTCAAGAAAACCGAGCTGACCGCCTTCAGCCGGCCGCTGGCCTCGGGCATTCGCGCCATCAACCTCACCGAGGGCGATGAGCTGATCGGGGTGGACATCACCGACGGCGACAACGAGATCATGCTGTTCTCCGACGCCGGCAAGGTGGTGCGTTTCCACGAGGATCAGGTGCGGGCCATGGGCCGTACCGCCACCGGCGTGCGCGGCATTCGTCTGGGCGACGATGACAGTGTGGTATCGCTGATCGTACCGCGCGGCGAGGGTGCCATTCTGACCGCCACCGCCAACGGTTACGGCAAGCGCACTTCCCTTGAGGAATATCCCACCAAGAGCCGGGCCACCCTGGGCGTGGTCTCCATCAAGGTGAGCGATCGCAACGGTGCCGTGGTGGGGGCCATTCAGGTAGATGAAGCCAACGAGATCATGCTGATCACCAATGGCGGTACCCTGGTGCGCACCCGAGTGTCGGAAGTGAGCCTGATCAGCCGCAACACCGCCGGCGTGCGTTTGATCCGCACCGGAGAAGACGAACAGGTGGTGGGGCTGCAGCGCATTGAAGAGCCCGAAGACGACGATGAGCCGATCGAGGGCGAAGAGGGCCTGGCGTCCGGGAGCATCGATGATGCCTCCGCCCCGGCCATCGACGAGGAATAACACTGAGGCCTGCGGGCCTCTTTTTTGTAATTGAAGTCACATTTTTGCTTTGACTTGGCGCTTGCGCGCCGTGTAAAACGATGAAAGCACCGAGTTCACGGTGTTCCACATTAGCAGGTTAACTCAGGGAAAATGGAGAAGATGGTTTACAACTTCAGCGCAGGTCCGGCCATGCTGCCGGTGGAAGTGATGCAGCGGGCGCAGGCCGAGTTTCGCGACTTTAACGGGTTGGGCGTGTCGGTGATGGAGCTCAGCCATCGCGGTGCCGATTACATGGCGGTGGCGGCCCAGGCCGAGCGGGATCTGCGCGAGCTGATGCACATCCCCGACAATTACAAGGTGTTGTTCCTGCAGGGCGGTGGTCGCGGCCAGTTTGCCGCCGTGCCGCTGAACCTGATGGGCAAGAACGCCAGGGCCGATTACATCGTGACCGGTCAGTGGTCCCGCGCCGCCGTGGCCGAGGCCGAGAAGGTGGGCCAGGTACGGGTGCTGGACGGCTTTGAAGCCGGCGAAGAGCCGCGCAAACTGGCTACCAGCTGGGATCTGGATCCCTCCGCCGCCTACGTACATTACTGCCCGAACGAAACCGTGGAAGGCATTGAGTACGACTTTATTCCCGACACCGGCGACGTGCCCCTGGTGGCGGACATGTCCTCCACCATTCTTTCCCGCCCGGTGGACGTGAGCAAGTTCGGCATCATTTATGCCGGCGCCCAGAAGAACATCGGCCCCTCCGGCCTGGCGGTGGTGATCGTGCGCGACGATCTGCTCGACCAGGCCTGCGCCAATGTGCCGGCCATCATGGACTACGCCGCCATGGCCAAGGCCGATTCCATGCTCAATACGCCGCCCACTTACGCCTGGTATCTGGCCGGTCTGGTATTCCAGTGGCTGAAAGAAAAGGGTGGGGTAGAAGCCATCGGCAAGCAGAACCAGGCCAAGGCCGAGCTGCTTTACAGCTACGTGGACGGCAGTGATTTCTATGAGAACCGGGTGCACCCCAGTGCCCGTTCCTGGATGAACATTCCGTTTCAGCTGAAGGACGAGTCCCTCAACGACGCCTTCCTGAAGGAAGCCAAGGCCGCCGGTCTGCTGGCGCTCAAGGGCCACCGCATCGTGGGCGGCATGCGTGCCAGCGTGTACAACGCCATGCCCATTGAAGGGGTACAGGCGCTGGTCGACTTTATGGATGCGTTCGCCAAGCGGCACGCGAAATAAGCCTCAAGTCTTAAGTTGTCTTTAAGTCACGAATGGCTGTGAACTCGCCATGCGAAGCAGCAGCGCGGTTGCACTCCGCCGACACGCTTCAAGCCCCTCCATGGGGCGCTCGAAAATGCCATCCATGGCATTTTATGGTCGGCTTCGGCAATCCCCGCTGCTGCTTCGTGTATGTTGAGGATCGCCTGCCAGAGTCTGCCTGACGGCTCGGTATTGCGCGAGAAGGGCAAGGGGTATCTGTTTCGCCGTACCCTCTGCGCCAGGGATGGCGCAGTGGAGCCCACATGGATGTGTTTACGGCGTGTCGGCGAAACAGATACCCCTTGACCGACGAGCTTGCACGGCCATACAAACCACGACAGTCTGTGGGCTAAAGTCATCAGAATATATACAAGGAGCCATTGTGAGTATTGATTTTCTGGCCCTGGCCAACCCGGGCGTTCCGGGGCTGCATCCTTATCAGCCGGGCAAGCCGGTGGAAGAGCTGGAGCGGGAGCTCGGCATCAGTCACAGCGTCAAGCTGGCCTCCAACGAAAACCCGCTGGGGCCTGGCCCCAAGGCCATTGCCGCCATTCAGAAGGCGCTGCCGGAGCTGGCGCGCTATCCCGATGCCAACGGTTTTGCCTTGAAAACGGCGTTGGCCAACAAGCTTCAGGTGAATATCGATCAACTGATCCTGGGCAACGGCTCCAACGAGCTGATTGATCTCTTGTTCCACACCTTTGTGGGGCCAGAGCAGGAAGTGGTTTATTCCCAGTACACCTTTATCGTCTACGCCCTGGCCACCCAGGCTCATGGCGCCAAAGCGGTGGAAGTGCCGGCGGTTGACTGCGGCCACGATCTCGACGCCATGGCGGCGGCAATCACTCCCGCTACCCGGCTGGTGTGCATCACCAACCCCAACAACCCGACCGGCACCTTCCTCACCAAAGAGGAAGTAAAGGCCTTTATGGACCGCGTGCCGGAACAGGTGCTGGTGGTACTGGACGAGGCCTATACCGAGTACGTGGCCGAGGAAGAGCGCCTGCCGTCCATCGACTGGCTGAAGCAATACCCGAATCTTATCGTGTCGCGCACCTTCTCCAAGGCCTACGGCCTGGCGGGACTGCGGGTGGGTTACATGGTGTGCCATCCCGAGCTGGTATCGGTACTGAACCGAGTGCGCGAGCCGTTTAACTGCAACAGTCTGGCCCTGGTGGCGGCGGAAGCGGCGCTGGCCGATGAGGCTTATCTCGCCGAGGCGGTGGCCCTGAACAGCCAGGGCATGGCCATGTATGAAGCCTTCTTCAGGGAGCAGGGGCTGAGCTACATTCCCTCCAGGGGCAATTTCATTACCCTGGATCTGCAGCGCGACGCCGGCCCGGTCTATCAGGCATTGCTGCGGGAAGGGGTCATTGTGCGGCCCATCGCGGGCTACGGCCTGCCCACCTGCCTGCGCATCAGCATTGGCCTTGAAGCTGAAAACCGCCGCTGTATTGAGGCGTTGAAGACAGTGCTGGGTCGAGCCGCCTGATTGCTACTGCCGACCATCAACAGGGCAAGCCGCTTGCCCTGTTGATGAACCCCTGATAACGTCAGGGTAGCTTCGAACGTTTTATCCCATCTCCAGGAAGATTATGGAAAGCCTTAAACTATCTCCCATTGCCCGGGTGGAGGGCACGGTGAACCTGCCCGGCTCCAAGTCGGTGTCGAACCGGGCGCTGCTGCTGGCGGCCCTGGCTCAGGGCACCACGCGCCTGACCAACCTGCTCGACAGCGATGATATTCGTCACATGCTGGACGCCCTCAAGCAGCTGGGGGTGCAGTACGAGTTGTCGGACGACAAGACCGAGTGCGTGGTGCACGGTCTGGGCCGGGCGTTTAGCGCCGCCGAGCCGCTGTCGCTGTTTCTCGGCAATGCCGGCACCGCCATGCGTCCGCTGTGCGCCGCCCTGTGCCTGGGCACCGGCGAGTTTACCCTGACCGGTGAGCCGCGCATGTGGGAGCGCCCCATCGGTCACTTGGTGGATGCCCTGCGGGAAGCGGGGGCCGACATCAGCTATCTCAAGACCGACGGTTATCCGCCGGTGTTCATCAACGGCAAGGGCCTGTGGGGCGGCGATGTCCACATCGACGGTTCCGTTTCCAGCCAGTTCCTCACCGCCTTCCTGATGGCCGCCCCCATGGCCTCGGGCGATACCCGCATTCATATCAAGGGCGAACTGGTGTCCAAGCCCTACATCGATATCACCCTGCATATCATGAAACAGTTCGGGGTGGTGGTGGAGCACGACGATTACCAGACCTTTTACATCACCGGCAACCAGACCTATGTGTCGCCGGGGGCCTTTCTGGTGGAAGGGGATGCATCCTCCGCCTCCTATTTCCTGGCCGCCGGCGCCATCAAGGGCCGGGTGCGGGTCACCGGTATCGGGCGTGACAGCATTCAGGGCGACATTCGCTTTGCCGATGTGCTGGAAGCCATGGGCGCGAAGATCACCTGGGGGGATGACTTTATCGAGGCCGAGCATACGGGGCCGCTGAAGGCGGTAGACATGGACATGAACCACATTCCCGATGCGGCCATGACCATTGCCACCACCGCCTTGTTTGCCGAAGGCACCACCCGCATTCGCAACATCTACAACTGGCGGGTAAAGGAAACCGACCGGCTGTACGCCATGGCCACCGAGCTGAAAAAGCTGGGTGTCGAGGTGGAAGAAGGGGAAGACTACCTGGTGGTGACCCCGGCGCCGGTGCTGCAGGAGGCGGAAATCGCCACCTACAACGATCACCGCATCGCCATGTGTTTTTCACTGGTGGCGCTGAGCGATACCCCGGTGGTGATCCTGGATCCGGGCTGTACCTCCAAGACCTTTCCGGACTACTTCGACAAGCTGGCCAGCGTCAGCATAAGCGAATAAAGCCAAAAGCCCCGCCTTTGCGGGGCTTATCACGTCTTACGTCAGACGTATCAATGATGTTTCATTCTCTCCAGGGCTTCCCGCGCCTTGATGTCGGCGGCGTCCAGCTCGGCCAGTACTTTTTCAATGTCGTCCTGCTGCTGCTGCAGCACAATGCGTTTTTCCGCGATCATGGCGATCATGGAATGCAGCTGGGGGCGGGTGCTGTGCTCGGCGTCGTAAAGTTCAAACAGTTCGCGCATTTCCGCCAGGCTGAAACCGAGCCGTTTGCCGCGCAGGGTCAGGGTCAGGCGAATGCGGTCTTTGTGACTGTAAATGCGGCTGTTGCCCCTGCGTTTGGGCATCAGCAGGCCCAGCTCCTCGTAGTGGCGGAGGGTGCGCGGGGTCACATCAAACTCGTCGGCCAATTCGGATATGGTGTAGGTGACTTCCTTATTGGGCATCATGACAACTCCTGCGACAGCGGAAAAACAAGTTTGAGCGGCGAACCTTACACCCACGGCGGCGGGCTGTGAAGTCCGGCTTTGACTCACACCGGCTATTACGCCAAGATTGACTCTTTATCGCAACCGGCGGAGACGGCGTGTTTATTTTCAAGGTCAGGGACGGCGAAGGCGGTCAGGCGGAAATTCGCATTCAGGCGCTGGACTGGAGCGAGCAGGGCGAGGTCGGGTTCAGCGGCAACAGCGACGCCCTGGCGGTAACCCTGCTGTCGGGGTGCCGCAGCGGCCGGGGGCACTTTGAGCTGCTGTCGGGAGCCAAACCCATGGACGTGGAGCAGTGGCTGGAATACCTGCACGAGCAGGGCCGGTTGACGGAAGTGGACGTGGACATTTACAGCCCGCTCAATCAGGACTATGCCGGCCTGTGTGGCCTGGATGAAGAGCAGGTGCAGACCCTGCTGCAGCTCGTGTACAAGGTGGGTGGGTTTAACCGCCTGCAGATCCTGCGCTACCTCAAGCATCGTAAAAATCCGTCCACCATGTCTACCCGCTACAGCGCGGAAGAGCTCACCCGTTACCGCCATCTGGGTGAGCTTATCAACTATTTGATCAAGCTGAAATCGGCTTAAACCGAGGTCAGCGTCAGCCCCTTGAAGTCGGCCAGGGGCACGGGTTTGCTGATCAGATAGCCTTGTACGCCGTCGATATACATGGTTTCCAGCAGTCGCTTCTGATCTTCCGTTTCCACCCCTTCCGCCACCACGTGACAGCCCAGTCGCTGGGCCAGATCGATGATCATGCGCACAAATTGCTGATTGGCGCTGTCGTCTTGCAGGTGGCGTACCAGCTCTGGATCCAGCTTGACGTAGTCGGGCTTGAGATCCTTGAGCAGCCGGAACGAGCCGTAGCCATGGCCAAATTTGCTGATGGCCGAGCGGGCGCCGCTGCGCCGGATCATTTCCAGCAGCCGCTTGCCGCTGGTCAGCTGGTGCTCCAGCACATGCTCGTCGAGCTCGAACACCAGACCGGCGGTGACGTTGGGGTTGCGCATCAGTACCCGCTCCAGCCAGATCAGAAAGGAGCTCTGCTGCAGGCTGGCCGGAGTCAGGTTAATGGCCCAGCGCTGGGCTGGCAGTTCGTTAACGGCCACCTTGCGCAAAATCATTTCAATGATCTTTTGCTCAAACAACATCGACATGCCCAGCCGCTGCAGCATGGCAAACACGGTAGAGGCGGGGTAGACGCCGCCGTTGTCGTTGGGGAAATGGGTAAAAATCTCGTTGTAGCCGGGCAATGACGGTTTGAGCTGTCGGGCCGGCTGGACCATCAGGCAAATGCGGTCACCGTCAAGCATGCTTTGCAGCCGCTGGCGCCACTGACTCTCGCCCAGATCCTCGTCGTCACTGTTTTTCAGCACCATCCGCCAGCCATTGGGCTCACCGCTCTGGGCCTGGGCCAGGGCCGAATCGGCGCGGATCAGAATGCTTTCCGGAGACTGCCCCGGCAGCAGCTGGGTAAAGCCGATATAAGCGGCGCAGTCCAGCTCGTGCACGTCCTGGTAATGGTACAGCTCCTGCTGCAGCTCGGTGCCCAGGGCCTTGGCCAGGGGATCGCACTGGCCCGGCATCAGCACGGCGATATCGCTGCCGCTGATGCGGTAGGCATGAGCCCCCAGTCGGGACTGAATCACCTTGCGCACCAGCCGGGAAATGTCCTGCAAATACTGATCGCCGGCCTGAAAGCCATGACGGCTGTTGATGTCCTGCAAGGCACTGGCGCGCACCAGCATCAGGGTGGCGGTGGCGAGGCGGTTTTCATTGGCCAGCAATTGGGACAGATCCCGGCGAAAGGCGTAGCGGTTGCCGAGGGTGGTGAGGCTGTCCCGGTTACTTTGTTGCTGGGCTTCTTCCAGCTCGCGCTGAATGCCGTCCAGCTGCTGGCGGTAACGCCGGTGTAGCTCCAGAATGCCCTGGGCCAGGGCGTCTTCCGGCTCGGTGTGCGTCTGCTCCGGCTCCTGTAACAGGCGGCCGAGGTAGGCCTGCCGGTTGCCCATGGCCCGCCGGTAGCGGCCATACAAACCGGCACAGAGCAGCAGGCTGGCCAGTATCAGAGGAAGGGACAGGCTCAGCCACTGGCGGGTGGCCATGTGTGTGTCGAGCCGGTAAAACACCGCTTCGCTGCCCAGCTGCTGTACCGTACCCAGTTCACCAAACCACCAGGCCTGGTTGCCGGCATCCGCCGGGGTACTCCGGCTCAACTCGGCCAGGCCGGGAATAAAGGGCAGGGGAGCCGGCGCCGGGGTCAGCAAGGCGGGAAGCTGCTGCTGCACTTGCTGATGCCAATGGCCGAGGGCGCGCAGGGTGGACCACCAGGGCAGCAGCAGGCTCAGCAAGACCAGCACCATGGCCACCCACAGCAGGGGCCGACTGAAAGAACGGGATTCCCGCATAATCGGTATCCTTGTAAGAACGGGATAAATAGCAGAAGGATCATGCCGCTGTCTGTCGAAGATCGGGTTCACGGGCCAGATAAAACAGAAGCAGGGCAACAGTGTTACTCACTTGGTGCTCATGATGATCGAAGCCGGCGGGAATGACAAGGGCGGCGCGGCGGTGCCGGAACAGGAGTACGGCCGGTGAAGGGGCAGCAGCAACAAAAAAGCCGGCACAGGGCCGGCTTCTCAGTGTCTGGCTCCCCCTGCTGGACTTGAACCAGCGACATACGGATTAACAGTCCGCCGTTCTACCGACTGAACTAAGGGGGAACAACTTTTTTAAACTGGCTCCCCCTGCTGGACTTGAACCAGCGACATACGGATTAACAGTCCGCCGTTCTACCGACTGAACTAAGGGGGAAGAGGCATCGCTTGAATGCGTGGCGCATGGTAAAGGCTGGCCCTGGGGCTGTCAACACTGAAAATGACTTTCCCTGCAAAATCAGTCTGTTTGCTCTAATAGTATGCACACTCGGCCGAAAACCTGGCCAGACTGGGCAAAAGCTGAACACGGGGCACGGCCGGCCCCCTTGAGCCGGGTGGCTGTGGTTGCGAAGCCGGTGTGTCTGATGCCTGACGGTGCCTTAGGTGTGATGTGATCACAGGACCATCTTGCTGGTTGACCCGCTGAGCCGGCATGGCCGAAGCAAAAAAACATTTTCGACAACAGGGTCAGGATTTATGGTCCACAAGACCTGATAAAACATTAGTTGTAAATGGCTTGTTAACATTTCATTTTTCGGTTGAACGGTTAAAAAACTTTTTAATACGTTCAATGCATAAATAATCACTAAAAATCAGTCAGTATTGAAGTGTGGAATCCGCAGCTGTGTGGGTGTTGTTTACAACATTATGTTTTTAATGATTTTTTGTTGATTTTATTCGGTCTGAATGAGGGTTTGTTATTTTTCTACACCCGTTATTCTATTTAAATAATGATGAATGACTTTGTTTTTATTGAAAGAAATTATTTTAATGCATTTGTCATAAATATAAGGTTATAGTGTTCAAGCCTGAGCAGGGAGTTCGTTCAGGTGCATTACACAGAAATTGAAGGTGTTGTTGTCTTTGTCAGCAATAGTGGTTGGCAATGTGCACAAAAATAAGTTTGGCTTTCTTTTTATTGTATATACATGGAGTGAAGTGTTCATGACCGACAAAAAAGTCGCTTTGGTAACCGGTGCTGCGGGCGGAATTGGTACAGAAGTATGTCGTTTGTTTGTAAACAATGGCTACAAGGTGCTGGCTACTCACCGTCCGGGAAAGGAACAGCAGGCTGCCAACTGGCTGCAGGAAGAAGGCCTGTCCGGTCAGGATGTACAGCTGCTGGCTCTGGATGTTACCGATCACACGGCGATTAGTGAAGTACTGGCGAATACCCTGCGGGAATTGGGACGCATCGATGTGCTGGTCAACAATGCCGGCATTACTCGCGACGCCACCTTCAAAAAAATGTCCTGGGAGCAGTGGAAAGAAGTCATGGACACCAACCTGAACAGCCTGTTCAGCGTAACCCAGCCGATTTTCAATCAGATGTGCGAGCAGGGCAGCGGTCGCATTATCAATATTTCCTCCGTAAATGGTCTCAAGGGTCAGTTTGGCCAGGCCAACTATTCTGCCGCCAAGGCCGGCATGATTGGTTTCACCAAGGCCCTGGCCGCCGAAGGGGCCCGTTTTGGCGTAACCGTCAATGCCGTGGCGCCGGGTTATACCGCCACTCCCATGGTCACCGCCATTCGTGAAGACGTGCTCGATTCCATCAAAGCCACCATTCCTCTCAAGCGCCTGGCCACCACTGAAGAAGTGGCCGGAGCGGTACTGTATCTGGCCGGTGAGCACGGCGGTTACGTGACCGGTGAAACCCTGTCAGTCAACGGCGGCCTGTACATGCAGTAAGCCTGCGGTTTTCATATTTACGGAGATAAAAACAATTATGTCTGAACCTGTATACATTGTTGCAGCTAAACGCACCCCCATTGGCGCCTTTCTGGGCTCGCTGAAAACCGTTGCTCCCGCCGATCTGGCAGCCGCCGCCATTAAAGGCGCCCTAGAGCAGGCCAAACTGTCCGGCAAGGATGTGAACGAAGTGATCGTCGGCAACGTGATCAGCGCCGGCCAGGGCATGGGCATTGGCCGCCAGGCCGCGCTGGCCGCGGGCATTCCCGCCGGCATTCCCGCCTATACCCTGAACATGGTGTGCGGCAGCGGCATGAAAACCCTGATGGACGCCTGCGCCCACATCAAGGCCGGTGACGCCGAGGTGGTGGTGGCCGCGGGCTGTGAAAACATGTCGCAAATTCCCCATGTGGTGAAAGGCGATTTGCGCAACGGCCAGAAGATGGGCGACATGACCCTGTCCGACCTGCTGCTGAGTGACGGCCTGACCGACGTGTTCAACCAGTACCACATGGGCGTGACCGCCGAAAACGTGGTGGCCCAGGAAAACATCAGCCGTGAAGAGCAGGATGCCCTGGCCGTGGCCAGCCAGAGCAAGGCGGTGGCCGCCATTGAGGCCGGCTTCTTCAAGGACGAAATCGTGCCGGTGGAAGTGAGCTCCCGCAAGGAAGTGCTGACCATTGACACCGACGAATATCCCAAGGCTGGCACCACCACCGAGGCCCTGGCCAAGCTGCGTCCGGCGTTCAAGCGTGAGGGTGGCTCGGTGACTGCGGGTAACGCGTCCGGCATCAACGACGGCGGCAGCGCTATCATTGTGGCCAGCAAGTCCGCCGTGGAGCGGCTGGGCCTGACTCCCCTGGCCGAGGTGGTGAGCTATGGTCAGGGCGGCATCGATCCGGCAATCATGGGACTGGGCCCGGTGCCCGCCATTGCCCAGGCGCTGGACAAGGCCGGTCTGAAACTGGCCGATATCGAGCGTTTCGAGCTTAACGAAGCCTTTGCCGGCCAGGCGCTGGGTGTGGTACGCCAGCTGTCGAACCAGCATGGCATCGCCGAGCAGGCGCTGCTGGAAAAAACCAACAAGAACGGCGGTGCCATTGCCCTGGGTCATCCTCTGGGTGCGTCCGGCAACCGCATCATGGTAACTCTGCTGTATGAACTGCAGCGCAGCAACGCCAACCTTGGCCTGGCCTCCCTGTGTGTGGGCGGCGGTATGGGCACGGCGGTCATCCTCAAGCGGGTGTAAGGCATTCGGCGGTGCTCTCGCGCCGCCTTCGGTAGATTTCAATCAAAGGACATCACCATGTACACGGATATTTTCAAAACCTTCAACGACCAGACTGAAAAGACCTTTGGTCCTCTGTATCAGTACAACCAGCTGGTTGCCAAAAACTTTACCGCCCTGACCAACCTGCAGCTGGAAGCGGCTCGTCAGTACGCCGATATTGGCCTGGCCCAGTTGCAGGCCAACAGCCAGATCCGCGATGTGCAGGGCCTGGTGGCCAGCGGCGCCAAGCAGCTGGAAACCATGACCCGCATCAGTCAGCAAATGATCGAAGACGGCAAGAAGCTGGCCGAACTCTCCCAGGAGTTCAAGGCCGCGCTGGAAAGCCTGGCTGCGGACGCCAACAAGGGTTGAGTCTGGCACTCTTTCCAATGGTTGCTTAACAAGGGAAGGGGCCATATGGCCCCTTCCTGTTTGCCGGGCAACGCTTGCCGGGCAACGTTTGCCGGCTGACGGCGAATACCTTTTACGCAGGGAGGGAGACAATGCAGCAGAACAACATCTTTGAGGGCGGCGACCCCATTCGCCAGTTTTTTCAGTGGAATGAGACCGTCTGGTCCGATTTACAGAAAGCCAGCCTGGGCGACAATCCGGTAACTCAGGCCCTGTCCCGGGTCAATGCCGAGGATCTGAATACGTTTTACGAGGTGGTGTCCAGCAATCCGGTGCGCCTGCTCGACATGCAGATGCAGTGGTGGCAGGGCCAGCTGGCCATTTGCCAGAACAGCATGCTGCGGGCCGTGGATCGCAGCGCCGCGAGTGTGATTACGGATCCGCCCGGTGACCGCCGCTTTCAGCACCAGGGCTGGAAAGAGGATCCCAACTTTGATTTTCTGCGCCAGTCCTACCTGCACTTCGCCAATTCCCTGATGCAGACGCTGGATGCGGTGGAAGGCCTGCCGGATCCGGTGCGCCAGCGGCTGATTTTCTTTTTCCGCCAGACCATCAATGCCCTGTCGCCCAGCAATTTTATCTGGAGCAACCCCGAGCTGCTGCACCGCACTCTGGAAGAAAAGGGGGCCAACCTGGTCAAGGGCATCAGCCTGTTTCAGGAAGATCTGGCCAACAGCGCCAACCTGCTGAAAATTCGCATGACCCGCCAGTCCGCCTTTGAACTGGGCAAGGATCTGGCCACCACCCCGGGTGAGGTGGTATTCCGTAACGACATTTTTGAGCTGATCCAGTATGGCGCCACCACCGAGCAGGTGCACCAGACGCCCTTGCTGGTGATCCCACCCTTTATCAACAAGTTCTATATTCTGGATCTGCGCGAACAGAACTCTCTGGTGCGCTGGCTCAGGGATCAGGGTCATACCGTCTTCCTGATGTCCTGGCGCAATCCGGGCAAAGAGCAGGCCAGCATCGGCTTTCAGGATCTGATCCACTCGGGCACCATGGAAGCCATTCGCGTGATTGAGCGCATTACCGCGGAAAAGGAAGTCAACGCCATCGGTTACTGCATTGGCGGTACCCTGCTGGCCAGCACCATGGCCCTGTATGCCGCCCGGCGGATGAAGCCGAGAGTGAAAAGCGCCACCTTCCTCACCACTCTGCTCGACTTCACCCAGCCGGGAGAAGTGGGAGTCTTTATCAACGAGCCCGTGGTCGGTGCCATGGAGCAGATGAATGATACCCAGGGGTTCTTTGATGGTCGTCAGATGGCGGTGACCTTCAGCCTGCTCAGGGAAAACAGCCTGTACTGGAACTATTACATCGATAATTACCTCAAGGGCGAGGAGCCGGCGGATTTCGACATTCTGTACTGGAACAGCGACAGCACCAACCTGAGCGCCACCTGTGCCAGTTTCCTGCTGCGGGAGCTTTATCTCGACAACAAGCTGAGCCGGGGCGAGGTCAAGGTCGGCAACTTCGGGATTGATCTGTCCAAGGTACAGACACCGAGCTATTTCCTGTCCACCAAGGACGATCATATTGCCCTGTGGGACGCCACCTTCAAGGGGTCGACCCTGCTTGGCAGCGACACCACCCTGGTGCTGGGCGAGTCGGGCCACGTGGCCGGGGTGGTCAACCCGCCCGCCAAAAACAAGTACGGTTACTGGCTGAGTGACGAAGGCTTTGAGTCGCCGGAGCAGTGGCTGGCTTCGGCCAGGCGTGAAGCCGGCTCCTGGTGGCCGCACTGGCAGCAGTGGGTCACGCCTCACCTGGGCAAGTCCGTTGCCCCCCGCGCCATCGGCAATGAGGAATGCCCGGGCCTGATGCCGGCCCCGGGCCGTTACGTGCAGCAGACCCTGCCGATAGAAGAGTAATATTCAGCCGCCTGCGGGCGGCTTTTTTGCTTTTGCCGGCATTATCATGGCGGGCCTATTGAGCCCCGCACCGGAATCATGGATCATGGTCGTTTGATCCCATCATACCCTTTTCCAGTTTCGAGGTGCATTGAATGAGTCAGGCGGACCACAGTCCCAGCAATTTCATTCGTCAGATCATTGATGAAGATCTGGCCAGCGGCAAGCATCAGTCGGTGCAGACCCGCTTCCCTCCGGAGCCTAACGGCTACCTGCACATTGGCCACGCCAAATCCATCTGCCTGAATTTCGGCATAGCCGCAGACTACAACGGCAAATGCAACCTGCGTTTTGACGACACCAACCCCGAAAAGGAAAGCGTGGAGTACGTTGAGTCCATCAAGCGCGACGTGCAATGGCTGGGCTTTGAGTGGAGTGGCGACATTCATTATTCCTCCGACTATTTCGAAAAACTCTACGGTTATGCGGTGGAGCTCATCGAAAAGGGGCTGGCCTACGTGGATGAGCTGAGCCCCGAGCAGATCCGTGAATATCGCGGCACCCTGACCAGTCCGGGCCGCAACAGCCCTTACCGGGATCGCCCGGTGGAAGAAAACCTGGCGCTGTTTACCCGCATGCGCAAGGGCGAGTTTGCCGAAGGCACCGCCTGTCTGCGCGCCAAGATCGACATGGCTTCCTCCTTTATGGTGATGCGTGATCCCGTCATTTACCGGGTGCGCTTTGCCCACCACCACCAGACCGGTGACCAGTGGTGCATCTACCCCATGTACGACTTCACCCATTGCATTTCCGATGCGCTGGAAGGCATTACCCACTCCCTGTGTACCCTGGAGTTTCAGGACAACCGCCGCCTCTACGATTGGGTGCTGGACAACATCAGCATCGACTGTCACCCGCGCCAGTACGAGTTTTCCCGGCTCAACCTGGAATACACCGTCATGTCCAAGCGCAAGCTCAACCAGCTGGTGGTGGACGGCCATGTGGAAGGCTGGAACGATCCGCGCATGCCCACCATTTCCGGCCTGCGTCGTCGTGGTTATACCCCGGCGTCCATTCGCGAGTTCTGTAGCCGTATCGGCGTGACCAAACAGGACAACACCGTGGAAATGGGCATGCTGGAAGCCTGTATTCGGGACGATCTGAACGAGCATGCTCCCCGGGCCATGGCGGTATTGCGTCCGGTACGGCTGGTGATCGAGAACCTGCCCGAAGGGCATCAGGAAATGCTCAAGGCGCCAAATCATCCCAACAAGCCCGAAATGGGTGAGCGGGAGCTGCCTTTTACTCGTGAGATTTTCATTGATCAGGACGATTTCCGCGAGGAGGCCAATAAGAAATACAAGCGGCTGGTGCTGGGCAAGGAAGTGCGTCTGCGCAATGCCTATGTGATCAAGGCCGAGCGGGTGGAAAAAGACGACGCCGGTAACATCACCACCATCTATTGCAGCTACGACCCCGATACCCTGGGCAAGGATCCCGCCGATGGCCGCAAGGTCAAGGGAGTGATCCACTGGGTTTCTGCCAGTCATGGTCTGCCGGCACAAGTGCGGCTCTACGATCGCTTGTTCAGTGTGCCCAACCCGGGTGCGGCCGAGTCCTTTGAGGCGGCGCTGAACCCGGAATCGCTGCAGGTTATGGAAAACGCCGTAGTCGAACCGTCTCTGGCGGCGGCACCGGCGGAGCGGGCCTATCAGTTTGAACGGGAAGGTTATTTCTGCCGCGACAGCGAGTCCGACAGCCTGGTGTTCAACCTCACCGTGGCGCTGCGCGATTCCTGGGGTAAGGAAGGCGCCTGACGGTCATGATCCGGGCCCGACGCCCGGATTGCCAATACCAAAAAGCCGCGGATAACCGCGGCTTTTTTATGGTGTCTGCTGCACTGCAACCTTATTCGTCGTTATGGTTGCATTCATCGTTGTTGCAGTGGCCGTAAAGGTACAGGCTGTGGTTGGTCAGCTTGATGTTGAACTGGCTGGCGATGTCACGCTGGCGCTGTTCGATGACCTCATCATGAAACTCGATCACCTTGCCGCAGTCGAGGCACACCAGATGGTCGTGGTGCTCCTGGGTGGCCAGCTCAAACACCGACTTGCCGCCTTCAAAATGATGGCGGGTGACGATACCGGCATCATCGAACTGGTTCAGCACTCGGTATACGGTGGCCAGACCGATTTCCTCGCCCTGATCGATCAGCAGCTTGTACAGCTCTTCGGCACTGACATGCTGGGTTTCGGGTTGCTGCAGCAGCTCCAGGATCTTGACCCGGGGGAGTGTGACCTTGAGTCCTGCTTTTTTCAGTGCTTGATTGTTATCGGCCATAAAATCAACGATTCGCATTTCATTTGGGTATTGATGTTAATTCTGCGTCTTCCCGCCGCTAAAGGCAACCCGAATTCGCTTAGATCCCGAAAGGGAGCCGGACAGGGCAGGGGATAAAATGGCTTCATTTGAGGGCGAACGCATCACAGGGCTGACGCTGCTCTCGCGCTGCGGCCTGGCGGTCGTGGCCGGGAGCAAAGAGTAGGGGGCAAAAAGCAGGGCGCTGTTCGAACCGTGACAGACTCGACGAAATCCGACGTGCAACTGAGTCCGGCGACAAGTATTTTTTCGAATTTGGTATTAGTATTGTGGATGAAGGCGGTGTTTTGTTGGCGGCAGTGGAGTTAATGCTCTGGTGAGCAGAAAAAACCGACAAACAAACGCTTAATCATGATGTTAAGCAAAAATTCCTAATGTCATGGTCTATAAAATAATTTGCGATGAGTAGGGAACTTCGTTCATACTTAGCTCGCCAATGTGGTCTTTTTGACTCCCATTAAAAACAAGGAGCAGGTAATGCGTAATAAAATGATGATGGTTGGTGGTGTTGTTGGTGCCCTGATGCTGGCCGGTTGTAGCTCCACTACCGCTCTGGAAGAGAAACTGGACAGCCTGTCTCAGGACGTTCAGGCCGTTCAGCAAGGTCAGCAGTCTAACGCTGCCAAGATCGACCGTCTGGCTGCCGACGTTGCCGAAGCTCGCGCTTCTGCCGATCGCGCCAACTCTCGTCTGGATCAGATGGGCCGTTACACCAAGTAACATTCCCTTCGAATATCAAAAAGGCCTGACTTCTGTCAGGCCTTTTTTTATTTCCGATAAACGCAGGACGGCGGATAGATTAATACAGGGTCTGTCCTACCAGCTGGGGAGTGGCCTGTTGCTGGCTGATAATGCGCTCCAGGGTGCTTCTGTCGAGCCCGTTTTGCAGCAGCGGCTCCAGTTCACTCATGTCTATCGGACGGGTATCGACCTGGCCTTCTGCGGTCAGTGGCTCGTGAGACTCCACAAAGGTCTGGCCATATTCGTCGGTGCTGACTTTCAGCGACTGGTTGACGATTTGTACCCGAGTGCCCTTGTCCACCTGGGCGAACAGCCATTCCACGTGCTCCGGATACATGCGAATGCAGCCGGCGCTGGAGCGCAGCCCCACGTCGAGGGGATCATTGGTGCCGTGGATCAGGTATTCACCGCTACCATAGGCCAGGCGCATGGCGTATTCACCCAGGGGATTGTCGGGGCCGGCCGGCACCACGGCAGGCAGGGGAATGCCCTTGGCGGCGTATTCCCGCCGAGTGTTGGCGGTGGGCGTCCAGGTCGGGTTTTCCCGCATCTGGGAAATGGAGGTCACCATTTCGGGGGTGGCCCGGCCCACCCGGCCGATGCCAATGGGAAACACGTAGACCTGATCTTCATTTTCCGGATAGTAGTACAGCCGCAGTTCCGCCAGGTTGATGACAATCCCTTGCGTCTCGGCCCGGGGCAGCAGCATCTGGTTGGGGATCACCACCCGGTCACCGGGACGCAGCAGCAGCAGATCCCGCTCCGGATTGGCAGCCATGATCAGAATGGGGCTGACACCGTAATACCGGGCCAGGGCGGCCAGGGTGTCACCTTCCTGGGCGGTGTGGATCAGAATTTGTCCGACCGGCTGGCCCCTGTCCTCGGGCAGAGGCAGCGGGCGCACCGAGGCCTCGGCCAGGGATAGCGGCAGCAGCAGGCTCAGCAGTATGGCGCTTAACAGTTTCATTACTTGGTTCTCTCACTCTGGTTAGAGCCGGGATCATACCCTTGTTGCACAAAAAAGGGATGCGCCGGGCGCATCCCTTAAAGACCCGAGTTGTCGCGTTAACCTTCCAGCTCTTTCAGGCACATTTCTTCGTAGATCTGCTTGCACCAGGCCTTGACCCTGTCCTGAGTCAGCTCGGGCTGGCGATCCTCGTCAATGCCGAGCCCCACGAAATGGGCATCGTCCACCAGGGCCCGTGAGGCTTCGAAGTCGTAACCTTCGGTGGGCCAGTGGCCGATGATGATGGCGCCCCTGGATTCAACGATGTCCTTCAGGGTGCCCATGGCGTCGAGGAAGTACTCGGCATAGTCTTCCTGATCGCCGCAGCCAAAAATGGCGACCAGCTTGTCGTTGAAGTCGATCTGCTCCAGCTCGGGAAAGAAATCGTCCCAGTCGGCCTGGGATTCACCATAGTACCAGGTGGGAATGCCCAGCAGCAGCAGATCAAATCCGGCGATGTCTTCCTTGGTGCTCTTGGCAATATCGCGCACCTCGACCAGATGTTTGCCCAGCTCTTTCTGGATCATCTTGGCCACGGCTTCGGTATTGCCGGTATCACTTCCAAAAAACAGACCTACACTTGCCATAATTATGCCGTACCTGTTGAGAATGTAGTTGTCGAAACCTGGCCCTAGTCCTGATCCGCCAGCTGTTGCTGCAGCAGGGCCTGGATCAGCTCGGCTCGGCTGAGCCGGCGTTCATTGGCCAGAACATTGAGTTTGCTGAACAGTTGCTCATCTACCTTGAGCTCAATACGCCGAAGACCGCGTTCGCGATCCCGTTTGAGCTGATTGCGCTTGTTGAGCCTGAGCTGCACCTGCCGGGGCAGGGGATTGGTTTTGGGTCTGCCGGGCCGACGATCGTCGGCGAACAGGTCCAGCGTGGTTCTGTCTGCCTCTTGCTTGGCCATGATCAGCCCAGACCACCGCTTTCCCAGGCCGCCTCGATAATGCCTTTGGCGATAAAACCGGCACAGCCCAGAAACAGCACCAGCCACACCACAAAGCGACCAAATTTGGGCACGTTACCGCGCTTGAGCACATCCTGAATAGCCAGTCCGATCAGCAAAAATATGGCCACAAAAAACAGCTTCAGGCCCAGGCTTTCCAGCAGCTCGATTTGATCCAATGACATTGTGTTGACCGACCGTTAAGAATGGGCGCCACTATAGCATAAAGCGCCAAAGCCTGTTAACTGACTGAAAGCAGGAAATCCTGTACCAGACGGTTGAATGCCTGGGGCTTTTCCGCGTGCAGCCAGTGCCCGGCATCCTGTATCACCCGGGCCCGGGCATGGGGAAACTGGGCCTGTACCTCGGGCTGATGCTCGGGCAGCAGGTAATCGGATTCGCTGCCCTTGATAAACAGCACCGGCCCTTCAAAGGGCGCGGGCAGGCCGGGCCAGCCCATGATGTGCTGGTAGGCGTCATGCAGTGCCGCCACATTGAACCGCCAGTCTGCCTCTTCGGCCACAAAGGACTTGAGCAAAAACTGGCGTACACCGGCGATGGCCACATGCCGGGCGAGCACGGCGTCGGCGTCCCGGCGGCTTTGGCAGCCGGCGTCGATCACCGCCTGCAGACCGGCGAATACCTCCCGGTGGCGGGCTTCCCGGTAGGCCACCGGCGCCATGTCGGCCACCACCAGGGCCCGCACCCGCTCGGGAGCCAGGCCGGCGGCCATCATTACCGCCTTGCCGCCCATGGAGTGTCCCACCAGGGCGGGCCTGTCCAGTTGCAGTTGCTCACTCAGCGCGAGTAGGTCGTCGGCCATGGCGGCGTAGGTCATTTCCTCGCTGCGGGGCGACAGGCCGTGGTTGCGCAGGTCAACGGTAATGACATCAAAATGGTCACTCAGGGCCCGGTTCAGGCCGTTGAGGTTGTCCAGGTTGCCAAACAGGCCGTGCACAAGCATGACCGGCATACCCTGGCCCTGGCGGCGATAGTTCAGTTGCATGACACCGTGCTTCAATGGAAAGACATCAAGGCCATATTGTTGCTCGGCTCACTCCCGGGCGCAACCCGCTTGGGCCGGGCCCCGGCTCCATGTATAATCGCCCACTCTTCACTGGGAGTGGATATGCCAGAAAAAATGATGAAAACCATAGAGGTGGATGAAGAGCTTTATCGTTATATCGCCGGCAACACCCGGCATATCGGTGAGAGCGCCTCGGACATACTGCGCCGCCTGCTGAACCTGGAGCACCAGACCGAGGGCAGCGCCCGGCCGGCTGCGACCCCTGCCGTGGCTCAGGGGGAAGGCGTGCGCCACATGCTGGAGTCCGGCGCCCTGGCGGCCCAGGATTCCGCCATTGAACGTTTCATGACCATTTTGTCGGTGCTGTACCGGGATAACCCGGCCGCCTTTGCCCAGGCCTCCGACATCAAGGGCCGCAAGCGCATTTATTTTGCCGACTCCGAAGCCGCCCTGCTGGCGGCGGGCAATACCACCAAGCCCCGTGCCATCGAGGGCAGCCCCTACTGGGTGATCACCAATACCAACACCGGCCGCAAGCGCAACATAGTGGCGCAGCTGATGGCCGCCATGGGCTATGCCCACGGCCTGATCGAGCGGGTCAGCCAGAGCATCTGATTACGTCAAGGACTGAAAACACATGAGCACGCACCCCAGAGCGGGCCAGCCGGCCCAGGCCGGCGATCTGGTCAATATTCCTCAACTGATGGCTGCCTTTTACCAGCTGATACCCGACACCAGGGTGGCGTCCCAGCGGGTCGCCTTTGGCACCTCGGGCCACCGGGGCTCGGCCTTCGACACCAGCTTTAACCAGGCTCATATTCACGCCATCTGCCAGGCGGTGGCCGAATACCGCCGGGAGCAGGGCGTTGATGGTCCGCTGTTCCTGGGCATGGACACCCACGCCCTGTCGGAGGCGGCCTTTGGAGCGGCGCTGGAAGTGCTGGTGGCCAACGGCGTTGAGGTACGGGTGCAGCAGGGGGGAGGATACACCCCCACGCCGGTGATCTCTCATGCCATTCTGGGCCATAACCGGACGGGCAGCGGCGGTGTGGCCGACGGCCTGGTGATCACCCCGTCCCACAACCCGCCCCGGGATGGCGGCATCAAATACAACGGCCCCGATGGCGGCCCGGCCAGTGCCGACGCCACGGCGCAGATCCAGCAGCGAGCCAACGAGTTGCTGAGCCAGGCCAATGCCGGGGTGCGCCGGCTGTCCTTTGCCGAGGCCCGTGCCCGTGCCGTGCCCCACGATTATGTGGCCCATTACGTGAACGAGCTGGAGCAGGTGATCGACATGGCCGCCATTCGCGACGCCGGCATTCGCATGGGCGTGGATCCGCTGGGTGGGGCCGGGCTGGCCTACTGGCGACCGATTGCCGAACGCTACGGCCTCGATATTACCGTGGTCAATGAACGCCAGGATGCGGATTTCGGTTTTATGACCCTGGATCATGACGGCAACATTCGCATGGACTGCTCCAGCCCCTGGAGCATGACCGGGCTGCTGGCACTGAAAGACGACTTCGATATCGCCTGCGGCAATGATCCCGATTACGATCGTCATGGCATCGTTGACGCCGAGGGGCTGATGAACCCCAACCATTATCTGGCGGTATGCATTCATTATTTATTTACCCACCGGCCCGGCTGGCAGGCCGACCTGGCCGTGGGCAAGACCCTGGTGTCGTCCTCCATCATCGACCGGGTGGCGGCCAGCCTCGGCCGACCGCTGATGGAAGTGCCCGTGGGCTTCAAGTGGTACGTACAGCCCTTGATGGAAGGCCGGCTTGCCTTTGTGGGGGAAGAAAGCGCCGGGGCGTCCTTTTTGCGAAAAGACGGCGGAGTCTGGACCACCGACAAGGACGGTTTTATTCCCTCGCTGCTGGCGGCCGAGATCCTGGCGGTCACCGGCAAGACCCCGCATCAGTATTATGCCATGCTCACCCATGAGCTGGGCCGGCCTCATTACCGCCGGGTGGATGCCCCCGCCAGCCACGAGCAAAAGCGGGTGCTGACCGGGCTGAACCCCGCAGACGTGCAGGCCGATACGTTGGCCGGCGATGCCATTGTTGCCCGGCTGACCGCCGCGCCGGGTAATGGCGCCGCCATTGGCGGGCTCAAGGTGGTGACAGAGCAGGGCTGGTTTGCCGCCCGGCCCAGCGGAACCGAGGCGGTATACAAAATCTATGCCGAGAGCTTTCGTAGTGAAGCGCATCTGGATCAGTTGATCGCCGAAGCCCGAACCCTGGTCGGCGAGGTGTTTGCCCAGGCCGGCGTTTAAGCCGGAGTACGGCCGCGGCCGGCCTTATTCCGTTTTATTTCCATCTGAACCCGCTCGGTTTTAGACTTTGATACTAAAATCGTGTTGTATTGCATTACAATGTCTTGCAATAAAATGGATTGATGGAGGTATCTGTGAACGGAAGCCGGCTTGCAACTTTTCTTGAGCTCAGCAGAGCGTATCCCTGGCACCTGGCGCCCTTTACCGAGTGGCTACCCGACGGCACCCGCGCCGAGGTGTGGGACACCGGTGTCCTCTGCCTCGAGCCGGACGCTCCAGGCCAGCGGGATCTGGTGATCTCCTGTGGTATTCATGGCAATGAAACCGCGCCCATCGAGCTGTGCGAGCGACTGCTGCAACAACTGGTCACGGGCCGCCTGCGCTGCCGGCAGCGCCTGCTGCTGATTTTCGGCAATCCGGCGGCCATGAACGCCGGAGTGCGGGAGCTGGAAGAAAACCTTAACCGGCTGTTTTCCGGTGCCTATGCCAGGGGCAATATCAGCAACCGCGAGCGGCAGCGGGCGGCGGCGCTGGAAGGTTATGTGACCCGTTTTTTTGCGGCCCGCAGCGATGGCGAACGGCTGCATTATGATCTGCATACCGCCATTCGGCCGTCACTGTACGAGAAATTCGCCGTCTACCCCTTTACCCACGGGGCTCCCTGCCGCCGTGATCAGCTGGCTTTTTTGCAGGCCGCCGGAGTGAATACCGTGCTGCTGTCCCAGGCCCCCACCACCACCTTCAGTTACTTCAGTGCCCGCCACTTCGGTGCCCAGGCTTTTACCCTTGAGCTGGGCAAGGCCAGGCCTTTTGGCGACAACGATTTATGCCGGCTGCAGGCCATGGCGGAGTGCCTGGCGGCGCTGGTGTCCACTCCCGGCTGGCAGCCGCCGGCGGTCGACATGGCCAGGCTCAGGGTGTTTGATGTCAGTCAGGAAATCATCAAGCAAAGTCCGGCGTTTCGCCTTGCGTTCAGCGACGATGTGCCCAATTTCACGGCCTTTGCACCCGGTACCCTGCTGGCCAGCGACGGCGAGCATCACTGGTACGCACAATCCGAAGGCGAAGCCGTGGTGTTTCCCAACGCCGAGGTGGCGGTGGGCCAGCGGGCGGCGCTGATGGTGACACCGGTACGGCTCAGCGAGGCGCAGCTGGTCTGATCAAAGCGGATGGAGTGGGATTTTTTTGAAGTTGATTTCATTTTTGTAAACAAATTGTAGATCTTTAGTGTGTGCATGTGTAATCATTCAATTGCTGAAATGTGGAATACAAAAAGCACAAAAAATATATCATTTTGTATTCATATCAGGATTCACCCTTTGAACCATGTGAAGGAATCACGGTTATGAAGCACACTTGCAAGCGCCTTTTCACCCTGTCTGCCCTGGCCCTGGCCGTTTCTGCTGCTCCCCAGGTGAGCGCCGCCACCTGGTCCGACACCTATATCGGCTATCGCTACGGTACCGAATTCACCGAGCCGGGCAATAAAAAAGATATTGAAAAGCATATTCTGCAACTGACCCACGCCAGCGGTTACACCTACGGCCAGAACTTTTTCAACCTGGATCTGTTGCAGTCCGATGAAAATGATCCAGCGAACGGAAATGGTAATGATGGCGCGCTTGAAGCCTATCTGACCTACCGTCACCAGCTGCACCTGGGCAAGGTGTTCGACGCCGATCTGAGCTTTGGCCCGGTAAAGGAAGTGGCCATGACCGCCGGTTTCGATCTCAACACCAAAAACACCGCCTTTGCGCCGCGCAAGCAGTTGCTGGTGGTGGGCCCGACCCTGAAGTTCGGCCTGCCCAAGGGTTTTGCGGATCTGAGCCTGTTCTACGCCTATGAGCGTAACCATTGTGGTTTGGGGGCTCCGGTATGCGATGAAGCAGAAGATTTGAGCTTTGATCCTTACTACATCGTCAATCTGGCCTGGGGCATTCCCTTTAATGCCGGCCCGGTCCCCATGAAGTTCCAGGGCTTTGGTAACTACAACGGCGCCAAGGGTAAGGATTACGGCGGTAATGAAACCAAGCCGGAAGTGCTGGTGCGTACCTCGCTGATGGTGGACGTGGGTCAGCTGGCCTTTAACAGCAGCAACACCCTGTGGGCCGGTGTGGGTTATGAGTACTGGGACAACAAGTTCGGTAACCACGGCAAGCCCGGAGTGGACACTCGCGCGCCGACCTTCCAGCTGGAATACCATTTCTGAGCCGGTATTGCCTGACGGACTAAACAGGTTTCCTGTGTAATGAAAAAAAGAGCGCTTCGGCGCTCTTTTCTATTTTTGGGTTCAGAAACGCCAGACCGCCAGGCCCTGCACTGCGCTTTCGGTGACCGAGCTGCCGTACTTGTTGTGCCAGTACTGGTATTCGATGCCCACAAACAGTCGCTGGGGATCATTGAACAGGGTTTTGCCCAGGTCGTAGCGCAGCTGGGGCTGGGCCAGTACATGGGCCTTGACCTTGTCACCAAACTCGTTGGTGCGGCTGCCAATGTATTCCACATGGCCTTCCAGGCTGAAATCGTGGTTGCCCATGCCAAAGGGGAAGGCCCAGGCGGTATCCAGCATCCAGCTGTCCCCCTCTCTGGGCGCGCCGCCCCCCGATACGCCCACGTTATCATCGATGTAGGCGGTGATCAGGGTGTTGAAGAAGGCGGCACCGGGCACGTCCAGGGCCAGCTGTATGCCGGGCAGGTATTTGCGGACCTTGCTGTCGCCGCCGGCGTTGACCCCCATCACGATGCCAACATCTTTCACCGGGCCAACGCTCAGCTCCTTGCCGCTGATTTTACCCAGGCTGAAGTTGAAATAACCTTCGCCATACCAGTCGCGCTGGCGCTGATCGTCCTTCCAGTCCGAATAATCAATGAAGAAGAAGTTGTCGCCATACTTCCAGCCACTGGCATGCTGCAGGGTGTAGATATTGGTGGTGGATTTTTGATCCGGATTGGCACTAAAAGGCTGCTGCTTGAGGTCGCCCAACTGGTATTGCAGCTCGGTGGTGCTCCAGTCGGCAGCCAACGCCGGGGTACCGGCCATGGTCACCAGCAACGCTAAGGCGGATTTCTTCATTATGACTCCCTGTTCTTTGTATGCATTTTGAGTGGTAAGTGAAAACAAAAGATTGCCACTGCGTGTAACATTTGCGGCACAGGAATGTTACATATGCGTTGCGCCCCTTGTTGTGATCGGGATCATAAATTTCGGTATATTCTTCATATGAAGATTCTTTTTATGGAATTAGTTTGTGGGTGTCCAGGGAGGGAAGGCCGGCGTGATCAGGAGAGCTCGGCAATAAAAAAGGAGCTTTTCAGCTCCTTGTCGGTCAGTCGGCGAGGGTACTGCTGTTTGCCGTCCGAGAGGGCGCGGGGGCGTCCTGGTGTTCCTTGGACTGGCTTGCCTTGGGACCAAACGGATAGCGTCTGTGGGTAAAGATATAATGATAGGCGCTGGCAAAGCCCACCATAAAGAGGGTGCCGGCCAGGGTGGGCAGAATAAAGTCGAGGGGATCCAGCTGGGCTGCCGACAGATAAATCAGAATGGGATTGGCACCGGCGGGCGGATGCAGGGTGTCGGTCAGCACCATCAGGGTCAGGCTGAGACCAAAACACAGACCCAGCCCCAGCACGGGGTCGGGAAACAGTGCCAGCCCCGCCACCGTCAGGCAGGTGGTCAGCAGGTGCCCCAGGATCACGTTCTTGGGGCGAGACAAGGGCGCCGAGGGTAACAGCAACAGCAACACCAGGGTGGCGCCCATGGGGGCACTCAGCACCATGAAATGGGTCCAGTCCTTCAGGTAACTCAGACAGATAACGGCTACAAAGCCGGCTAGGCCGGCGAGACTGGCAGCGCGGAGACGGTGTTTAAAGTGCATCGAGACCTCGTTGGTATGGGATTTTTTATTATCTATGCTTATAAAGCGAGCGGTTAAAGTGTATTTATAATGCATATAAAATAAAAGTCATCCCTGATGAAAAATGGGCATAACTTATGCGAAGGAGGGGGTATGAGGGAGCACGAATCCCTGCGCAAGGCGCTGGCCTGGCTGACGGAGCAACCGCATATCAACCGGGAAGCCATTGCCGACGCCAGCCGGCATTTCGATCTGTCCCCACTGGATGAACAGTTCCTGCGGGACTATTTTCTCAAGCCGCCACGGGACGAACCGTCAAAAAATGCGCAAAGTGATGATTTGAAAAGCAATTGAGCCCATGCCCCTTTACAGCACAAGGCCGGGGACAGTATGATTCGCCGGGTCAGGAGGGGTGGCAGAGTGGTTGAATGCACCGGTCTTGAAAACCGGCGTGGGTTAATAGCCCACCGTGGGTTCAAATCCCACCTCCTCCGCCAGACCAACAAAAAGCCCGGGTTTTTGCCCGGGCTTTTTGTATTTGAGCGGCAGGGAAGTATGGCCGTTTCCGTCGACCTGGTTTAAATTCAGGCTTTGCTTATTTATACCGAGGTGACCGGAATGAAAACCATACTGCAGATCGATTTTCCCTTCAGCGGCCCCTTTGGCGAAGAGATGGCCCAGGCCATGGCCAGGCTGGCCCAGTCCATCGCCGAAGAGCCGGGCTTGCTCTGGAAAATCTGGACTGAAAATGCCGACACCAATGAAGCGGGCGGCATTTATTTATTTGAGGATGAAACCCGGGCTCGCCGCTATCTGGAAAAACACAGCGCCCGCCTCGAGAGTGCGGGGGTGACCGGGATCCGCAGCAAGGTGTTTGCCGTTAACGGGCCACTGACCGCCCTAGATCACGGCCCCGTGTAATAAAAAACGCCGGCCATCATGGCCGGCGTGGTCGTTATGTTGTCTGCGCCTGACGGCGCCGGCGCTGTAGCCAGGCCACCAGCCCGGTCAGGGCCAGGGCCGGAATAAACATCCATTCCTTGTCGGGGCGGTCCGAGGGCCGTTGCAGGGCTTTGATCTCCAGATCGAAATCCACGCCCAGGCGTTCGGCCTGGCTGCCGAAGTCCACCATGTCGATGATCACCTTGTCGCCGTCGCTGCGCAGGCTGCTGATGCCGGTGCTGGCCAGGCGGTCGGCCGCACTTTGCCGGCTGGCATCAAAGTTCAGCTTGACGATTTTGCTCACCGGCTCACCAAACAGATTGTTGCCGCCCAGCTGCAGAATGATCGACTCGCTGGCGGGCAGGCTCTCCACCACTTGCTCCCACTGGCTGGCGTCGTACTGCGCCATGGGCGGGAACAATTTGTCCCAGAAAAAACCGGGCCGGAACAGGGTAAAGGCCACCAGCAGCAGCGCCAGTGTCTCCCACCAGCGGCTTTTGACCAGCCAGAACCCCTGGGTGGCGGCGGCAAACAGCAACATGGCCCCGAGGGCGCTAAGGATGGTCAGCAGCAGTCCGCCCCAGCTTTCAATGCCCAGCAACAGCAACTGGGTGTTGAAAATGAACATAAAGGGCAGAATGGCGGTGCGAATGTCGTAGGTAAACCCCTGAATACCGGTTTTGATCGGATCGGCCTTGGCAATGGCGGCGGCGGCAAAGGCGGCGAGCCCCACCGGTGGCGTGTCGTCCGCCAGTATGCCGAAATAGAACACAAACAGGTGCACGGCGATCAACGGTACGATAAGCCCGTGCTGGGCCCCCAGGTTGACGATCACCGGCGCCATCAGGGTGGACACCACTATATAGTTGGCGGTGGTGGGCAGGCCCATGCCCAGCAGCAGGCTGATGACGGCGGTAAAAATCAGCATCAACAGCAGACTGCCGCCGGAGATGAATTCCACGAACTCGGTCATCACCAGGCCGATGCCGGTGAGGGTGACCGTGCCCACCACGATGCCGGCCGCGGCGGTGGCCACCCCGATGCCAATCATGTTGCGCGCCCCGGTCACCAGTCCCATAAAAAGATCAAAGGCGCCTTCCGTCAGCATGCCCTCGGATGGCTGCTTGCGGAACAGGGCCTTGAGCGGCTTGTGGGTGACCACGATAAACATCATGAACAGGGTGGCCCAGAAGGCGGACAGGCCCGGCGACAGCCGCTCCACGGTTAGGCACCATACCAGCACCACGATGGGCAGCAGGTAGTACATGCCCGACTTGAAGGTGGGGCCGGGCTCGGGCATGTGAATGTCCGGGTTGTCCGGGTCATCCATGGCCAAGTCCGGCAGCCGGGCGGACCAGGCCACCAGCGCCAGGTAAATGATCAGCGCCAGGGCACTGAGTACCCAGGTGGCGAGCGGGCCAAACAGGGTCTTGGTCCAGCCGATGCCGTAATAGATGACGGCGGTGATCACCATCAGTCCAATCGCCATGGTCAGAAAACCGAGCAGGCGCTGGGCCAGGGTCTGATGGCGGCGTTGCTGAAGGGGCTGCATGCCGGCCTTGACCGCTTCCAGGTGCACGATGTAAATCAGGGCGGCGTAGGAGATCAGCGCCGGCAGTATGGCCGCCTTGATCACCTCGATATAGGAAATGCCCACGTATTCCACCATCAGGAAGGCGGCGGCGCCCATGATCGGCGGGGTCAACTGGCCGTTGGTGGAAGCGGCCACTTCCACGGCACCGGCCTTGGTGGCGGGAAAACCGACCCGTTTCATCAGCGGTATGGTAAAGGTGCCGGTAGTGACCACGTTGGCGATGGAGGAGCCGGACACCAGCCCCGACAGCCCCGACGACACCACCGCCGCCTTGGCCGGGCCGCCACGCAGGTGGCCGAGCAGGGAAAACGCCAGCTTGATGAAATAGTTACCGGCCCCGGCCCGCTCCAGCAGGGAGCCGAACAGCACGAACATGAACACGAAAGAGGTAGACACCCCCAGCGCCACCCCGAATACCCCTTCGGTGGTCAGCCACTGGTGGGTGACGGTGCGGGCCAGGCTGGCGCCTCGGTGAGCGATCACCTCCGGCATCCAGGGGCCGGCAAAGGTGTAGAACAAAAAGAGCGCGGCCACCACCATCAGCGGCGGCCCCAGGGCCCGGCGGGTGGCCTCCAGCAGCAGCAGCATGCCGGCGCAGGCCACCACCAGATCCTGCATGATGGGCAGGCCCGGCCGACCGGCCAGCTCCCGGTAGAACAGAAACAGGTAAGCGGCACAAAAGGCGCCGGCCAGGGCCAGGGCCCAGTCGTGCCAGGGAATGCGGTCCCGGGGCGAATGCTTGAGCGCGGGAAAGGCGGTAAACGACAGAAACACCGCGAACGCCAGGTGAATGGAGCGGGCTTCGGTATCGTTGAAAATACCGAAATTGAACATAAAGGGCAGAGGGGAGACATACCACAGCTGGAACAGGGCCCAGCACAGGGGCACCAGCAGCAATATCCAGTGGCCAAACCCGGTGGGATGCCGGCCGCCGGTGTCGGCCTGCGCCAGCATGTCTTCCAGCTTTTGTTGGGTGTTGTCCTGAGGCGGGTGGGACATGGACTTTTCCTCCGAAGGTCAGGGATACACAGCGAGCCGGGGCGGCAAGAGTCATGCTTGCCGCCCCGGATACTTCCTGACCGAAACAGTGAGGGAAGCGGACTTCCCCGATGCAGGGCCGGTTACTCTACCAGGCCGGCTTCCTTGTAATACTTGAGGGCCCCTGAGTGCAGGGGGGCACTCAGGCCGTCCTTGACCATTTCCTCTTTTTTGAGACTGGCAAAGGCCGGATGCAGGCGCACGAACTGGTCGAAGTTGTCGAACACCGCCTTGGTCAGCTGGTAGATCTGCGCTTCCGGCACCTTGGCGCTGGTGACCAGGTTGGCGCCCACGCCAAAGGTATGCACGTCTTCGTCGGCGCCAGTATACTCGCCGCCGGGAATGGTGATGTGACGGTAATAGGCGTTGTCGGCGATCAGCTTGTCGATCACTTCGCCCTGTACCGAGACCAGGTTGGCCTCACAGGCGGTGGTGGCTTCCTTGATGGAGCCGTTAGGGTGGCCCACCACGTAGACGAAGGCATCGATGCGGTTGTCGCACAGAGCCTGGCCGTGCTCTGCCGGGCGCAGTTCGGAGACCAGGCTGAAGTCGTCCTGGCTCCAGCCATAGGCCTTCATCAGCACTTCCATGGTGTCGCGCTGGCCGGAGCCGGGGTTGCCGATATTGACCCGCTTGCCCTTGAGATCTTCAAAGGTAGTGATGTTGGCATCCTTGCGCGCCACTATGGTGAGCGCCTCGCCGTGCAGGGCGAAGATGGCACGCAGATCCTCAAACGGACCCTGTTCGGCAAAGCTGCCTTCTCCTTTCAGGGCCTGGTATTCCAGATCCGACTGGGCAATGCCCACTTCCAGCTCGCCGGAGCGCAGGGAGTTCAGGTTGTAGGGAGAGCCGCCGGTGCTTTCCACCGAGCAGCGAATGCCGTGCTCGGCCCGACCCTGGTTGACCAGGCGGCAGATGGCGCCGCCGGTGGGATAATAGACACCGGTAACGCCACCGGTACCTATGGTGATAAAACTCTGCTCCACTGCCATGGCACCGGAAACCCCGGCACCCAGGCCAAGTGTCATGACCGCCGCTGCACCACTGATGGTTTTTTTGATCGACATAATTCCTTTTCCTTGTCCGTAGGTTCAACAGTCGTAGTTATTTTTAGCTAAGCCATTCAAAGATAGCAAAAAATGACTCCGCAAGGCGAGGGGGGATAGTGTCTTTTGAGTACCTGGTAGGAAAGTGGCCGGCAGCAGGGGCATGCCGGCCACAAGGGTCAGCGGCTGTTGATGGCGGCAATCATGCGGTGCAGGGCCTCGTCGAGCATGGCCCGGGGGCAGCCGAAGTTCAGCCGGACGAAATCGCTGCCGCCAAACTGGCCACCGGGGGAGAGCCCCACGCCGGCCTGCTCAAAAAAGCCGATGGGGTCGTCCAGCTTCAAGGCGCTGATGTCAATCCAGGCGAGGTAGGTGGCCTCGGGGGACAGCACACGCACCCCGGGCACGCCGTTCAGCCGCTCTACCAGCAGGTCCCGGTTCCGGCGCAGGTAGTCGAGCTGGGCCTGCAGCCATTCCTCTCCATCGGCATAGGCGGCTTCGGCGGCCACAAAGCCGAGCAGGTTGACGTCGGCCATGATGCCGCGGGCGGCGCGAATAAAACGGGTGCGCAGCTCGGGATTGGGCACCACCGCAAAGGAGCAGCACAGGCCGGCGATATTAAAGGTTTTACTCGGTGCCATCAGTATGATACTGCGATCGGCGGCGTCCTCGTTAATGGCGGCATAGGGCAGGTGGGGCTTGCCCTTATCCAGCAGCAGATCGCAGTGAATTTCATCGGAGCACACCACCAGGTTGTGGCGCTGGGCGATGTCGTTAATCGCTTCCAGCTCCTCGCGGGTGTAGATGGTGCCGCCCGGATTGTGGGGGTTGCAGAACAGCAGCAACTCGCTGTCCTTGGCCTGGCGCTCAAGGGATTCGAGGTCCAGCAGCCAGCGGCCGTCCTTTTCCACCATTTCCACATGGGCGGCCTTGCGACCGTGAAAGCTGGGGGCGTGCAGAAACGGATAGTAAATGGGCTTGGGCATCAGAATATGGCTGCCCGGCTCGCTGAAGGTCTGGCAGGCCAGGTTCAGCGCCGGTACCACGCCGGGCATGTAGACCAGCCAGTCGGCTTCAATGTGCCAGCCATGGCGCTCGCGCATCCGCTCGATAATCAGCTCGGTGAGGGCCGGGGTAGGGCGGCTGTAGCCGAAAATGCCGTGCTCGACCCGTTCGCTCAGGGCGTCAATCACGGCGGGGGGAGCCTTGAACTCGGTGTCGGCCACCCACATGGGCAGAATGTCGGTGCCTTCGTATTTCAGCCACTTGAGGGCGCGGGTAGGACGGCGGTCTATCCACTGGTCGAAATCAAACATGCGTGAATCCTTGTCAACTGCGAGCCCAAGAGCATAAGGAAGCGGGCCCGGGCTGGCAAGGCTCAGGCAAGTTTCTCGGGTTCGCTGTGCTCGTCGTAGTGCTGGCGGATCAGGCTCAGCAGCAGGCTGGCGGCCGGCCCCGGCGGGGTGGTGCCGGGCAACACCAGATGGGTGAAGCGCTTGCGCAGGGCCTGGTTGGCCATGTTGAGACGCACCAGAATGCCATCGTTGACCATGGGGGAAACCACGTCCAGGGGCAGCCAGGCAAAACCGACTCCCCGGCGCAACAGCGACAGGGCATCGTGCAGGTGGTTGATGATCCAGCGCTGCTCGGCCCGGGCCCAGCCCTCTTCCTGCTCATTGCCGTCGGCCAGCACCAGCTCCAGCTGTTGCTCCAGATCGGTCTGGCCCACTTCCTCCAGTGCCGCCAGTGGGTGGCCTGGCGCGCACACCGGCACATAGACGGTGGTGGCCAGGGGCAGCGAGGTCATATTGGGATAGGCGCGGGAGGCAAACACCATGTTGGCGGCCTGCTGGTTGATCACCGTCTGGCAACCGGAAGGCTGGGTTTCCACCAGGTGAATGCGGCAGCCCCGGGAGCGGGGCCGAAACTCGGCCAGGGCCTGGTACAGCGGTGCCCGGGGCAGGGAGGCTTCCACCACGATGCGCAGCACCGGCTCCCAGCCGCTGGACAGAATATCCGCTAGCCGCTCCAGGCTTTCCACGTCCTGAGTGAGCTTGCGCGAGCGGCGCAGAAACACTTCCCCCTGGGGCGTGAGGCAGGCCTTGCGTCCGCGTACTTCCAGCAGGGCGAGCCCCAGCGCCTGCTGCAGTTTGGCCACCGCATGGTTGAGGGAGGACTGGCTCTTGTTCAGTTTTTCCGCCGCCTGGGCGTAGCCGCCAAAGTCGACCACCGCCTGAAAGATGCGCCACTGCTCTACCGTGCTTTTGGGACGATACATGGATGAATGCCTGCCTTGGCAATGCCGTTACGGGACCTTGGTCCGGCCCCTTGTTATTGGTGTCAGCTTCAGTTTTAGCCGATTTTACCGCGGCTGTCAGCACGGGTGTCAGCACGGCGGTAAGCACGGCGGTAAGCACGGCGGTCAGCGCTGGGCGGTCTGGCCGGAGATGCGGTCGGCCTGGGCGTCAATGGACTGGCCGTTGACCGCCTCGCTGTCGTGGCCCATCAGATAAAGGTAGGGGCCCATGATGTCGGCGGGCGTACGCAGGCTGGACGGTGCTTCGGCCGGGTAGGCCCGGGCACGCATCTGGGTGCGGGTGGCCCCCGGATTGATGCAGTTGGCGCGCACGCCGGTATCGGCCAGCTCGGCGGCCAGCACCTGCATCATGCCTTCGGTGGCAAACTTGGAAATGGCATAGCTGCCCCAGTAGGCCCGGCCCTGTTTGCCCACCCCGGAGCTGGTGTAGATGATGGCGGCGGGGGTGCTGTCCTTGAGCAGGGGCAGCAGGGCCTGGGTCATCAGGAACTGGGACTTGACGTTGACCTGCATCACCTTGTCCCATTCGTCTTCGCCAATCATTTCAAAGGGGCCCAGCACGCCGAGATGACCGGCGTTGAACAGCACACCGTCCAGGCGGCCGAACTGCTGGCGCAGGGTGGCGGCCATGTCCAGGTAGTTCTGTTTGGTGGCACCCTGCAGATCCAGGGGAATGATGGCCGGCTCCGGGCTGCCCTGGGCCAGCAGTTCGTCGTACACGGCTTCCAGTTTCTTGACCGTTTTGCCCAGCAGCACCACGGTGGCGCCGTGAGCACCGTAACTCAGGGCGGCCTGACGACCGATGCCGTCTCCGGCGCCGGTCACCAGAATGACCTTGTCTTTGAGCAGATCGGATGAAGGATGATAATCGAGCATGTGCCTTGTTCTCTGTGCGCAATGTCAGTGTGCGCCGATCAAACCAGACTCCGGGGCACGATGCCAGTACCGAAAGCAAAAAAGCCGATTGGTGTTCCTGTTTGAGGCTTTTACAATGACGCCAACAGCAGCTGAGGAGAACGCATGGTGGAGTTTTTATACGAATATGGCCTGTTTGCGGCCAAGGCCCTGACCTGGGTGGCGGCGGTGGCGGTGATCATCGCGCTGGTGGCCGGGGTGGCGGCCAGGCAAAAACAGGAGGCCGATAGCATCAAGGTCAAGGACTTGAGTGCAGCGCTGCGCCGTCAGGCCCGGCGGTTGCGGCTGGAAACCGCGGTGACCGAGGCGGATCGCAAGGCACTGAAGCAGGAATACCAGAAGGCCGACAAGGCCGAAAAAAAACAGGGGGATCAACGCGCCCGCCTGTTTGTGCTCGATTTCAAGGGCAGTATGGATGCCCATGAAGTGGCGGGGCTCAGCCGGGAAGTGACCGCCCTGCTGCAGCTGGCCGAGCCCGGTGACGAGGTGCTGGTGCGGCTGGAATCCGGCGGCGGCGTGGTGCACGGCTATGGCCTGGGCGCCGCCGAGCTGCAACGGCTGAAAGGCCACGGCCTGAAGCTGACGGTGGCGGTGGACAAGGTGGCTGCCAGCGGCGGTTACATGATGGCCTGCGTGGCCGAGCGCATTATCGCCGCGCCCTTTGCCATCGTCGGCTCCATCGGCGTGGTGGCCCAGCTACCGAACTTCAACAAGTTCCTGAAAAACCGGGATATCGACATCGAGTTGCACACCGCCGGGGAATACAAGCGGACCCTGACCCTGTTCGGGGAAAATGACGAGCACGGCCGGACCAAGTTTCGCCAGGAGCTGGAGGTGATCCACCAGCGCTTTAAATCCTTTATCGCCGAAAACCGGCCGAAGATGGATCTGGAGCGGGTGGCCACCGGCGAGCACTGGCTGGCCAGCGATGCTCAGGACCTGGGGCTGGTGGACAGCCTGCAGACCAGCAGCGACTACCTGCTGGCCCAAAGCACCGACAAGCGCATTATCAGTCTGCAGTTCAAGCCGAAACCCAGGCTGAAGGACAAGCTTGGCAAGGCGGCGGAAGCGGGGGTCAGCCGGGCACTGATGAAGCTGTACGAGGCCGGTCAGCGTCCCTTTGGCTGATTAAAGCCGGGAATAGGGAATAGGGAGCAGGGAATAGTGATTAGACTTTTGCCCCATTCCCCATTCCCCGATGTTACCGCTGAAACGGATACACGGAACCCAGTGCAAGCAGTTGCGTGAGTTCGTCCAGGGCGGTGCGGGACTCGGTCAGCAGCGCCGGATCCCGCAGATCGTCCGGGCTCAGCCGGTCCCGGTAGTGGCGGTTTACCCAGTCGGTCAGGCGCTGGTGCAGGCGCTCGTCGAGCAGGCAGGCAGGGTTCACCGCCGCCAGTTCCGCGTCAGACATGGCCACCCGCAGGCGCAGGCAGGCGGGGCCGCCGCCGTTTTGCATGCTTTGTTTCACGTCCATAAAGCGCACTTCCTGTATCGGCGTATGCATGGTGGTCAGCCGCTCGAGGTAGCGTTTGACACTGGGGGTCTCGGCACACTCGGTGGGGGCGATCAGCGCCATATGGCCGGGAGCCAGGGTCACCAGCTGGGTGTTGAACAGGTAGCTGCTCACCGCATCCGCCACCGGTACCTCGTCGTCCCTTACCTCGATAAAGTGCATCTCGGTATCGGGCAGCTTGCGCCGGATTTCGTCCTGCATGGCCGGCGTGTCGACAAAGGCCTGCTGGTGATAAAACAGCACATTGCCGTTGCCCACGGCAATCACGTCGTTGTGAAACACCCCCTGGTCGATCACCGCCGGGTTTTGCTGTGTAAAAACCGTGTTGTGCTCACCCAGCCCATGCAGCCGGGCCACGGCCCGGGACGCTTCCAGGGTCTGGCGCGCCGGGTAGCGGCGCGGGGCGGGAACATCGGGCCGGTGGGCGCTGCGTCCATACACAAACAACTCAAGCCCCCGGTTATTATCGTCATGCAGCCGGTTGTGGTTGGCCGCCCCCTCGTCGCCGAAATCCTCGTGGGCCGGCAGGGCCGGGTGGTGACAAAAGTAGGTTTCGTCGGCAAATACGCGGCGCAGCAGGCGTCCGGTGACCTCGTGCTCCAGAGAGCGGTGAAATTTGTTCACCAGGTTGGCGGGGGTGAAATGCACCCGGCCATCCTGAGTGTCGGCGCCGGGCGAGACGGTGGCAGCGTTGGCGGTCCACATGGCGGACGCCGAGCAGCAGGCGGCCAGCAGCAGCGGCTCTTCGCGAAAGGCCTGGTCCAGTACTTGCGAATCGGAGCCGGTAAAGCCCAGCCGGCGCAGGGTGGCCATGTCCGGTCGCTCCTGGGGGGCCAGCACGCCCTGTACCAGGCCCAGGTCGGCCAGGGCCTTCATTTTATCGAGTCCTTGCAGGGCCGCCTGGCGCGGGTTGGAGGTGCTTCTGGCGTGCTGCCCTGAGGCCACGTTGCCCCAGGACAGGCCGGCGTAGTTGTGGGTGGGGCCAACCAGGCCATCAAAGTTTGCTTCCCTATTCCCCATGATAATCTCCTTTTATATTGGGTTTATACCCACAGAAACATCGGATATGGCCATTATATTTGGGTTTTATGCCAGGTTGTAACTCAAAAGTTACAATGAAAACCGGCGGGGGAATAATGATGCATAAAAAGCGGGCGAACAGGCAGGGAGGGTAAAAAAGCAGTTGATTCCTGCCCATAGGAGGGCGTTAATAAATAAATATAAATTCACCGAAATTTTTTCAGGCCCGGACCCGGCAAGTTTGCTTTTTACCGTTATATCACTTATACAGCCGTGATTACCGTGCCGTCGACCAGCCCGAACCTTAAGGATTTCAACGCGCTTTATGAGCAAATCTCTCGTTATTGTGGAATCGCCCGCCAAGGCCAAGACCATCAACAAGTACCTGGGCAGGAACTACGTGGTCAAGTCCAGTGTCGGTCACGTTCGCGATCTGCCGACCGCCGGCTCTGCCGGCGGCAAGAAGCCCGCTGCCCGCAAGACCGACACCAAACAGCTGAGTCCAGAAGAAAAGGCCCGTCTGAAAAAGGAAAAGGAGCACAAGGCGCTGATCGCCCGCATGGGGGTGGATCCCGAACACGGCTGGAAGGCCGATTATCAGGTGCTGCCGGGCAAGGAAAAGGTGGTGAGCGAGCTGCAGGCCCTGGCGGAAAAGGCCGATACCGTTTACCTCGCAACGGATTTGGACCGCGAAGGGGAAGCCATTGCCTGGCACCTGAAAGAGCTGATCGGCGGTGACGATTCCCGTTTCAAGCGAGTGGTGTTTAACGAAATCACCAAGTCGGCCATTCAGGATGCTTTCAGCCAGCCGGCGGAGCTGAACCTGAACCGGGTCAACGCCCAGCAGGCCCGGCGCTTTCTCGACCGGGTGGTGGGCTACATGGTGTCGCCGCTGCTGTGGAAAAAAGTGGCCCGGGGCCTGTCCGCCGGCCGAGTACAGTCGGTGGCGGTGCGCCTGATTGTGGAAAAGGAACGGGAGATCAAGGCCTTTGTACCCGAAGAATACTGGGACATTCAGGCCGCCCTGAGCAACGAGCAACAGCTGGCACTGTCGATGATGGTTGCCAAATATCAGGGCAAGGAGTTTCGCCCGACCAACGAAGCCGACGCCATGGCGGCGGTGACCGCCCTGCGTGCCAGTTCCTTTGAGGTGGCGTCCCGGGAAGACAAGCCGACCCAGAGCAAACCGCCGGCGCCCTTTATTACCTCCACCCTGCAGCAGGCGGCCAGCACCCGGCTGAGCTTCGGGGTCAAGCGCACCATGATGCTGGCCCAGCGGTTGTATGAAGCCGGTTACATCACCTACATGCGTACCGACTCCACCAACCTGAGCCAGGAGGCGGTGGCCTCGGTGCGCGACTTTATCGAACAGCACCATGGCAGCGCCTATCTGCCCGAGTCGGCCAACGTTTACGGTGCCAAGGCCAATGCCCAGGAGGCTCACGAGGCCATTCGTCCGTCCGACGTGACCCTCTCCGCCGACCAGCTCGACGGCATGGAGGCCGACGCCAAGCGGCTGTATGATTTGATCTGGCGCCAGTTTGTGGCCTGCCAGATGACCCCGGCCCAGTACGACAGCAGCACCATCACGGTGCGCGCCGGCGACTATGAACTCAAGGCCCGGGGCCGCATTCTGCGCTTTGCGGGCTGGACCAGGGTGCTCAGCCCCCAAAGCCGCAAGGGGGAGGATACCGAGCTGCCGGCGGTGCAGGCGGGTGAAACCCTGAGCCTGAACGAGCTGACCCCCAAGCAGCATTTCACCAAGCCGCCGGCCCGCTTTACCGAAGCCGCCCTGGTGCGGGAGCTGGAAAAGCGGGGCATCGGCCGGCCGTCCACCTATGCTTCCATTATTTCCACCATTCAGGACCGGGGCTATGTGAAGGTGGAAAGCCGCCGCTTCTACGCCGAAAAAATGGGGGAGATCGTGGCCGACCGGCTGCAGGAAAGTTTTGCCGAGCTGATGAACTACGACTTTACCGCCCAGATGGAAAGCAAGCTGGATGAAATCGCCGGCGGCAAGCTTGACTGGACTCAGGTGCTCGATGCCTTTTATGCCGAATTTAGTGACGAGCTGGAAAAAGCCGAGCAACCGGCGGAAGAAGGCGGCATGCGCGCCAATCAGATGGTGCTGACCGACATCGACTGCCCGGCCTGTGGCCGCAAGATGGGTATTCGTACCGCCACCACCGGGGTGTTTCTGGGCTGCTCCGGCTACGCCCTGCCACCCAAGGAGCGCTGCAAGCAGACCATCAACCTCATTCCCGGTGATGACTTTGTGCTGGCCAACGACGAGGAGGCGGAGACCGATGCCCTGCGCGCCAAGCATCGTTGCAGCAAGTGCGGCACCGCCATGGATGCTTATCTGATCGACGACAAGCGCAAGCTGCATGTGTGCGGCCAGAACCCGGACTGTGACGGCTACGAGCTGGAGCAGGGCCAGTTCAAGCTCAAGGGCTATGAAGGCCCGGTGATCGACTGTGACCGTTGCGGCGCCGAGATGCAGCTCAAGAGCGGCCGTTTCGGCAAGTACATGGCCTGCACCAGCGAAGCGTGCAAGAACACCCGCAAGATCCTGAAAAATGGCGAGGTGGCCCCGCCCAAGGAAGATCCGGTGCACCTGCCTGAGCTGCCCTGCAGCCAGTCCGATGCCTATTTCGTGCTGCGGGACGGCGCCGCCGGTCTGTTTATGGCCGCCAGCAACTTTCCCAAGTCCCGGGAAACCCGGGCCCCGCTGGTGGAAGAGCTGGTCCGCTTCAAGGATCGGCTGCCGGCCAAATTCCGCTACCTGGCCGAGGCGCCGACCGAAGACCCGGACGGCAACAAGGCGGTGGTGCGCTTCAGCCGCAAAAACAAGGAACAATACGTGATGACCGAGGTCAATAAGAAAGCGACCGGCTGGACCGCCCACTACGTGGACGGCAAGTGGCAGCAGCACCAGAAAGGCAAGAAATAACGACGGACGGGGCCCGGCCTCGACCGGGCCCGGATTGCCAGGCTCTTGAGCACAGGGAATCAGGTGCGATGATTTCAGGCCACGCCTGAGCAGGAGTGAATATGGATATTCGTGAAGTCAGACCCGGCATGATCTGCCACACCACCGACGGCTCCGGCTACGTACTGGAAGTGGACGTCAAAAACGAGCTGGTATTGATGCAGCGGGAAGACGAAACCATTCCCTTTCAGGTGCATATCAGCGATTTACTCGACGAACTGGACTGAGTTTTCCCGGTCCTGTCAGCGTTCCATCAGCATCAGAATGGCGGCCAGATCCGGCTGCCAGCGGTGCTTTTTCATGTTGACCCGCTCACCCCGCAATGTCACCCCTTCGGCCAGCAGCCGCTGTCGTTGCTCCCGTGCCGCCTCACTGCCCGCGGGCAGGCTGATCCGGCCATTGGCGGCGACCACCCGGTGCCAGGGCAGGGTGTGAGTGTCGGCGTCGCGCAGTACTTTTCCCACCAGCCGTGCCCGGCCGGGAAGGCCGGCCAGATCCGCCAGCTGGCCATAGCTGACCACCGACCCCGAAGGCACCAGGGCGAGCAGGGTCAGGATGGCGGCCTGGGAGGAAGAAGGCGCCTCAGGCAAAGGTGCGGGTCATGTCGTTCAGTCCCTGAGAGCGTTCCAGCAGCTCCTTGCTGGAGGTTTCCACCTGCAGGATCTTGCCCAGGTTGGCGGAAGAGGCTTCCGAGATCTGGTGCACGTTGCGGCTGATCTCCTCGGCCACCAGTTGCTGCTGGCCGGCGGCGGCGGAGATCTCCACGGTGACGCCCACTATGTGATCGATTTCCTGCACCACCCGACCCAGGCTTTCGGTGCCTGCCTCGGCGGCGGCCACGCATTCCTGGCTGTGAGCCATGTTGGCGTCCATCATGGTGCGCCAGCGGGACAGGGTTTGCTGGATCTGGCTAATACTGCCCTGGATCTGCTCGGTGGCACCGTGGGTGCGGGTAGACAGGGCGCGCACTTCTTCCGCCACCACCGCAAAGCCACGCCCGTGTTCCCCGGCCCGGGCCGCTTCAATGGCGGCGTTCAGGGCCAGCAGGTTGGTCTGATCGGCAATGCCCTGAATTTCCACCATCAGGGTACCGATGCGCTCCGACTCCTCCGACAGCGCCACTGTGGCCTGGGCGGCCTGCTCTGCTTCCTGGGCCAGCTCGACGATTTTCTGCCGGGTCTGCTCCAGCTGCCCCTGGGTGAGGTGGCACTGGTGCTGGGCTTCTTCCGCATTACTGGCGGCCTTTTGCGTGTTTTGGGTTATGTCGTTGGCGGTGGCCGACATTTCATCGATGGCGGCGGCGATCTGGTGGGTATCGCTGTCCTGGCGGCTGAGATCGTCCCGGGCGCCGGTCATGGCCTGCATCATGCCCGCCGCCAGCGACTTGAGCGAGCCGGTGGCATCGTCTACACGGCCCAGTATGGTACGGGTTCTGGCCTGCCACAGCCCCAGGTGATAGTCGGCGATGGAATGGGGCGCGTTGCCGGAGTAAACCAGCCGGGACAGGCTGTCGTATTCCTTGCCCAGGCGGTTGAAAAAGCGCGGTGAGCCAAACAATTGCTCCCGACAGCAGAGCAGCAGCCAGCCCAGGGGCAGCAGGCTCCACAGCAGGCCGCTCAGGCCGCCGTTGACAAAGGCGCCCGCCAGCAGGCCTATCAGGGTAACGCCACCCAGCCAGGGCAACACGGAACGAAACGACGGGGTCACGGCGCGGGTTTTGCGCTGCTCGGCCGCCAGCAGCCCGGCATAGGCCTGTTCGGCCCGGGCCCGCACCGCCGGATCCAGCCGGGTACGCACCGACTGGTAGCCCGTCACCTCACCCTGTTCGTAAATGGGCGTCACATAGGCATCCACCCAGTAGTAGCGACCGTCCTTGCAACGGTTTTTGACCGCGCCGCGCCAGGCCTGGCCCTTTTGCATGTGCTCCCAGAGGTCCTTAAAGGCCACCTTGGGCATGTCCGGGTGGCGCACTATGTTGTGGTTCTTGCCCACCAGCTCGTCGGGGGTAAACCCCGCCACCTTGCAGAAAATGTCGTTGGCATAGGTGATCACACCGCGCTTGTCGGTGGTGGACACCAGTTGCTCCTGGTCGCTGTAGGTGACTTCTTCATCGATGACGTGCTGGTTTCTTCTGTTCATTCCGTTTCGGCTTCGCTGTGCTTGCGGGTGCGTGATTATCGGCCTTGTCCCGGCAAACTTGAGGGCAAAACCAAGGTTTTTACGATATTTTTACCAGTTCGTAAACTATTAACCGCCGGCGGAGCCGATAAGCTCAGTCCGCTGCCAGTGCCAGCCCTTCCCGGCGCGGGTCGGCGGCACCGCTGAGGCCGCCGGCGGTGCGCATGATGAGGTGCAGGCCGGAGTTGAGCTCGGTGGTGCGCACCTCAAAGCCGAGCGCCGCCATGGCCGGTGCCAGCGCCAGGTTGCGGCCGAAGGGCTCCATTTCGAGGGCGCCTCCCCGGTGCAGCACATGGGGCTGGTGAATGGCCTCCCGAACGTCCATGCCCCAGTCGAGCAGGTTCACCAGAGCATGCAGTACATAACCGATGATGCTGCTGCCCCCGGGCGAGCCCAGCACCAGCAGCAGCCGGTCCTGATCGTCAAACACCAGGGTCGGGCTCATGGACGAGCGCGGGCGTTTGCCCGGCTGCAGCCGGTTGGCCACCGGCACGCCATCCACCTCGGGGACAAAGGCGAAGTCGGTGAGCTCGTTGTTGAGCAGAAATCCCTGCACCATCAGCCGGGAGCCAAAGGCATTTTCAATGGTGGAGGTGAGCGACACGGCATTGCCCCTGGCATCAATAATGCTGATGTGGGTGGTGGAGGGGAATTCGGGCGAGGTGTCCGGGGCCGCGGGGCGCTGTCCGTTCGGCGTGCCCGGGGCCACCGAGGGGAGGGCTCGCTGGGTGTTTTTCAGTAGCTGGGCGCGCTCTGAGAGGTAATCGGGATCGAGCAGGCCGTCGACCGGCACCGGTACAAAGTCGCTGTCGCCGGCATAGCGGTTGCGATCGGCGAAAGCCAGCCGGGAGGCATCGGCCATCAGTCGCCAGGCCTCGGGCGAAGCGGGGCCGAGCTTGCTCAGCTCAAAGTGGGACAGCATGCCCATGATCTGGCCCAGGGCCAGGGTGCCCGAGCTTGGTGGCCCCATGCCGCAGATTTTGTAGCGGCGATAGGGAAAGCACAGCCCCGGTCGCTGTTGTACCCGGTACTGCTCGAGATCGCTCAGGCTCAGGTAACCGGCCGCGCTCTGCACCTTGTCCACCATCAGCTGGGCGATTTTGCCGGAATAAAAGGCCGATGGCCCTTCAATACTGAGCCGGGTCAGCAGGGCGGCAAGGGGCGGGTTGCTCAGGCGACTGCCGGCGGCGAGGGGCTGGCCCTGGGGGTCGAAAAAATAGCGGCGGCTGTCGGGATCCTTGAACAGGCTGTCGCGGTTCTGGGCGATCAGCCGGGCCAGCCGGGGCGAGACCGCGAAGCCGTGCAGTGCCAGATCAATGGCCGGCGCAAACAGCTCTCGCCAGGGCAGGACGCCAAAGCGCTGATGGGCCTGCCACATCAGCAATGGAGTACCCGGTGTACCCACCGAGCGTCCTCCGACCACGGCTTCCATAAAGCCCATGGGCTGGCCCTGATCGTTGAGAAACAGCCCGGGCGGCGCCTGCTGCGGGGCGGTTTCCCGGCCATCCAGGGTGGTGAGATGCTGCTCTTCCTGGTGCCAGTGCACCAGAAAGCCACCGCCACCCAGCCCCGAGGACTGGGGCTCGACCAGGGTCAGTACCATCTGGGCGGCAATCATGGCGTCGACGGCGCTGCCGCCCCTGGCCAGCATGGTCTGCGCCGCCCGGCTGGCGTGGGGATTGGCGGTCACTACCATGGCCTGGTCGGCCTGTACCAGCGGCTGAGGTTGCCAGCCGGTCGCGGCTTCGGGGGCGGGCCGGTTGTCGGCATGGGCCAGGGGCAGCCAGAGCAGGGCAAACAGAAACAGAAACATCACGGACTCCAACACGGAATATGAGCCCAAGCTTAGCAGCCGGTTAGCCAAAAAATTACCCAAGGTGCTGAAAATGAAAGCAAATGACACAGTGTTGCGAAAAAGGTCTTGTATTGGCCGCCGCCCTGCCTATAATGCCCTCTCATCAGCGGCGACAAGCCGTTGATACTCTTCTTGATAAGCGGGAATGGCTCAGCTGATGTGAGCACTTCCTTGCTGAACTTGATGAGGGTCGCAGCGCGGCCCCATGCACAAGTAGAAAGTTGTTTGCGGGAATAGCTCAGCTGGTAGAGCACAACCTTGCCAAGGTTGGGGTCGCGAGTTCGAATCTCGTTTCCCGCTCCAAGTCTGCAAAGGCGCGTTAGCAAAGCGGTTATGCAGCGGATTGCAAATCCGTTTAGTCCGGTTCGACTCCGGAACGCGCCTCCATATTGTCACTTCGTACTTCCTTGTTCCAATTGGCGTCCACCCTCACATACCAGTTTCCATGGCGATCCCGGTAGTTTTGTCGATCCCGGCGTTCGCTGGTACTTCGGCCTCCCGTCATCCATCCCAGTTTCTGTTGCGGCTCGAAACCGGGCCCGGGCACCTCATGACCCCATCTGCCGACAGTGGCGGCATGGCCATCGGGCAGGGCGGCATGTTGCGGGTAAAACAGCCGGCCTTTCAGCACCAGCCGGGTATGGGCCGGCATCAGTCCTTCCGCCATCAGCGCCCGCCGCACCGGCGGCTGGTGGCTGAGGCGCAACTGGTGCTGCTGCATGTGCTCCAGTTTGCGACGCAACCTGTCGCAGGGATTGATGCCCAGGGCACTGTTTTGCGGCGCCCGCATATCGGTGATCAGATAAAATTTCACCGCCAGCTCCCAGTGCTCGATGCGCCGGTACCGGCTGTCCCACACCAGCAGATCAAAAGCGCCCAGGGTACGTCCGGCCACCACCTGCTGGCGGTTGTAGCCCAGCACCTGGAAACGCGGATGATCCAGCAGGAAGAAGTGCCACAGGGTCTCGAAATACTGGCCCAGGCGGCGGCAATGTCCGCAATAACGACGCAGCAGGGCGGGCGCGCGGTCCAGCTCCAGCAGGCGAGGGTGATATTCCTGCAGCAAGGCCGCATACCAGCCATCGTCCGGTGCCTGCTCCAGGCCGGGTAACAGGCCCGGGCTGCCAATGGCCCAGGCCAGGTCACGTACCTCGTTGTGGTGCAGCCGGTTTAACAACTCGTTGAGTAAAGGGCTCATAACCATTCTCTTTATGATTTACAATGGGCCAATTTCAAACGACGGGAGCCAGCATGAACAACATGGAGCTCGAGCAGCTGCTCAATCGGCAGCTGAATGTGGACGCCATTCGGGATTATTGCCCGAACGGACTGCAAGTGGAAGGCCGCGCCGAGGTTCGCCATATCGTGACCGGCGTGACCGCCAGCCAGGCGCTGATTGACCGGGCGGTGGCCCTTGGCGCCGATGCCTTGCTGGTGCATCACGGTTATTTCTGGAAGGGGGAGTCCCAGCCGGTGCGGGGCATGAAGCGCCGCCGGCTGAAGGCGTTACTCAGCCACGACATCAACCTGTACGCGTACCACCTGCCCCTGGACATCGCCCCTGAACTTGGGAACAACGCCCAGCTGGCGAGCCTGCTCGGCATTCGCGTCACCGGCCCCCTTGAAGCCGACAACCCGTTGTCGGTGGCCATGCGCGGCGAGCTGGCGTCTCCCATGAGCGGCAGCGCGTTGGCCGCGCGCATCGAGCAGCGGCTGGGGCGTAGCGTGTTGCACGTGGGCGAAGGCGGGCCAAGCGAGATCCGGCGCCTGGGCTGGTGCACCGGTGGCGGCCAGGGGTATATCGAGCTGGCGGCGGAGCAGGGCATGGATGCCTTTATCAGTGGTGAGGTGTCGGAGCAGACGGTGCACACGGCACGAGAGCTGGGCCTGCACTTTTATGCGGCGGGTCATCATGCGACCGAGCGTTACGGCGTGAAGGCGCTGGGAGAATGGCTGGCGGCTGAGCAGGGCCTTAAGGTGGAGTTTGTCGACATCGACAACCCGGCCTGAATACACAAAAAAAGACCAGGGCGGAAATCCGACCCTGGTTTCGCAGCAGCCACACGGGCAGAAAACAGGCTTCGTTTCACATCGCGCTAACGCATGAAAAATGCGGACCAAATAAGATACAAATGAGTCACGGCTAATGTTGTGATGATGTTAACATGACGTTGCGCAATGGCAAGCCTTTTTTGTCAAGAAGCTGAAAAACAACTGGTATGGAAACAACGAGAGAGTCGAGATGGTAGAGCAAAGGCTTAATGTCCTGATGGTGGAAGATACGCCGTCACTGGCGGCGATGTATCGAATGTTCTTGCAGGACGAGCCTCTGTCGCTGACCGTGGTCAGCAGTGGTCAGGAGGCGCTGGAGCATATTCGGCGCCAGCCGCCCGATATTTTGTTGCTGGATCTGATCCTGCCCGACATGCCGGGCATGGATATTCTGCAATGGCTGCACCAGGAGCAGCAGAATGTCACCACCATAGTGATGACCGCCCACGGCTCGGTGGACGTGGCGGTCGACGCCATGCGCCTGGGGGCTCATGACTTTATCAGCAAGCCGGTGGAAGCCGAACGGCTCAAGGTCACCCTGCACAACACCATGAAATTTCGCCACCTCAATCAGCTGGTCGACCAGTACCGCCATGAAATGGAGCGGGAGCGCTTCCAGGGCTTTATCGGTGAAAGCCTGCCGATGCAAAAGGTCTACCGGCTGATTGAGAATGCCGCCCCCAGCACCGCCACCGTGTTCATCACCGGCGAAAGCGGCACCGGCAAGGAAGTGTGTGCCGAAGCCATTCATCAGCTCAGCGGCCGGGCCGACGGCCCCTTTATCGCCCTGAACTGCGCCGCCATTCCCCGGGATCTGATGGAAAGCGAGCTGTTTGGCCATATCAAGGGCGCCTTTACCGGGGCGCTGCAGGACAGGGACGGTGCGGTGATCCGCGCCAATGGCGGCACCCTGTTTATGGACGAGATCTGCGAAATGGATCTGGAGCTGCAAAGCAAGCTGCTGCGTTTTCTCCAGACCGGGCTGATCCAGCCGGTGGGCAGCTCCAATCACGTCAAGGTGGACGTACGCATCGTGTGTGCCACCAACCGTGATCCGCTGGTGGAAGTGGAGCAGGGTCGGTTTCGGGAAGATCTCTACTATCGCCTGCACGTGATCCCGGTACACCTGCCCCCGCTCAGGGAGCGGGGTGGGGATGTGATCAGCATCGCCACCGCCCTGGTGCGTCAGGCATCCCGGGAAGAGGGCAAGGATTTTGTGGGGTTGTCCGAGGCCACCAAGGACCGGCTGCAGGCCTATCATTGGCCGGGCAATGTGCGCCAGTTGCAGAATGTCATCCGTAACGCCGTGGTGCTGCACCGGGGCGAGTGGATTGAGGTCGATATGCTGCCCGCGCCCCTGGACCGGCCCCTGTTTGAGGTGCCCGCCGCAGAGCGGGAGCTGGTGCCCAGCCCTCAGCCTATCTTGCCGCTGGCGGTCATCGAGCGCCAAGCCATCGAGCGCACCATAGCGCACTGTGAGGGCAATATTTCCCGGGCGGCAGCGCTGCTCGAGGTGAGCCCGTCCACCATTTACCGCAAGCTGCAAAGCTGGGGAGGCGATCATGGCTGACTGGCAACAGCTTCATGGCCGTCTGCCCCTGCTGGATCTGTCCCGCCTGGAGCAGCTGGAGCGGGATCTGGGCAGTGAGGCCCTGGATCGGCTGTTGCGACTGTTTGCGGAAGACGGCGTGCAGCAGGGAGCGTCACTGGCCGACGCCTTTGCCGCCCAGGACGACGATGGCATGGCCAGGTGGTGTCACAGCCTGAAGTCGGCCTGTGGCAGTTACGGTGCGCTGCGTTGCCAGTTTCTGGCGGAAAAGCTGGAAGCGGCCTGTCGTCGTCATGAGCAGGTGGAAATCGTCCCGTTGATGCAAGCCTGGCAACAGGCACTGAATGACACCTTATTGAGGGTGGAAGGACGGCTGGAGCCTCGCTGAGCAGGCAAAAAAATGGCCAACCCAATGGGTTGGCCGAACTTCAGCGGGAGCTGAAGAGAGCACGGGATAAAAACGACTGCATACTTATATGAAATTATCGTGCCAACTTTGCAAACGCCCATTCCGCAAGGATTTGCGGTGTTAAGGACCCAAAAATGACCGTTGCTTAATGCGAAAACTTTCATTTTGAAATACACCAGTGTTGCAATATGAAAGACTCATTCTGAATCCTCTCACTGTTATGGTCACTGTGTCGGTCCCTCCACCGGCAGGCGTGTACGCAAATATTTCTTGATCTGAAGCAATGTTTGCACCTAAGGTGAAAGCGACAATCATTAAAGCTGTTAAAAACTCCGAGTCCGACTCACCTAAGTCGCCACAACCGCGCCGATAGGGTGGCCGGACCGCTCGAACCGGAATCCACGGTTCGTAAGGGTGCCGAGAGAAATGTCGTCGCCTCCCGTTTTGGAAAGGTGTTTATGTTGGAATTACAAGACGCGTTTGCGCGCAAGTTTCATTATTTGCGGTTGTCGGTCACCGACGTCTGCAACTTCCGCTGCCAGTATTGCCTGCCCGATGGTTACCGGCCGGACGGGCGCAAGTCCTTTCTTGCTCTGGACGAAATTCGCCATATCACCCGGGCCTTTGCGGCCATGGGCACCAACAAGGTGCGTATTACCGGTGGCGAGCCCTCCATGCGCCGGGACTTCACCCGTATCATCGAAACCGTGGCCGCCACCCCGGGCATTCGCAAGGTGGCCACCACCACCAATGGCTACCGTATGGCGGAGCAGGTGTCAGACTGGCGCAGCGCCGGCCTGGATGCCATCAATGTCAGCGTCGATAGCCTGGATCCGCGCATGTTTCATCAGATCACCGGCCAGAACCGCTTTCATGAGGTGATGGCGGGGATCGACGCCGCCTTCGCCGCCGGCTTTGAACAGGTCAAGGTCAATACGGTGCTGATGCGTGGTCTCAATGACGGCGAGCTGGGGCAGTTTCTGGCCTGGATCAAATCAAACCCCATTCAGCTGCGCTTTATCGAGCTGATGCAGACCGGCGAAATGGACGCCTTGTTTGAGCGTCATCATGTGCGCGGGGCCGCCATCAAGGAAAAGCTGCTGGAAGCGGGCTGGCAGCAAAAGGTACGTGGCCATAACGACGGCCCGGCCGAGGTGTTCTGGCATGCGGATTACGTCGGGGAAATCGGCCTTATCATGCCTTATGCCCAGGACTTCTGCGCCAGCTGCAATCGGCTGCGGGTGTCGGCGCTGGGCAAACTGCACCTGTGCCTGTTTGGCGACTACGGCGTGGATCTGCGCGATTTGCTGCAGCACGAAGGCCAGCAGGCGGCGCTGCAACGACGGTTGCGGGAGGCCCTGGCCGACAAGAAGGCCAGCCACTTTCTGCATCAGGGCCACAGTGGTATGACCCCTCATCTGGCGTCCATCGGCGGCTGATCCGCCCGTGGTGTTGTTCATGGCGGCCGGGCTTGCGGCCGCCGTTAATTGATCCCGATCAAGCTCCCCTTCGGTTTTTCCTTAATGCGATTCTCTTCGGAATCGGATTTCCATACTCTGTGATCATACGAACACCGGCAGGCGGGTTCGCACAAATTTTAACACTTGTGCTACATTCACGGTTTTAGTCAACAGAGACGGGAAGACATGGACACCACCCCCGATTTATCGCGGCGGCGCTGGCTCAGGGGAGGGCTCGGCACCGATCGTCCCGCCCAGTCGTTGCCCTGGGCGGTGCCGTGGTCGCAGTTTGCCGACCGCTGCACCCGTTGTGGCGACTGCGTTCGGGCCTGTCCCGAGCACATCATCATCAACGCCGACGGCGGCTTTCCGGCCATCGACTTCGCCCGGGGGGAATGCACCTTTTGCGGCGACTGCGCGAATGCCTGCAGTGAGCCCCTGTTTCGCTCCCGCGACGAATTACCCTGGCAGCAGCACGCTACCTTTGGTGAGCCCTGCCTGACACGCCGGGGCGTCCATTGCCGCAGTTGTGAAGACGGCTGTGAGCCCGCAGCTATCCGTTTTCGTCCCCGGCTTGGGGCCGTGGCCCAGCCCGAGCTGAACAGGGACGCCTGTAACGGCTGTGGCGGCTGTGTGGCGGCCTGTCCGGTGGGCGCCATTGAGGTTGTAAAGGAGGAGCAAGCATGACCGAACACGAATGGCATGTGGCCAGTCTGGTGGTGTATTGCCGCCCCGAGCACATGCAGGCCGCCATGGACGCCATCACCAGGCTGGAAGGGGTAGAAGTCCCGGTCAGCAGCGACCAGGGCAAACTGGTGGTGGCCATCGAAGGCCCCAGCAAGAGGGGGGTGGTCGATGCCATCGACCGGATAGCCCTGCTGGACGGCATTTTGTCCACCACCCTTATTTATCATGAATTTGCTGAACTGGAAGCAGGTGAGGAGCAACAATGAAGCTGAGTCGTCGCGCCTTTATGAAGGCAAACGCGGTCGCCGCCGCCGCTGCGGCCGCAGGCCTGAGCGTACCGGCCGCCGCCACCAATCTGATCACCAGCCGGGATCAAACCGCCATCAAGTGGGACAAGGCACCCTGCCGGTTTTGTGGTACCGGTTGCTCGGTGCTGGTGGGCTCCCAGGATGGCCGGCTGGTGGCCACTCAGGGGGATCCGGATGCGCCGGTCAACAAGGGCCTGAACTGCATCAAGGGGTATTTCCTGTCCAAAATCATGTACGGCAAGGACCGGCTGACCACACCCTTGCTGCGCATGAAGAACGGCCAGTTCGACAAGGACGGCGAATTCACCCCCATCAGCTGGGATCAGGCATTCGACATCATGGCCGAAAAATGGAAGGCCGCGCTCAAGGAGCGGGGCCCGAGCGGCGTGGGCATGTTCGGCTCCGGCCAGTGGACCATCATGGAAGGCTATGCCGCCTCCAAGCTGCTGAAGGCGGGCTTTCGCTCCAACAACCTGGATCCCAACGCCCGCCATTGCATGGCCTCGGCGGTGGCCGGTTTTATGCGCACCTTCGGCATGGACGAGCCCATGGGCTGCTATGACGATATTGAAGCCACCGACGCCTTCGTGCTGTGGGGCTCCAACATGGCGGAAATGCACCCCATTCTATGGTCGCGGCTGACCGACCGCCGGCTGAGCGCGCCCCATGTGCAGGTGCACGTGCTGTCCACCTTCGAGCACCGCAGCTTCGAGCTGGCCGACAACGGCATCGTGTTCCATCCCCAGACCGATCTGGCCATCCTCAACTACATCGCCCACTACATCATCGAAAACGGCTATGTGAACCAGGAATTCGTCGAGAAGCACGTCAATTTCGTCAGGGGCGAAACCGACATCGGCTATGGTCTGCGGCCGACCCACCCGCTGCAACAGGCGGCGGCCCATCCCGACTCGGGGGCGTCCACGCCCATCAGCTTTGAGGAGTTTGCCGAGTTCGTGGCCGACTACGACGTGGAAACCGTCGCCAAGCTCTCCGGCGTGCCCGCCGACAAACTGGAAGCGCTGGCCCAGGCCTACGCCGACCCTTACATCAAGGTGGTGTCCTTCTGGACCATGGGCTTCAACCAGCATACCCGGGGCACCTGGGCCAACAACATGGTGTACAACATCCACCTGCTGACCGGCAAGATCTCCGAGCCGGGCAACAGCCCCTTCTCGCTCACCGGCCAACCCTCCGCCTGCGGCACCGCCCGGGAAGTGGGCACCTTTGCCCACCGGCTGCCGGCGGACATGGTGGTGACCAATGAGCAGCACAGGGCCACCGCCGAGAAAATCTGGAAGTTGCCGGCGGGCACCATCAATCCCGAGGTGGGCTACCACGCGGTGGTGCAAAACCGCATGCTGAAAGACGGCAAGCTCAACGCCTACTGGGTGATGTGCAACAACAACATGCAGGCCGCCCCCAACATGAACGAGGAGAGCCTGCCCGGCTATCGCAACCCCGCCAACTTCGTGGTGGTGTCCGATGCCTATCCCACCGTCACCGCCCAGGCGGCGGATCTGGTGCTGCCCACCGCCATGTGGGTGGAAAAGGAAGGCGGCTACGGCAACGCCGAGCGCCGCACCCAGGTGTGGTATCAGCAGGTGAAATGCCCCGAGGGCGCCCGCTCCGATCTGTGGCAGCTGATGGAGTTTGCCAAGCGCTTTACCGTGGAGGAAGTCTGGTCCGAGGAGCTGCTGGCCCAGGTGCCGGAATACCGCGGCAAGACCCTCTATGAGGTGCTCTACCGCAACGGCCAGGTGGACCGTTTCCCCTCGGAAGACTGCAAGAACGAGCTCAACGACGAGCGGGATCATTTCGGTTTTTACGTGCAGAAGGGCCTGTTCGAGGAATACGCCGAATTCGGCCGTGGCCACGCCCACGATCTGGCCCCCTACGACATGTACCACCAGGCCCGCGGCCTGCGCTGGCCGGTGGTGGATGGTCAGGAAACCCTGTGGCGCTACCGGGAAGGCTACGACCCTTATGTGGAAAAGGGCACCGGGGTGCAGTTCTACGGCCACAAGGACAACAAGGCGGTGATTTTCGCCCTGCCGTTCGAGCCGGCCCCCGAAGTGCCGGACGAAGAGTTCGATCTCTGGCTGTCCACCGGCCGGGTGCTGGAGCACTGGCATTCGGGCTCCATGACCCGCCGGGTGCCGGAGCTGCACCGCTCCTATCCCGATGCCCAGGTGTTCATGCATCCGGAAGACGCCCGCGAGCGCGGCCTGCGCCGGGGCGACGAGGTGGTGGTGGCCTCGCGCCGGGGCGAAATGAAGACCCGGGTCGAGACCCGGGGCCGCAACCGTCCGCCCAAGGGGCTGGTGTTCGTGCCCTGGTTTGACGAAAACCAGCTGATCAACCGGCTGACCCTGGATGCCACCTGCCCCCTGTCCAAGCAGACCGACTTCAAGAAGTGCGCGGTCAAGGTGATGAAGGCATAAGGGCGGCATGGCGATGAGCGGGGCGTCGCGGCGTCAATTCCTGTTGCAGCTGGCCGGTGGCAGCTGCGCCATGGGGCTGGTCGGGCTGGGACTGGGGGCTTACAGCCGGCAGGCCGCCAGCCTGCCGGCCCAGGCGCTGCGGCCGCCGGGGGCGGGTGCCGAGGCCGACTTCCTCGGGGCCTGCGTGCGCTGCGGCCTGTGCGTGGAAGCCTGTCCCTACGACACCCTCAAGCTGGCCCGGTTGCTGACCCCGGTTACCACCGGCACCCCTTACTTCGATGCCCGGGCGGTGCCCTGCGAGATGTGCGACGACCTTCCCTGTGTCGCCGCCTGCCCGACCGGGGCGCTGGATCCGGCGCTGACCGACATCGACGAGGCTCGCATGGGGCTGGCGGTGCTGATCGATCACGAAACCTGCCTCAACTGGCAGGGCTTGCGCTGCGATGTCTGCTACCGGGTTTGTCCGCTGATCGACCAGGCCATCACCCTGGAGCCGAGCCACAACACCCGGACCGGGCACCACGCGCTGTTCATACCGACGGTACATTCGGACGCCTGCACCGGCTGCGGCAAGTGCGAGCATGCCTGTGTGCTGGAAGAGGCGGCGATCAAGGTGCTTCCGAGGGAGCTGGCCAAGGGCGAGCTGGGCGCCCATTACCGCTGGGGCTGGGTGGAGAAGGAAAAAGCCGGTGGCGAGTCGCTGATCGGCGAACAACTGACCCTGCCCACCCGCCGGCCGCAAGGAGGGCAGTGAGATGAGGCGCATTCCCGGGGCCGAAGCGGTGGAGCGCAAGGGCTGGTGGCGGGCCCACCGCTACCTGCTGCTGCGCCGGCTCAGCCAGCTGACGGTGATGGGGCTGTTCCTGATCGGCCCCTGGTTTGGTCTGTGGCTGTTCGAGGGCAACCTGTCGAGCTCGCGGGTCATGGACACGGTACCGCTGACCGATCCCTTCGTGCTACTGCAATTGCTGGCTGCGGGGCACTGGCCGGCGTTCACGGCCTGGCTGGGGGCGCTGATCGTGCTGGCCGGCTATGCCCTGGTGGGCGGCCGGGTGTTCTGCTCCTGGGTCTGCCCGCTCAACCCGGTGACCGACGGCGCCGCCTGGCTGCGCCGAAAATTGGGGCTGCGCCAGGGCTCGGGGCTGTCGAACCGGCTGCGCTACTGGCTGCTGGCTACCCTACTGGTGGTGCCGCTCATCGGCGGCATGGTGGTGTGGGAGTCGGTCAACCCGGTGTCCCTGCTGCACCGGGGCTTGCTGTTTGGCATGGGCTGGGGCTGGTTGCTGATCGTCGCCGTGTTCCTGTTCGACACCTTTGTGGTGGACCGGGGCTGGTGCGGCCACCTCTGTCCCCAGGGCGCTTTCTGGGGCTGGTCAACAGGCTCAGGCCGATACAGGTGACCGCCGCCAATCGCCAGCAGTGCACCAGTTGCATGGATTGTTATGCCGTCTGTCCCGAGCCCCAGGTGCTCAGGGGGCCGGTACATGGCGCCAGACGGGGCTTTGGCCCCGAGATTGAAATGACCGATTGTAGCCATTGTGGGCGTTGTATCGACGTGTGTTCGGAAGACGTCTTCAGTTTCACCACGCGTTTTGCAAAAAAGGCGGAGAATAAGACATGACAAAAACAGGAAAAATGATAGGCACCTTGCTGCTCACCGCCTGGGTCGGTCTGGCCCAGGCCCAGCCGGGCGATATCGACGCCAACGCGGGAGGGCTCAGCGCCCTGCGCGGCGCAACCGCGCTGGACATTGACAAGGATCCGGGACGCATCAAGGATCCGGTCAAGGATCAGGGCATTCAGGACCGGCAGTATATTCATCAGCCGCCTCTGGTGCCGCACCAGGTGCGGGGTTATGAGGTGGATCTCAAGGTTAACCGCTGCCTGTCCTGCCATGGCTGGAAAAACGCCGCCGCCCGCAAGGCACCCCGGGTCAGCCCGACCCATTTCGAAACCCGGGATGGCATGACCCTGGGCGACATCAGCCCGCGGCGTTATTTCTGCCTGCAGTGTCATGTTCCCCAGACCGATGCCAAACCCCTGGTCGACAATGTGTTCACTCCTGTTGAATCTCTCAGGTAAGGGGCTGTTATGACGGAAAAGAAAGGGCTGTTGAAGCGGCTGTGGCATACCTTCCGCTCGCCGGGCAAGGTAGCGGTGGGGGTGGTGTTGCTACTCGGCTTTCTGGGCGGTGTCATTTTCTGGGGGGGCTTTAACACCGCCCTGGAGGTGACCAACACCGAGCAGTTCTGCATCAGCTGTCACGAAATGCAGGACAACGTCTTCGTCGAATACCGGGATACCATCCACTACGCCAACCGCTCCGGGGTGCGCGCCAGCTGTCCGGACTGCCATGTGCCCCATGAGTGGACCCACAAGATAGTGCGCAAGATAGCGGCCTCCAAGGAGGTCTGGGGCAAGATCACCGGCATTATCGATACCCCCGAGAAATTCGAGGCCCACCGTCGCCACATGGCTGAGCGGGAATGGCAGCGGATGAAGGAAACCGACTCCCGGGAATGCCGCAACTGCCATAACTTCGATTACATGGACTTCAGCGTGCAGGGCAGTCGGGCCGCCCAGGCCCATTCCACCTCCCTGGCCAGCGGTGAAAAAACCTGTATCGACTGCCACAAGGGCATCGCGCACCAGCTGCCCGACATGAGTGGCGTGGAAGGATTCTGATCCCGTACTGGGCGCTATCCCCGAGCCTGTGGCATTATCGCCACAGGCTTTGTTTTTTAACGATTGATCTCCTGCTGACCTGTGCGAGAATGCGCTCAGGTATTATCTTTATATAAAGAGAGGACGCCATGAGTCATGCAAGTCAGGCCTTTGTGCCCCTGAACATCGCGGTGCTGACCGTCTCCGACACCCGGAATGAGGAAACCGACAGCTCGGGTCGTTTTCTGGTTGACGCCATCACCGCCGCCGGCCACCGGCTGGCGGAAAAGGTCATTCTCAAGGATGACAAGTACGATATCCGCGCCCTGGTGTCGCGCTGGATAGCCAGTTCCGAGGTGCAGGTGGTGATCATCACCGGCGGCACCGGCTTTACCGGCCGCGATACCACCCCGGAAGCGGTGGGCCCGCTGCTCGACACCGTGATCGACGGCTTCGGCGAACTGTTTCGCCATATCACCTATCAGGAGCTGGGCACCTCCACGGTGCAGAGCCGGGCCTTGGGCGGCCTGGCCAACCGCACCGCGGTGTTCTGCCTGCCCGGCTCGACCGGCGCCTGCCGCACCGGTTGGAATGGCATTCTGGCCGAACAGCTCGACGCCCGCCACAAGCCCTGCAACTTTGTGCAGCATCTGGTGTAAGTCATGAGCGAACTGACCCATATCAACGCCTCGGGCGAGGCCAACATGGTGGACGTGAGCGACAAGGCGGTGACCAGCCGGGAAGCCCGGGCCGAGGCCTGGGTGCTGATGGCACCGCAAACCCTGGCGCTTATCGTCAACGGCCGGCATCACAAGGGGGATGTGTTCGCCACCGCCCGCATCGCCGGCATCATGGCGGCGAAGAAAACCGCCGATCTGATCCCGCTGTGCCACCCGCTGGCGCTGTCCAAGGTGGAAGTCCGGCTTGAGGCCGACAGCGAGCGGGGCGGGGTGCGCATTGAAAGCTACTGCAAGCTGGCGGGCCAGACCGGGGTGGAAATGGAAGCCCTGACCGCCGCCTCGGTGGCGGCGCTGACCATTTATGACATGTGCAAGGCGGTACAGAAGGACATGCGCATCGAGGGGGTGCGTTTGCTGGAAAAACGGGGCGGCAAGTCCGGGGAGTTTAAAGCGGTATGATTAAAGTCGTATTTTTTGCCCGTGTGCGGGAACAGCTGGGCGAGGACGCGTTGTCGGTGCAGGCCGGGTTTGCCGATGTGAACGCCCTGCGTGAGCACCTGGCCGGGCGTGATGCCAACTGGGCCCGGGTGCTGGCCGACAACAGCCTGCTGGTGGCGGTGAACCACGAGGTGGCGACCCCGGGCACCGCCCTCAAGGACGGTGACGAAGTGGCGTTTTTCCCGCCGGTCACCGGAGGCTGACATGATTCGGGTACAGACCGAGGACTTTTGCCTGGCCACCGAATACGCCGCCCTGAGCCAGTCCCACCAGACCGGCGCCGTGGTCACCTTTGTGGGCAAGGTGCGGGAGATGAACCAGGGGGCCGCGGTGAGCGGCATGACCCTGGAGCATTACCCGGGCATGACCGAGCACGCCCTGGCGCAGATTGTGAGTGAGGCCCAGGGGCGCTGGCCGCTGCTGGAGTGCCGGGTCATTCACCGGGTGGGGGCGCTGGAGCTGGGCGATCAAATCGTGTTCGTCGGGGTGGCGAGTGCGCACCGGGAAGCGGCCTTTGCCGCCTGCCATTTCATCATGGATTACCTCAAGACCCGGGCGCCGTTCTGGAAAAAGGAGCGTACCGCCGACGGCGAACGCTGGGTTGACGCCAAAGACAGCGACACCGACGCCGCCAGAAAGTGGTAGGGACTTGATCCTGTTTTGAATAGGTGTCATTCCGGCCTTGAGCCGGAATCCTGGTTGCATGGGACTTGGAGGTAAAAAGATGCCGGGTCGAGCCCGGCATGACGGCAACCCCGCCTCGGTTTACCAATACAGTCCGTCGATCAGCTCCAGGGTCACGGTTTCTCCCGCTTCCACCCGGCCTCTGTCCTGCTCCAGGTGCAGCAGGCAGTTGGCCTCGGCCATGGCGCTGAACACCGCCGAGCTCTGGGCACCGGCGGGCACCACGCCCAGGCTGCCGTCGGGCTGGCGCTCTACCCGGCCGCGCTGAAAGTCCATGCGTCCGGGGGATTTTTTGAACGGCACGAGGGCGGTGGCCTGCAGGGTGAGGGCAGGGGGCAGCTGCTCGCCGGCCAGCCGGGCCAGCCCCGGTCGCACCAGCAAATGAAAGGTGACCGCCGCCGACACCGGGTTGCCCGGCAGGCCAAAGAAGGCGCACCGGTCGATATGACCAAACGCAAAGGGCTTGCCGGGCTTGATGGCGAGCTTCCAGAAACCGATGCGGCCCACGTCTTCCAGCACCACCTTGGTATGATCCGCATCGCCTACCGAGACGCCCCCTGAGGTGATCAGGGCATCGTGGCTGGCCGCCGCCTTTAGAAACGCCTTGCGAATAAGCTCGGGATCGTCTTTGATGATGCCGTAGTCGGTCACCTCCACCCCCAGCCGGGAAAGCATGGCGGCCAGGCCAATACGGTTGGAGTCGTAAATTTCCCCCGGGGCCAGCAGGTCGCCGGGGGACTTGAGCTCGTCGCCGGTAGAGAGCAGCGCCACCCGCAGCGGCCGGCGAACCGATATCTGCTCCAGACCCAGCGAGGCCAGCACCGACAGCACCCGGGCATTGATGCGCATGCCCGCCTGGAACACGGTTTCGCCCTGGGCCAGGTCTTCCGCGGCCTGGCGCACATGCTGGCCCGGCTGCACCTCGCCGTGCACGGTCACCCGGTTGTGCTCGGAGGTGCAGTTTTCCTGCATGACCACACTGTCGGCGCCCAGGGGCAGGGCGGCGCCGGTCATGATGCGCACGCACTGGCCTGGTGCCACCTGGCCGTTAAAGGGATGGCCGGCCAGGCTGGTGCCCACCAGCTCCAGGCTCCCCTGGGCCCCGGCGTCTTCGGCCCGCAGGGCATAACCGTCCATGGCCGAATTGGCAAAGGCGGGAACATCCAGCGGCGAAATCACCGGCTCTGCCAGCACCCGGTTGAGTGCCTGCTCCAGTGACACCAGCTCCGCCGCGGCCACTCCATCGAGCTGGCCCAGCATGTCGGCCCGTGCATCGTCGAAAGGGCGTAATCCGGGTTGACTGCAACAATCTTGAATCGCCATGTTATGGCTCCCTGATGGTGTTGATTGAATTCATTATTTCAGACTCGGGCGGTGATTGTCATGCCCGCGCACGGACGAGCGTTAATCCGTCATTCACAGCAAAGGCCAAATGCACTACCATGCCCTGAGATTGTATACTCTCACGGAGATCATCATGACCGCATTGAGCGACGCAGCCATTCGGGTCCGCTCGGCCCTGGAAGCCCGGGGCCTGGAAACCCCGATGCGCAGCCACAACCTGACCACGGATGAACAACAGGAAAAAATCACCGGCCTGATGACCCAGGTGATGGACGTACTGGGGCTGGATCTGGACGATGACAGCCTGGCCGAAACCCCCCAGCGCATCGCCAAGATGTATGTCCGTGAAATCTTCTCGGGCCTGGACTATGCCCACTTTCCCAAGATCACCTTGATCGACAACAAGATGAAGGTGGACGAAATGGTGCAGGTGCGTGACATCACCCTCACCAGTACCTGTGAGCACCATTTTGTGACCATAGACGGTACCGCCACCGTGGCCTATATTCCCCGGGGCAAGGTGATTGGCCTGTCCAAGATCAATCGTATCGTGCAGTTTTTTGCCCGCCGGCCCCAGGTGCAGGAGCGGCTGACCCAGCAGGTGCTGGTGGCGCTGCAGGCCTTGCTGGAGTCGGACGATGTGGCGGTGAGCATTACCGCCACCCACTACTGCGTCAAGGCCAGGGGGGTGATGGATGCCACCAGCAATACCACCACCACCTCTTTGGGAGGCATCTTTAAAAGCCGCCCGGCCACCCGCCAGGAGTTTCTGAGCGGCGTGGTGCGCTGAACCGGTTATAAATATCGTGGCAAGATGCCGGGCCAAGCCCGGCATCTTGCGTTAAGGAGGCATGATGAAACCCAGAGTGGAAATACGTTACTGCAGCCTGTGCCGCTGGTTGCTGCGCTCCGGCTGGCTGGCGCAGGAAATACTGTCGACCTTTGCCGACGAGGTGGGCGAGGTGGCACTGATCCCCGGTGACCAGGGTCAGTTCCAGATCTTGGTGGACGGCGAGCTAATCTGGTGCCGGGTGGCTGACCACGGCTTCCCCGAAGCCAAGGAAATCAAGCAGCGTATTCGGGATAAAATCGCGCCCGAGCGTGACCTGGGCCACAGTGACCGCCATCACTGAGGGTCTTTATTCACTGTCTGCTACGGTATGGGGAGCGATATAGCGTCGATACCGTTCCGGCTTGAGCCGGGCCAGATCCACCACGACCAGGCCGTCGACGCAATCGGCAAAATCCGGATCCGTACCAAAGTCCACAAACTGTACCCCACCCGGCTCGCACAACTCGGCATACTGCTTGTACAGGGTGGGAATGGCCACCCCCAGATGGTCCAGGCGCTGCTTCAGCCGTTGCAGATCTGCCCGGTAGTCATTGCCCGCAAAGGCATTCAGCAGGTGGTTGGGGCTGGCCGGTAACGGCCGCCGCGAACGGGCCAGGACGGTGGGCTGCGAGAAATACAGCCGGTAAAAGGCCACCAGCAGATCCCGGGCGGTCACCGGCAGGGCGGCGCTGAGGGACACAGGACCAAACAGGTAGCGATATTGCGGATGCCGGGCCAGAAAGGCCCCGATGCCGAACCACAGGTAATCCAGGCTGCGCCGCCCCTGGTAGGCGGGCTGAATAAAGCTGCGACCCAGCTCGATGCCCTGCTCAAGAAAGGGCGCCATGGATTCATCGAACTCAAACAGCTGATGGGTGTACAGCCCTTCGACCCCGCGGCGTTTCAGTTGCCGGGCGGCAGGAACGAAACGGTAGGCACCGATCACTTCCAGCTCTTGCGGATCCCACAGCAGCAACTGGTAATAGTCATCATCAAACGGGTCCAGATCCCGGCGCTTGCCGGTGCCTTCCCCCACGGCGCGAAAGGCCAGCTCCCGCAGCCGGCCGATTTCCCGCAGGATCACGCAATGTCCCGACGGATCCCGTTTGGTCAGGTAAATGGCCTTGCCATCCCGGGTTCGACCCAGCAGTTCGCCTTTTTCGACCGCTTTTTTCAGCCCCTGGCGGGGCTCCGGCGGTGCGATGGCAACCTGGGTTTCAAACAACCCGCTTTTGCCCTTGCCCAGCCGGTACAGGTGGCTGCGAAACAACATCGCCAGGCCCTTGTCACTGACGCCGCCGCGACGGCAGTGCTGCCAGGCTATCGGTCGGCCGATACGGAGGCTTATCTGCCGGTTGCGCTGGCGAAACATTTCACGCACCAGCAGCACACCGCCCAGCGAACGACACAGCAGTGAGCTTAAATAAAAGAAAGCGGAGTTGCGGCCTTCAAGGTGAATGGGCACGATGTCGGCCCGGGCGCGAATGGCCAGGCGGATGAAGCCGGCGTGCCAGCGGCCATCACGCACTCCGGTGGCACCAAGGCGGGAGACCTCGCCGGCGGGAAAGATAATGACCACGCCACCGGCTGCCAGATGGTGCTGCAGGGCCTCGAGCTGAGCCCGGCCGGTGCGGCCCCCCAGGGCGTCTACCGGCAACAGCAAGGAGCTGAGCGGCTCTATGCGGGCCAGCAACTGATTGGCCACGATGCGGGTGTCCGGGCGCAGCCGGCACACCAGCCGCAGCAGGGCCAGGCCGTCCAGGGAGCCGATGGGGTGATTGGCGACGATGACCACGGGGCCGGTGGCCGGAACATGCTCCAGCTCCTGCTCGTGTACCTGCACGTGAAAATGAAAATATTCGAGCACCTGCTCAACGAAGTCGAGGCCGCGTAAATGGGGATAGTCGGCGGCGAAGTTGGCAAAGGCCTGCTCGTGCAAAAGATAACGCAACAGCGCCTTGCAACCGGGCACATGTTGCCACCGGGGCAGAAACTCGGCGGCCAGGGTGTCTACAGAGAACATGGCGGGCTCCTTGACTAGCACTGAGCTCAGCCTAGGCAGGGCCCATGACGCCACCATGGCGTCGCCATGATGATTTGATGACAGGGTTGTCCATGTTAAGGCAAACGGCATTCACGAACAGTGCGCCTTCGACTCCTCCCGGCAGCGAGCCGGAACGGGGCCGGCTGGCCCTGATCTGCGAAGGGGGAGGCCAGCGCGGCATTTTTACCGCCGGTGTGCTGGACGCGTTTATGGCGGCGGACTTTGACCCCTTCGATCTCTTTATCGGCTCCTCTGCCGGCGCTCAGAATTTATCCGCCTATGTGTGCCACAGCCGCGGTTTTGCCCGAGAAGTGATCACCGACTACACCACCCGTTCCGATTTCTTTCGTCCGCTGCATTTTGCCCGGGGGGGAGATCTGGTGGATCTGGACTGGTATTTCGAGGTGCTGCGTCACGAGTTGCCGCTGGACGTGGTTACCGGGCATCGGCGGCTGGGCCGGCGGGAGCTGTTGTTCTGCAGTACCCGGGCGCGGGATCACCTGCCTCACTATTTTCATCCGGCCGACACCGACTGGCTGCTGGGGCTCAAGGCCTCCAGTGCCATTCCGCTGTTCTACCGGGCCGGGGTCGAATGGCAGGGCGAGCGCTATCTGGACGGCGGCGTGGCCGACGCCATACCGGTACGGGAGGCCTGGCACCGGGGCGCCGGCGTTCTGGTGGTGATCCGTACCCAGCCCGGTAACATGCGTTTTTCCCTGAGTTGGACCCGGCGGCTGGAAGGCTGGCTGGGGCGGGACCGGCTGGGGGAGTTGCTGGCCATTGTGCGGGCCTATCAGCGTTGCTGTGATCAGGCCCGTTGTTTTATGGCCCAACCACCGGAGAATGTGCGGGTGTTCGAGATTGTGCCGCCGGCCCCGCTGCACAGCCGGGTACTGGGCTCGACCCGGGCACAGCTGGATCAGGATTATTCAATGGGATTCAGTTGCGGACAGCATTTTCTGTATCAGCATGGCCTGCTGCTGGAGCGGCTGGCGCGCCAATAAAATTCCGGCCGGGGCGGGATCAGTACTGGCCAGCGTCCGGCATGGATTGTACACTCGCCCCCCGATGTTTTTCCGTCGCCGAATGGACTGCGTTTACCCGATAGGGCAGCATGGTTTGCCTTATACTGACGAAAAATCGAATTAAGATCGCACCGGGCCCCAGGCCCGGATTTTCCGTGACCCTGAACTGACAAGGGGACAAAGAGCATGGCTGAATGGTCCGCAAACGATGCGCTCAAGGTGTATAACCTGCCTTACTGGGGCGCCGGTTTTTTTCATCTTGACGAGCAGGGACGGGTTTGTGTAACGCCCGACAAGACCCGGCCCGAGGCGAAAGTGGTATTGGCAGAGGTGGTGGAGCAGCTCAAGGCCGAGGGGTATGCCGCCCCGGTATTGCTGCGTTTTCCCGATATCATCAAAAGCCGCATCGATGCCCTGTTCAACGCCTTTAACGGCGCCATTGAAGATTACGGTTACGAGGGTGATTACCTGACCGTGTATCCGATCAAGGTCAACCAGCAGCGCGGCGTGCTTGATGCCGTTACCAAGGCCTACAAGGACAAGCCCCGGCTGGGCCTGGAAGCGGGCTCCAAGCCCGAGCTGCTGGCGGTGCTGGCCCATACCCACGAGACCGAATCGGTGATCGTGTGCAACGGCTACAAGGACAAGGAATACGTACGCCTGGCCCTGCTCGGCACCAAGATGGGCCATCAGGTCTACATCGTCATCGAAAAGCTTTCCGAGCTGGCGCTGGTGATGGAAGAGGCGGCCAAGCTCAAGGTCACGCCCCGCCTGGGTGTGCGTGCCCGGCTGGCGTCCCAGGGGGCCGGCAAGTGGCAGTCGAGTGGTGGCGAAAAGTCGAAGTTTGGCCTGAGCGCCACCCAGGTGCTGAGCCTGGTAAACCAGCTGAAGGACGCCGGCTGTATCGACTGGCTGCAGCTGCTGCACTTCCACTTGGGCTCCCAGATCGCCAATATTCGCGACATTCAGAAGGGCATTCGCGAGTGCGGCCGCTTTTACGCCGAGCTGCGCCGGCTGAATGTGCCGGTCAACATTGTGGACGTGGGTGGCGGCCTGGGCGTGGACTATGAGGGCACCCGCTCGCAAAGTTACTGCTCCGCCAACTACAACCTGCGGGAATATGCCAACAACGTGGTGTGGGGCATCGGCAACGTGTGCCGGGAATACGATCTGCCTCATCCGCGTATCATCAGCGAGTCGGGCCGGGCCATTACCGCCCACCATGCCATGCTGGTGGCCAATGTGATCAGCATTGAATCGGCCCAGAGCACCAAGCCGGCGGCGCCGGCCGAGGACGCGCCCTTTTTGCTTGGCAACATGTGGGAAACCTGGGAAGACCTGTGCCGGGACGATCCCCCCCTGCTGGAAATTTACCACGATACCGTGGCGGAGCTGGCCGATGTGCACGAGCAGTACAACATGGGCCTGATGACCCTGGAAGACAGGGCCTGGGCGGAAGAAGTGCACCTCAACATTTGTCTGGGCATCAAGGCGAAGCTGGATCCGGTGAACCGGGCACACCGGCCCATTATGGACGAGCTGAACGAGAAACTGGCGGACAAGTGCTTTGTTAACTTCTCCCTGTTCCAGTCGCTGCCTGACGCCTGGGGCATCGATCAGATCTTTCCGGTGCTGCCCCTGGACGGCCTCGACCGGCCTCCCAGCCGCCGGGCGGTGATCCTCGACATTACCTGCGATTCAGATGGTGCCATCGATCAGTACGTGGACGGTCAGGGCGTGGAAACCACCCTGCCCATGCCCGAGTTCGTGCCCGGCCAGCCCCAGTATTTGGGGTTCTTCCTGGTGGGGGCCTATCAGGAAATTCTGGGTGACATGCACAACCTGTTTGGTGACACCCACAGTGCCGAAGTGGTGCTGGACGAGCACGGCCAGGCGCAGATCACCAACATCAAGGAAGGCAGCAACGTGGCCGAGCTGCTGCGCTATGTGGACATCGATCCCTCGGTGATCAACGCCCAGTACGAGCTGCAGGCCAGTCACCCGGATCTGGATGAGGAAACCCGGGCGCTGCTGCTGAAGGAGTTGTCCGCGGGGCTGGAAGGCTACGCCTACCTGGAAGAAGAGCAGTAAGCAAAACGCCCCGGTCCGGGGCGTTTTTATGTGGGCACGGCCATGCCGTCAGCCGTTGTCATCCGCCTGCTGCTCGGCCAGCTTGCGCTCAAAATCCCGGGTCACCATGGCCAGGGCGGCCAGGGCCAGCTCGGGCGTTACCTGGTTGAGTTCAAGCAGTTCAATGAGGTCAACGGCCAGTTGAATGTGGGCGGGGGCGTCTTTCAGGCTCATGATGAACGGAGTAGATAACGAATGGCGTCAGTGTACCCCAATAAAGCCGCTTAAAAAAATGCCCAGCGAAGACGCTGGGCCAAGGCTTAGTGCTTAATTGCAGTGGCACTAAGTATGAACGCCCCGCCGCCAAAAGGTTCCCGCCCACCACAAAAAAACGAACAAAAAATGTTCGCCGGTTTTTGCCTTGACAGCCACCGGGCTCAAACATAGATTTTAAACAAGTGTTTTAATCTGGCCGGGGTGGCGGATGACCCGCAGGGATACCAAGCAAAAAATACTGGATGCCGCCGAGCTGCTGTTTGCCGAACAGGGGTTCAGCGATACCTCTCTCAGGGTGATCACCACTGCCGCCGGTGTGAACCTGGCCGCGGTCAACTATCATTTTGGCTCGCGCAAGGATCTGATCAAGGCGGTGATGGACAGGTATCTCGGCCTGTTTATGCCACAACTGGATGAGGCCCTGGTACGGCTGCTGGCGCAACCGCAGATCAGCGTAAAGCAGGTGTTTGACTGTTTTGTGGCGCCCCTGATGGCACTGACCCGGGTGCGACCGCGTGGCCCCGCGATCTTTTTGCAGTTGCTGGGGGGCGGCTACATGGACAACCAGGGCTTTTTGCGCTGGTTTATTATCAACCACTATGGTGAGGTGGTTGCCCGTTTTTCCCAGTGTATTCGGCGGGCGGCACCGGCATTGTCTTCCGCCGAGCTGTTCTGGCGGTTGCATTTCACCCTGGGTACCGTGGTGTTCACCATGGCCTCCAGCGAGGCGCTCAGGGACATTGCCAGAAATGATTTTAATGAAGATATCGACGTGGAAGGCCTGGTACGCAAGGTCATTCCCTACCTGGCCAGCGGCATGGAAGCCCGCACCGATTGATACAACCAGGCGGTTGAGGAGGTCATGATGAGTTTACGCAGAAAGTGGATAAGCGCCCCGGCCTTTGCCACCTTCAAAAAGGTGTTGCCTCCGCTGTCGGCAACCGAGCGTGAAGCCATGGAGGCCGGCTCGGTGTGGTGGGACGGCGAGCTGTTCAGCGGCCGGCCCGACTGGAGCAGGCTGCTGTCTTACGGCCCGGCCCGACTGAGCGAGCGGGAGCAGTCCTTTCTCGACAACGAGGTGGAAACCCTGCTGGCCATGCTGGACGATTACCGGATTGTCAGCGAGGAGCGGGAGCTGCCCGAGCCGGTGTGGGATTATCTGCGTAACAACGGTTTTTTCTCGCTGATCATTCCCGAGTCTTACGGCGGGCTGAATTTTTCCGCCTTTGCCAACTCCACCATAGTGGCGCGCATTGCCAGCCGCAGTACCAGTGCCTCGGTGACCGTCATGGTGCCCAATTCCTTGGGGCCGGGCGAGCTGCTGATGCACTACGGCACCGAAGCTCAGAAACAGCGCTGGTTGCCGGGGCTCGCCAGCGGTGCCGAAATCCCCTGTTTTGCTCTGACCGGGCCCGAGGCGGGCTCCGATGCCGGCTCCATCCCCGACAGCGGCGTGGTGTGCATGGGCGAGTTTGAAGGCGAACAGGTGCTGGGGCTGCGGCTTAACTGGGACAAGCGCTACATCACCCTGGCCCCGCGGGCGACCGTGCTGGGGCTGGCATTCAAGCTGTACGATCCCGACCATTTGCTGGGCGATACCGAGGCGCTCGGCATTACCTGTGCCTTGATCCCCACTTCCCACCCCGGAGTTAACATCGGAGACCGTCACCTGCCCATGGGTCTGGCGTTTTTAAACGGTACCACTCAAGGCAAGGAGGTGTTTATTCCCCTCGACTGGATCATCGGCGGCCCCGCTTACGCCGGGCGCGGCTGGCGCATGCTGGTGGAATGTCTGTCGGCGGGGCGGGGTATTTCGCTGCCGGCGCTGGGCACCGCCAGTGGCCACCTGGCCACCCGCAGCACCAGTGCTTACGCCGTGGTACGCAAGCAGTTCGGCCTGTCCATCGGTCGCTTTGAAGGGGTGCAGGAAGCCCTGGCCCGCATTGGCGGCCTGACCTACCAGCTGGAGGCCACCCGGCGACTGACCACCCGGGCCCTGGATCTGAATGAAAGCCCGGCCATCGTCACCGCCATCTCCAAGTATCACATGACCGAAATGGCGCGCACTGTGATGAACGACGCCATGGACGTGCATGCCGGCAAGGCCATTCAGATGGGCCCGAAAAACTACCTGGCCCACAATTACATGGGCATGCCCATCGCCATTACCGTGGAAGGGGCCAACATTCTGACCCGCAACCTGATGATTTTCGGCCAGGGCGCCACGCGCTGTCACCCTTATGTGCTGAAGGAAATGGAGGCTGCCGCCAATCCCGACGAGCAGGCCGGCCTGGCGGAGTTTGATCGCCTGCTGTTCCGCCACCTCGGTTTTGCCACCGGCAACGCCCTGGGTGCACTCTGGCAAGGGCTGACCGGGGCTCGCTTCAATGGCTCGCCGGTATCCGGCGACACCGCCCGCTATTACCGCCAGCTCAGTCGCATGAGCCGGGCCCTGGCCCTGTGCGCCGATGTGTCGATGTTGATGCTGGGAGGGGAGCTCAAGCGCAAGGAGATGCTGTCGGCCCGGCTGGGGGACGTGCTCAGCCACCTGTACCTGGCCAGCGCCACCCTCAAGTACTTTGAGGACAACGGCCGTCCCGCCGAGGAGTTGCCCTTTGTGCATTATGCGGTGAGCCGCAACCTGCATTCGATTGGCGAGGCCCTCACCGGCTTTTTGCAGAACTTTCCCAACCGGCCGGTGGCCTGGAGTCTGAAGGCGCTGATCTTTCCCCTCGGCAACCGCTATCGTATGCCGGCGGACAGGGAGGTGCACGCTATTTGCCGGCAGCTGATGACCCCCGGCGGCGTGCGTGACCGGCTTTCGGCGCTGTGTTACCTGCCGCCGGCAGACGAGCCGGGGCTGGGTGAACTGGAGGCCGCCTTTAACGCCATGGTCGCCGTGCAGGAGGTGGAAAAGAAAATGGTACGGGCACAGAAAGACGGTGTTCTGCCTGCCAAACTGGCCTTGCCGGCATTGCTTGAGCGAGCCCAGCAGGCGGGGGTGATCACCGAGACCGAAGCGCACCGGTTACGGGAAGCGGACGAGCTGCGCCGGCAGGCCATTGCCGTGGACAGTTTCGCCCCCGGTGTGCTCAGCCGCCGGCAGGGGAAAAAGAGCAATGCGGCCTGAGCGCTGTTATGCTGCAGGCCGGGCACGGGCCCGGCCTGCAGCTCTGTTTATGGGATTCACTGCGTACCGACATGATCTTACTCACTGAACGCCTTGCACACCTGAAAATTCTGCCGGTCATTACCCTGGAGCAGGCCGACGCCATTTTGCCCCTGGGCCGGGTACTGGCCGACAACGGCCTGCCGGCGGCAGAGATTACCTTTCGCTCCACCGCCGCCGTCGCCGCCATTCGGCTGCTGCGCCGAGCCCACCCCGAGATGCTGATTGGCGCCGGTACTGTGCTGAGCCGGGCGCAGGCCCAGGCGGCGCAGGCGGCCGGCGCGGACTTTGTGGTGTCGCCGGGGTTCAACCCCAACACGGTGAACGCCTGCCGGGAGCTGGGGCTGCCCATTATTCCCGGCGTCAACAATCCCAGTACCATTGAAGCGGCGCTGGAAATGGGGCTGACCACACTCAAGTTCTTTCCGGCGGAGGCCTCCGGCGGCATCAGGATGATCCAGGCGTTGCTGGGCCCCTTTGATCAGCTCAGCCTGATGCCCACCGGTGGCATCAATGCCGACAATATTCGGGAGTATCTGGCCCTGCCCGGGGTGATCGCCTGCGGCGGCTCCTGGATGGTGGACCCGTCGCTGATCAGGGCCGGTCACTGGGAGGAGATTGCCCGGCTGACGCGGGAGGTGGTGGCCCTGGTGCAATAACCAGCGCAAACGGGGCACAAAAAGGCCGGGCAATATGCCCGGCCTTTTGCTGTCGGTGGAGTAAGAGCGGCTTACTCGACGGTGAGGATCTTGCAGGTGTTGGTGCTGCCCACCACTTCCATCATGTCGCCGTGGGTCAGCAGGACCAGGTCGCCGCTGCTGACGTGGCCGGACTGCTTCAGGGTGGCGATGGCCTCACGGCAGATTTCGGAGATGTTCTTGCTCTCGTCGGCCTTGAAGTACACTGGCGTTACACCACGGTACAGGTTGGCCCAGGACAGGGTTTTTTCTTCCTGGGACAGGGCGAAGATCGGCAGACCAGAGCTGATGCGGGACAGCAGCAGCGGGGTGGTGCCGGAGTGGGTCAGCGCCACGATGGCCTTGACACCCTGCAGGTGGTTGGCGGCATACATGGTGGACATGGCCACGGTCTCTTCCACCGAGGTGAAGGTAAAGTTCATGCGGTGGTTGGAGACATTGATGCTGGGGTGCTTTTCGGCGCCCAGACACACTTCGGCCATGGCCTTGACGGTTTCAACCGGGAACTGGCCGGCAGCGGTTTCGGCAGACAGCATCACCGCGTCGGTGCCGTCGAGCACGGCGTTGGCCACGTCCATGACTTCGGCACGGGTGGGCAGCGGCGCGGTGATCATGGACTCCATCATCTGGGTGGCGGTGATCACTACGCGGTTCAGGCGGCGGCTGGTGCGGATCAGCTTCTTCTGCACACCCACCAGCTCGGGGTCACCGATTTCCACACCCAGGTCACCCCGGGCGACCATCACGGCGTCGGAGGCCAGTACCACGTCTTCCATGGCGGCGTCGGTGGCCACGGCCTCGGCGCGCTCTACCTTGGCCACCATCTTGGCGTTGCTGCCGGCGGCGCGAGCCAGTTCGCGGGCAATGCGCATGTCTTCACCGGTGCGGGGAAAGGACACGGCCAGGTAATCCACGCCGATCTTGGCGGCGGTCTTGATGTCTTCCTTGTCCTTGTCGGTCAGGGCCGGCGCGGACAGACCGCCGCCTTTCTTGTTGATGCCCTTGTTGTTGGACAGGGGGCCGGCCACGGTGACTTCGGTCAGGACCTTGTTGCCTTCCACGCCTTCCACGCGCAGTTGTACCCGGCCGTCATCCAGCAGCAGGATGTCGCCGTTTTTCACGTCCCGGGGCAGTTCTTTGTAGTCGATACCCACGCTTTCCTGGTTGCCTTCGCCCTTGGGCAAATCGGCGTCCAGCACGAACTTGTCGCCAAGGTTGAGCTGGATTTTGCCGTCCTTGAAGGTGGACACGCGGATCTTCGGACCCTGCAGGTCACCGAGAATGGCCACGTGCTTGCCCAGTTTCTTGGCAATGGCGCGCACCTGGTTGGCGCGGTTCATGTGATCTTCCGGGGTACCATGGGAGAAGTTCATGCGAACTACGTTGGCGCCGGCGGCAATGATGCCTTCGAGGTTGTTGTCGCGGTCGGTGGCCGGGCCCAGGGTGGTTACGATCTTGGTGCGTCTTAACATGAGAGACTCCAATTGGAAGAAAGAATGAATACGACAGAAAAAACAGTATTGTGCATCAGACCAGGGGGACGCTGATGCGGAAGAAGCGGGCAAGTGTCGGCAGTCACTGAGGAGATGACCATATTCAGGGCCGAAACTGACGAATAATGGAAAGGCCAGGGGCTGCTCACGGTCCGACACTTCATCCTTGGTTTATGAAATTGTTATCGATGATAACCGAAGCCATTGTAAAAGTGTAGACGGGATCACAAAAATGCCGGGGTTTTCATACGGGCTTGATCGAGGTCAAGGACAGCCGTAATAGGTCGGGATATGCAGCGGATGAATTATGGCAAGTTGATGAAAGAAAAGAAAAAGTTAGATTAAATTTGCCATTGCTGTACGACATGAAAACGACCGGCAGTACAAGCTGATTATTTATTGTGCTCAGCCTGGCGATATATTGTGGCGGTTTCGCTGTAACATTTTCTACCGCGAATTAACATGGGGGGCGGCTTGCCGGCCGGGCGAGATGCCCGGCCCACCTAACCAAAGGCAGCGTCAGTAATGGGGCCCGTCGAAGCGGGAATTCTTGATGCCTTCCTTTACCTTTTTCAGGTTTTCCCGAAAGCGGGCGCCCCGGCGCAGAATAAAACCGGTGGCGAGTACGTCGATCAGCACCATCTGGGCCAGGCGGGAAGCCATGGGCAGGTAGACGTCGGTGTCTTCCGGCACGTCCATCGACAGCACCACGCTGCACTCCCGGGCGAGGGGGGAGTCCTTGGCGGTCAGGCCAATCACCACGGCGTCGTTCTGCCGGGCCAGCTGGGCGATTTCCACCAGCGCCTTGGTGCGGCCGGTGTGGGAGATCAACACCACCACATCCCCTTCGGAGCTGGCGATGCAGCTCATGCGCATCATCACCACGTCATCAAAGCACAGCACCGGCACATTGAAGCGGAAGAATTTGTTCATGGCGTCGTGGGCCACGGCGGAGGAGGCGCCCAGGCCAAAGAACGACAGCTTGCGCGCCTGGGTGAGAATGTCGACGCAGCGGTTCACCGCCTGGGGATCCAGGCTGTGCCGGGCGGAATCGAGGCAGGCCATGCTGGACTCGAAGATCTTGGCGGTATAGGACTCGGGACCGTCGTCCTCTTCCACGTGCCGGTTTACATAGGGGGTACCGTTGGCCAGGCTCTGGGCCAGGTGCAGCTTGAAGTCGGGAAAACCCTTGGTATCGAGACGACGGCAGAAGCGATTGACGGTGGGCTCACTGACGTCCGCCAGTTTGGCCAGCGCCGCGATGCTGGAATGAATGGCAGTTTGGGGCGAGGAGAGGATCACTTCTGCCACCTTGCGTTCAGACTTGCTGAAACTGTCGAGATTTTTGGTAATTTTTTCCAAGGTATTCATCTGAACTTCCGGCTCAGTAAGGCGGGGAGAACCCGGCCCGAATGATGAAAAACAACAGGATACACTATACAGCACCAGCCCCTGGGGTAAGAGCCCTGCCATACCAAAGTATGAGAAAATTCTGAAAAAATTACTTGGCGGGCGAAAAAAAAGCCAAAAAAACTGTAGCTAAACAACAAATGAAATGAATTGACGACACGGCGGGGTACAAAAAAGCCCCGTTGCCGGGGCTTAAATCTCTCTTTCGTCATGCTCGCGAAGGCAGGAGTGACCAATAAGGCATGGCTGCGTGGGAGTGATCCGTCTACGTCAGGCCAGCTCGGCCCAGAGGTCGTACTCGTCGGAGTGGGTGACGGTCACATTGACCATGTCGCCGGGCTTGAGGCCGGTTTCACCGTTCAGATAGACCATGCCGTCGATTTCCGGGGCATCGGCGCTGGAGCGGCCGATGGCACCTTCCTCATCCACCTCGTCGATCAGTACCTGTATGGTCTTGCCCACCTTTTGGGCCAGGCGACGGGTGGAAATCTGCTGCTGCAGCGCCATAAAGCGCTCGTAGCGTTCCTGCTTGACGTCTTCCGGCACCGGATCCGCCAGCTCGTTGGCGCGGGCGCCTTCCACCGGGCTATAGGTAAAGCAGCCCACCCGATCCAGCTCGGCCTGCTCGATAAAGTCGAGCAGCATTTGAAAGTCTTCCTCGGTCTCACCGGGAAAGCCCACAATAAAGGTGGAGCGAATGGTCAGCTCGGGGCAGATTTCCCGCCAGCGGCGAATGCGCTCCAGGGTGCGCTCCACCGCGCCGGGGCGCTTCATCAGCTTGAGAATGCGCGGGCTGGCGTGCTGCAGCGGAATATCCAGGTAGGGCAGGATCTTGCCGTCACGCATCAGCGGAATAAGGTCGTCCACGTGCGGGTAGGGGTAAACGTAATGCAGGCGCACCCACACGCCCATTTTGCCCAGCTCTTCACACAGGGCCTGAATGTGGGTCTTCACCGGCATGCCGCTGGCAAAACCGGTTTTGTGCTTCACATCCACCCCGTAGGCGGAAGTGTCCTGGGAGATCACCAGCAGCTCTTTCACGCCGGCGTCCGCCAGCCGGCCCGCTTCGGCCAGCACGTCACCGATGGGACGGCTGTCCAGATCGCCCCGCATGGACGGAATAATGCAGAAGGTGCACTTGTGGTTGCAGCCTTCGGAGATCTTCAGGTAGGCGTAGTGCTTGGGGGTCAGTTTGACGCCCTGCTCGGGCACCAGGTTGACGAAGGGGTTGTATTCCGGGCGCGGCACATAGCGGTGTACATGCTCCAGTACCTGCTCGTAGGAATGGGGGCCGGTGATTTCCAGCACCTTGGGGTGCACTTCACGGATCTGATCTTCCTTGGCGCCCAGGCAGCCGGTGACGATCACCTTGCCGTTTTCGTTGAGGGCCTCGCCGATGGCTTCCAGAGATTCCTGTACGGCGCTGTCGATAAAACCACAGGTATTGACGATCACCATATCGGCATCATCGTAGGAAGGCACCACGTCGTAACCTTCGATACGCAGCTGGGTCAGAATACGCTCGGAGTCGACCAGGTTTTTCGGGCAGCCGAGAGACACAAAGCCGATACGGGGAACAGACATACTCACTAGAATGGACTCACTTTGACGGACAAACACAGGAAAGGGCGCATTTTACACTCAGGGAGCTTGATTAAAAAAGCCCCAATAACAAAAACACCCCGGCGAGCCGGGGTGTTTTCAGCAGATAAAAACTTACTTGGCGAAGTTTTCTGCTACGAAGTCCCAGTTGACCAGGGCCCAGAAGGCTTTCACATAGTCGGGACGTACGTTGCGGTAGTCGATGTAGTAAGCGTGCTCCCACACATCGCAGGTCAGCAGGGGAGTCAGACCGGCTTCGGTCAGCGGGCAGCCGGCGTTGGAGGTGTTTACCAGGCCCACGGTGCCGTCAGCCTTTTTCACCAGCCAGGTCCAGCCGGAGCCGAAGTTGGTCACGGCAGACTTGGTGAACTCTTCCTTGAAGGCGTCGAAAGAACCGAACGCCGCCTTGATGGCATCGGCCAGGGCACCGGTGGGCTCACCGCCGCCGTTGGGAGACAGGCAGTGCCAGTAGAAGGTGTGGTTCCAGACCTGAGCGGCGTTGTTGAAGATGCCGCCGGAAGAAGTCTTGATGATGTCTTCCAGGGACTTGCCTTCGAATTCGGTGCCGGGAACCAGGTTGTTCAGGTTAACCACATAGGTGTTGTGGTGTTTGCCGTGGTGATATTCCAGGGTTTCCTGGGAGATATGGGGTTCCAGGGCATTCTTGGCATAAGGCAGTGCGGGAAGTTCAAAAGCCATGTTCAATTCTCCATTATTATGCGCCGTTTGAAACCGGCGAAGACATTGCTGCTTGCTTCTTGATATGACGGTTACGACTTCAATCAGCTTAGTCGCAGACCGCTAAACTGCTGACAGAATTGTAACAGTTTGCCCGCGAACGAAACAACAACAGCTTTTGTGCGGGTACCGGCGGGGGGGATCCGTGTCCGCAATTAATCGGTTGCGGCCCTTGAGACCGGGAAGGGATGCAGTAGAATGAAGCCTTTAGCAACTTTGTCCGAGGTGGTCATGGACACCATTGAAAAAATCAAAACCCAGATCAGTGAAAACCCCATTCTGCTGTACATGAAGGGCTCGCCCAAGTTTCCGAGCTGCGGTTTTTCCGCCCAGGCGTCCCAGGCCCTGATGAACTGCGGTGAACCTTTTGCCTACGTGGATATTCTGCAAAACCCCGAGATCCGCGCCGAGCTGCCCAAATACGCCAACTGGCCGACCTTTCCCCAGCTGTGGGTGGAAGGGGAGCTGATCGGCGGCTGCGACATCATCATCGAGATGTTCCAGCAGGGCGAGCTGCAGACCCTGATCAAGGAAACCGCCGCCAAGCATCCCAAGCCCGAGCAGGCCTGATACTCAAGCCGGCAGTGTGATGCTGCCGTTTTCTTAATCACGGGGCGCCGTGGCCAAAGGCCGGCGCCCCGATTGTTTTGGCCCTGTTCGAACAAGGTAAACGCCACCATGGATGCAGACATTCTCATTATCGGCGCCGGCTCGGTCGGCATGGCGGCGGGCTTTTACGCGGCCCGCCGGGGGGCCCGGGTGCTCCTGCTCGACGAGGGGCATCCGCCCCATGCACTGGGCTCCCACCACGGCAGCACCCGGCTGACCCGTACCGCCTATGGTGAGGGCGCCGCCTATATTCCGCTGCTGCTGCGGGCGAAAACCTTGTGGACCGAGCTGGAGCAACTGAGTGGTGAGCGCTTGTTCGAGCCCTGTGGGGTGCTCAACCTGGGCGTGGCCGATAGTCCTTTTCTGGCCCAGGTGGAACGCAGTGCCGCCGAGTACTCGCTGGCTCTGGAGCTGGAAAGTGCGGCCGGCATCACCGCCCGCTGGCCGGGCTGGCACCTGCCTGCCGACCTGGTGGGTGGCTTTGAACCCGGTGCCGGTGTGCTTTATTGCGAGCAGGCATTGCGGGCCTGGCACCGCCTGGGCACTGCACACGGGGCACGGCTGCTGGGCGGGCGCACCGTCACCGGGCTGCGTGCGGTGTCCGGCGGGGTGGAAGCGGCGCTGGCCGATGGCGGACGGGTCACCGCCGGCCGGGTACTGGTGTGTGCCGGACAACGGGTGGCGCCCCTGATGGCGTCACTGGGGCTGGTGTTGCCGGTGCAACGGGTACGCAAGACCTTTGCCTGGTACCAGGCCGATGCCGGGCGCTACGGACTCGGGGTCTTTCCCGGCTTTTCCGCGGTGCTCAACGATGCCATCTACTACGGCTTTCCCACCCTGAGCGGCGAAGGGCTTAAAATTGGCCGGCACGACGCCGGCCAGCCACTGGCGCCGGGAGAACCCCTGGCTCCCTTTGGTTTTTATGCAGAAGACAGGGCGGAGCTGGATGCCTTTGTGCGGACCTATCTGCCGGGAGTGGGAGAGTGGCTGGAGGGCAAGGTGTGCCACTACCTGCGCACGCCGGACGAGCACTTTATTCTGGACCGGCATCCCGAGCTGGATCGCGTGTTTTATGCCAGCGCCTGCTCCGGGCACGGCTTCAAGTTTGCCGGGGTACTGGGCGAGGTGTTTGCTCACTGGATGCTCGACGGCGAGCCGGGCTTTGATCTGAGCCCCTTTGCATTAAGCCGTTTCGGCCAATAAAAAAACCGGGGTCTGTGAACCCCGGTTTTGAACGCGTCAGCCAGCGTTTATGCCGCTGGTATCTGCTGGGTAATACAGTGAATATTGCCGCCGCCGAGCAGAATTTCCCGCGCCGGTATGCCCACCACTTCCAGCTCCGGAAAGATGGTTTCCAGCCGTGATTTCGCCTCACCGTCGGTGCGCGGATCCAGCAGCGGAAACAGCAGCCGGCCGTTGGTGATAAGAAAGTTCACGTAGGAAGCCGCCAGCCGCTCACCCGCCGGGCGCGGCACGCCACTGCCACTGGCAATGCCGGCGGCTTCCTGCTCACTGATATACAACGGACCGGGTTGAGGCAGCAGCCAGACTTTAAGCTTGCGGCCTCTGGCGTCCACCGCCGAGCTCAGCACCTCAAAGGCAGCCTGGGTGCGTACATACTGCGGATCCAGCGGGTCGTCGCAGCCGTGCAGAATCACCTCACCCGGGCGGGCAAAACAGGCCATGTTGTCGATATGGCCGTCGGTTTCGTCCATGTACACCCCTTCATCCAGCCAGATAAAGGTGGTGACTCCCAGGGTGTCGCGCAGGTGCTGCTCGATCTCGGCCTGGCTGAGGTGCGGGTTGCGGTTGGCATTGAGCAGGCACTCCTTGGTGGTAAGCAAAGTGCCTTCGCCGTCCACGTGAATGGAGCCGCCTTCCAGTACCAGCGGGCTTTCTACCGCCGGTATCTGGTGTTGGGCCAGCATGGCTTGCGCCATGGCCTGATCCCGGTCCCAGGGCGCATAAAGGCCGCCGTGGTCGCCGCCCCAGGCGTTGAAGCGCCAGTCAATGCCCTTGATGCCGCCCTGGCCATCGACCACTACGGTGGGGCCGGTGTCTCTGGCCCAGGCATCATCGCTGTCAATCTCTACCAGGGTCACCGCCGCCGGCATGGTGGCGCTGGCCTGGTCCATGTCCGCCGCGGGCACCGCCATGTATACCGGGGTCACCGCCGAGATGGCCTCGGCCAGCCTGGCAAAGGTGGCCTGTGCCGGCGCACCGTGCTCTCGCCAGTTGTCCGGGCGGTGGGGCCAGATCATCCACACCGCCTGCTGGGGCGCCCACTCGGCGGGCATGTAAAAGCCCTTGAGTGCGTTCATCAGCGGCCTCCGGGCAGTTTGCCGTCGGAGGTCAGCAGGGTCTGGTACATGGCCGGACGGCGGTCCCGGAACAGACCCCAGCTGGCGCGGGTTTTGGCAATTTCCGCCAGGTCAAAGCGGTGCACCAGCACGCACTCGGAGGTCTTGTCCGCCTGCTGCACCAGCTCACCGAACTCATCGGCAATAAAGGAGGAGCCGTAGAAGGTGATTTCCAGATTGTCGTGGTATTTGCTCTGCTCGGTGCCGATGCGGTTGGAGGCGATCACCGGAACCAGGTTGGCGGCGGCATGGCCCTGCTGGGTGCGGGTCCAGTGGGGCTGGCTGTTGATGCTGGCATCCTGGGGCTCGGAGCCGATGGCGGTGGGGAAGAAAATCAGCTCAGCCCCCAGCAGCGCCAGGCTGCGGGCGGTTTCCGGGAACCACTGATCCCAGCAGATGCCCACGCCGATTTTGGCATAGCGGGTCTGCCATACCTTGAAGCCGGTGTCGCCGGGCGTGAAAAACTGCTTTTCCTGGTAGCCGGGGCCGTTGGGAATGTGGGTCTTGCGGTACAAGTCCAGCAGGCTGCCGTCGGCGTCGATCACCACCAGGGAGTTGTAATAGGCGTTGCCGGCACGCTCAAAGAAGCTGAGCGGCAGCACCACTTCCAGCTCTTTGGCCAGGGCCTGAAAATGGGCGATCAGCGGGCTGTTGTCCACTTCCTGGGCCAGGGCAAAGTGCTCCGGGCTTTGATCGATGCAGAAATAGGGGGCTTCAAACAGCTCTTGGATCAAAATAATCTGAGCGCCCTGACTGGCGGCCTGGCGTACCAGCTTTTCGGCGCGGGCGATGTTGTCGTCTCGGTTCCAGCTACAGGCCATCTGGGTGGCGGCCACGGTTACCATGGTCATATCAAGGCTCCTTGTATCGGGTCAGAAACCGGTGCGGTTGCAGTGCACCGGTTGGGTGAGGTTGAGTCTGCGGCTTGCCAGCTCATCCATCAAATGAATAATATTTATTACATTATCCATGATGTGAATAGTGTATGAAACTTCACCAGCTCGATCTCAACCTGCTGCTGGCCTTTGACGCCCTGATGACCCAGCGCAATGTTACCCGGGCGGCGCAACAGTGCTTTATCAGTCAGCCGGCCATGAGCCATGCCCTAAACCGCCTGCGCCAGTTTTTTGAAGACCCGCTGCTGGTGCGCAGCGCCACCGGCATGCAGCCCACCCAGCGGGCGCTGAGTCTGCATCAGGCGGTGCGCCGGGCACTGGTGCTGCTGGAGCAGGAGCTGGGCCGGGAAGCGCATTTCGAGCCGACTACTTCTCGCCGCCGTTTTGTGATCAGCACCACCGATTATGTGGAGTGTGTGCTGATCCCGCCGCTGATACGCCGGCTGAAAACCCTGGCGCCGGGGGTGCGCATTGAAATTGATATTTTGCGGGACCAACTGCCCGAGGCGGCCCTGGCCAATGGCGAGGTGGATCTGGTGCTGGGCTTTGATGAATACATGCAGGTGCCGGGATCGCTACGCATCGAAACCTGGCTCACCGAGCCGTTGGCGGGCATTGTGGCCGACGATCACCCCGAGGTGGGGGAGGCCCTGTCACTGGAGCAGCTTACCGCGCTGCCCCATGTGTTTCATTCGCCACTGGGCACCCGCGAGGCCAGCATCGACACCTGGCTCGCCCGGCAGGGGCTAAAACGGCAGATTTCCGTCAACAGCCAGAGTTACATGTCGGCGGCGGCCATCGTGGCGCAAAGTGATCACCTGCTGGTGCTGCCGAGCAAGGTGGCGGCCCTGCTGGCCGGCGCCTGGCCGTTAAGGCAGGTGGCATTGCCGGCGGATTTGCCCGCCTACCACCTCAACTGCGTCTGGCACCCGCTGCACGACCGCCAGCCCGCCCTGCACTGGTTGCGGACGTTACTGCGTTCGCTGATTTGAGCTGAGGGTAAGGAGTGAGGAGAAATGGGTAAGGGGATGGAAACAAAAGTGCCGGGCAAAGCCCGGCACAAACTCACAACCGAATGATGGGAGTTGAGGCTTACAGCACCATGGCCGCGAGCCAGCCAAAGCCAATCAGCGGAATATTGTAGTGCAGGAAGGTGGGCACCACCGAGTCCCAGATGTGATCGTGCTGGCCGTCGGCGTTCAGGCCCGAGGTAGGCCCCAGGGTGGAGTCGGAGGCCGGCGAGCCCGCATCTCCCAGGGCACCGGCGGTGCCGATGATGGCCAGGGTGGCCAGGGGTGAAAAACCGAGCGACATGCACAGGGGCACATAAATGGGGGCGATGATCGGAATGGTGGAAAACGACGAACCGATGCCCATGGTGATCAGCAAGCCCACCACCAGCATGGCCAGCGCCGCCAGGGCGCGGTTGTCGCCGAGCACCGTCGCCACCGCCTGCACCAGGCTGCCAATGCCGTCGGTGGCCTTGATCACGGCGGCAAAGCCGGCAGCGGAGATCATGATAAAGCCGATCAGCGACATCATCTTCACCCCCTGGGTAAAGGCATCCTGACTTTCCTGAAACTTGATCACGCCGCCCATGGTGAAGATCACAAACCCCACCATGGCGCCCAGGATAATGGAGTCACTGTACAGTTGCAGGCTCAGTGCACTGACAATGGCGACCACGGCAATGCCGATATGCAGCGGATTGATTTGAATATGCTCCGGCTCCACCGCCAGGATTTTGCTTTCGTCGTACCGGCGGGGCTGGCGATAGCTGACAAACAGCGCCACCAGCAAGCCGAGGAACATGCCGGCCACCGGAATGCCCATGGCCACGGGCAACATGGCCTTGCTGGCCTCGACCCCGTTTTCCACCAGGTTGGCCAGCAGAATGTTGTTCAGAAAAATGCCGCCAAAGCCCACTGGCAGCATCATGTAGGTGGCGGTCAGGCCAAAGGTCAGCACACAGGCCACCGCCCGGCGATCCAGCTGCAAGCGGGCCATGACGTGCAGCAGCGGCGGCACCAGAATGGGAATAAAGGCGATGTGAATGGGGATCAGGTTCTGGGACGACACTGCCGCCAGCAGCAGGGCACACAGCAACACCGCCTTGATCCACAATACCCGTGCCTGGCTGGCATCCTGGCCCAGGGCGCGAATAATGCGCACCGCCAGCAAGTCGGTAATGCCGGAGCGGGAAATGGCCACCGCAAAGGCGCCCAGCATGGCATAGCTGAGGGCGATGGTGGCGCCGCCGCCGAGGCCGTCGGCAAAAATCTTCGCGGTGTCGGTCAGCGACAGGCCGCCCACCAGCCCGCCGACCAGGGCGCTCAGCGCCAATGAGATCACCACGTTGATGCGCAGCAGGCTCAGCACCAGCATCAGACAAACGGCGACGACAACGGGATTCATGGCATATCCTTCAGGTTTTAACAAAAAAAGAAGCGGGTAGTTTGCAAATTGAGGCGGGAATGTCGAGCATTATTTTGCTTTTAGCCCTAACCGACCGAACTGTCTGTTTTTTGAGCGGCCGGTGAAACTTGCCGGTCTTCACCCTTGGGTTTGGTGATGGGCACCCATATACTGTGTCACTGATTCGGTATGGTTTTTAAAAACCGTTCTGTTAAACCCCAAGGAGATAAAGATGAGCGTACTGGTAGGCCGTCAGGCACCCGACTTTACCGCTGCCGCCGTGCTGGGCAATGGCGAAATCGTTGAGAACTTCAACCTCAAGGAGTTCACCAAGGGCAAAGCCGCCGTTGTGTTTTTCTACCCGCTGGACTTCACCTTCGTGTGTCCTTCCGAGCTGATCGCTTTCGATCACCGTTTTGAAGAGTTCCAGAGCCGCGGCGTGGAAGTGATTGGCGTGTCCATCGACTCCCAGTTCAGCCACAACGCCTGGCGCAACACCGCCATCGACAAGGGCGGCATTGGCCACGTCAAGTATCCGCTGGTTGCCGACGTCAAGCACGAAATCTGCCAGGCTTACGACGTTGAGCATCCGGAAGCCGGTGTGGCCTTCCGTGGCTCTTTCCTGATCGACGCCAACGGCGTGGTGCGCCACCAGGTTGTGAACGATCTGCCCCTGGGCCGTAACATCGACGAGATGCTGCGCATGATCGACGCCCTGCAGTTCCACGAAGAGCACGGCGAAGTGTGCCCGGCCCAGTGGGAAAAAGGCAAGGCCGGCATGCAGGCCTCTCCGGACGGCGTGGCCAGCTACCTGTCCGAGAACGCCGCAGGCCTGTAAGGCTCGCTGCGTTGAAGGTAACAATGCCGGCTTATGCCGGCATTTTTTATGGCTGCGGTTTGTTCCTGTCTCAGGCGGGAGTCGGCTCCTTGAGCAGGCCGAGCATCAACTGGGCGTGTTCGGCGGTTTCGCGGCCCAGCTCGGTGAGGTAACCGCCGTCAGCCTGGGTGATCAGCCCCTTCTGATGCAGGCGTTCGGCGGCCTCGACCATGCCGGGGCTGGCATCATGATGCACCTTGATGCCTTGCTGAGTGGTGTCGAGATCAAAATGCAGCAAGAGGTTGAGTTCATCCATCAATGCTGGGTGATAGCGCATAAGCAGTCCTTGTCAGCGGGTGAGAAACACCTATGACGTTAGCCTGTTATGGCGCTCATGGGTGAGGCGCGGCTCACAATTACCGTGTCGACCGGGTCTTTTTCGGGCTTGCATCCGGTGGTCCGGTTGCGGATTATGTGAGTTTTGTCACAACAACCAAGGAACATGCCCCATGAGCGCCATTTGTATTAAGGACGCCCGTTTTGCCATCAGCGAACGTCACCAGTTGCACATTCCCGCACTGAGCCTGGCCGGAGGCCAGTGCTGGGCGTTCGTGGGTGCCAACGGCAGTGGCAAAACCGCCCTGGCCCGGGCCCTGGCGGGGGAGCTGAAGTGCCTTGAAGGCCGAACCGAGCACGACTTTGCCCGGGTGGAGTGGGTATCCTTCGAGCAGTTGCAGCAACTGACAGATCGGGAGCGGGACGAAGACGACAGCGATCTGCTCGATGCCCAGGATGATGGCCACAGCGCCCGGCAGATTATCCTTGAAGGCGGTGACGATCACGACCGGCTTGAGGCGCTGGCGCACCGTTTTGGTATTACCGCGCTGCTGGATCGCGGCTTCAAGTACCTGTCCACCGGCGAAACCCGCAAGGTACTGTTATGCCGGGCGCTGCTGAGCCGGCCCGAGCTGCTGGTGCTGGACGAACCCTTTGATGGGCTCGACGTTCATGCCCACGAGGGACTGATGAGCCTGCTGGCCGAACTGGTGGCCGCTGGCCAGACGCTGGTGCTGATCGTCAACCGCTTTGAAGAGCTGCCCGACTTTGCCAGCCATCTCGGCATTCTGGCCGAGTGCGAGCTGACCCAGGCCGGCCCGCGCGACGTGGTGAGTGCCTCGGTTGAACTGCAGCAGCTCCATCACCTGGCGGCACTGGAAGCCAGCACCCAGGCTCTGCCGCCGGCGGATCCGGACGCCGAACGCCGGGAGCTGGACGGTGACACCCCGCGCATTGTGATGCGCGATATGCGTGTCAGCTACGGCGACAAGGTCATTCTCAACGGCCTCAACTGGCAGGTGAATCCGGGGGAGCACTGGCAGGTGATGGGCCCCAACGGTGCCGGCAAGTCGACCCTGCTGAGCCTGGTGACCGGGGATCATCCGCAGGGGTACAGTAACGATCTCACCCTGTTCGGCCGGCGCCGGGGCAGCGGCGAGACCATCTGGGACATCAAGCAGCACATCGGCTATGTCAGCACCACCATGCAGCAGGATTACCGGGTCACGGCCACGCCGAAGGCGGTGATACTGTCGGGTTTTTTCGACTCCATCGGGGTGTATCAGCAACCGGGCGACGCCCAGCTCAAGCTGGCCGACCAGTGGCTGGCGCTGCTCGGCATGGAGCAACTGGCCAATGAGCCGTTCCGCCAACTTTCCTATGGCCAGCAACGGCTGCTGCTGATCGCCCGGGCCATGGTCAAGCATCCGCCCATACTTATTCTGGACGAGCCGCTGCAGGGGCTCGATACCTTTAACCGCCACTGGGTCAAGCGCTGGATCGATCTGCTGGTGGCGGAAGGCGGCACCCAGTTGCTGTTTGTCTCCCACCATCCGTCGGACGCACCGGCCTGCATCAGCCACCGGCTCAGTTTTGTGCCCGATGGCGAGGGCGGTTATAGCTACCCCTGCGAGGCGCTTAACAAAGCTTGACCCGAAACCAGGACGGGGTCAGGATGGGGATCCCACTTGTTCGTCGGGATCCTTACCGATGCTGAATATGGACTTCTCTCAACCTGTATCCCTTTCTTACCAGCCCGACCGCTGGCAGCCATCGCCGGCCGCCGGGGTGTGGCGTTATCCGCTGGAGCGGGAAGCGGCCGAATGCGGCCATGTCACCAGCCTGGTCCGTTTTGAGCCGGGCGCGGTGTTTCCCGAGCATGAACACCCCCTGGGGGAGGAATTCTGGGTGCTGGAAGGCACCTTCTCCGATGAAAACGGCGATTATGAGGCGGGGTGTTACGTCCGCCATCCGCCGGGCAGCCGGCACCGGGCCTTCAGCCGTGACGGTTGCGTGATTTTCGTCAAGCTTAACCAGTTCGCGCCCGGCGACGATGCATTCAAGGTGGTGCGGGAAGAGCAGGGGCTCTGGCTGACCGGTGAGCACGGTTTTCGCCGGCTGGCGCTGCACCGTTATGACGGGGTCAACACCAGTTTGCTGGCCTTTGCCGAGGGGGGACGTTTTCCTGCCTGCTGTTACCGGGCCGGGTTGGAGCTGCTGGTGCTGGAAGGAGAGTTGAGTGATGGCACCGAGCGGTTTGGTCCGCTCAGCTGGTTGCGGCTGCCGCCGATGACGGTGCCAGGTCTGCAGGCCAGTGGTCACTGCCGGTTGTGGGTGCGTACCGGCCATCTGGCAGGCGCACGACCGGTGGAGCACGCCATCTAAAAACGCAGCCCGCTCATGGCGGGCTGTTTTATCATTGTGGCTCGGGCTCACCGAAATCCGGCGTATCGGCGGGGGCGGGGGGCCAGCCGCCCAGCAGTTTCCAGCGATTGACGATGGTGCAAAACAACTCGGCGGTTTTGCGGGTGTCGTACAGGGCGCTGTGGGCTTCCTTGTTGTCAAAGCTCATGCCGGCGGCGCGGCAGGCCTTGGCCAGCACCGTCTGCCCCAGGGCCAGGCCGGCCAGGCTGGCAGTATCAAAGGTGGCAAAGGGATGAAAGGGGTTGCGTTTGAGCTCGGCGCGCTCCGCCGCCGCCATCACAAAACCGTGATCAAAAGAGGCGTTATGGGCCACGATCACCGCCCGCTGGCAGTGGTTGGCCTTGATGCCTTTGCGCACGCCCTTGAAAATCTGCTCCAGCGCTTCCCGTTCGGTGACGGCGCCACGCAGGGCGCTCCAGGGATCGATGCCGGTGAACTCCAGCGCCGCCGGCTCCAGATTGGCGCCCTCGAAAGGGGTAACATGAAAATGGAAGGTCTGATCCGGGCTCAGCCAGCCATTCTTGTCCATTTTCAGGGTAATGGCGGCAATTTCCAGCAGGGCGTCGGTGCGGGCATTGAAGCCGCCGGTTTCCACGTCGATCACCACTGGGTAGTAGCCTCGAAAACGCTCGTGTAGCTGAGTGGCTGACATTGTTGCCGTCATGTTGGTCCTGTCGCTGCAAAAAACGGTCGTCCATTATGCCAGAGTCGATAGCCATCGTCGCCCGTCGCGAGGCCGGTGCGAGGGGGTGACGCAATAATGTGCAAACGGAATCGCAAGCAAAGAAAAAGGGTTGCACCCGGCGCTGGCCTTGCCTACTATACGCCCCGCTGACAAGGCGCAGGCCTGCAGCTCAGAGTGAAGCTAACACTACTGAATAAAATTTTGCATAAAATTTGGTGAGGTGTCCGAGTGGCTGAAGGAGCACGCCTGGAAAGTGTGTATACGGCAACGTATCGAGGGTTCGAATCCCTCCCTCACCGCCAGACTTAAGCCCAAGTATTTTAAATACTTGGGCTTTTTCGTTTTGGTTCGCCGTGCGGGGCGGACGTACTTCCCCGCGGATGGTCAATTGATCGCCGAAACGCGTGAAAACTCACTTTTACCTTCCTCAGGCCGGCTGGCTTCTTAAAAAAACCTCTCTTTTTGTGCCAATATGGCCGCCTTAATCCATATGGAACCCCTGTGTGCCGGGGATGGAGATGGCGTTTGGTTCAGGAGGGGAATGGGTGAGTGAGCGATTGCCGGTGTCTGCACAACACAGACACCATCGGGAAGTGATCAAGAGCTGTTGTTGGATTGTGCTGCTGGCGCTGATCCTGGGGTTGTCCCAGTGGCTGCCCGTATTTCAACGGGTCGAGTTTCTGCTCCATTACCTGCCGTTGAACATCATTTTTGAAGTGTCGGCCTTTGCCATCGCCATGATGATCTTTGGCATGGCCTGGGTTACCCAGCGCTACCGGCCTTCCTGGCAGAGCCTGGTGATCGGTATCGGGTTTCTGGGCATCGGCCTGCTCGATCTTTCCCATGTCTTGTCCTACCAGCAACTCCCGGACTTTGTTACTCCCAACACCCCGGACAAGGCCATCAACTTCTGGCTGGCGGCGCGCGCACTCACGGCGGCGGTGCTGCTTTACGTGGCCTTGCTGCCGTCCCTGATGGAAAAACGGGCCACCGCCGGCCAGCGCCGGACGCTGCTGCTACTGATGCTGGCCCTGGTCGCGCTGGTACATGGCTGGTTTTTCCTGTTGCCCGAACGGGTTCCCGCCACCTATGTGGTGGGCCAGGGCTTGACCGACTTCAAGGTGCGCTTTGAATACGTCATTATCGGTGCCCATGTGCTGGCCGCGTTCGGGCTGGTTAACCGCTACCGTACCGAGGGCTTTCTCGGTTACCTGTATCTGGCCGTCTCCGCCATCATCATGGCGATGGGAGAGTACTTTTTTACCGCCTACATCGACTTTACCGACGCCAACAACGTACTGGGCCACCTTTACAAAATCATTACCTACGGGTTTTTGTGCCGGGCGCTGTTTCGCGAAATGGTCTACGAGCCTTACCAGCAGCTGCACGATGCCCGCTCACGGTTGCAGGCCACCATGGACGCCCTGCCAGACTCCCTGTTTGAGGTGACGGCGCAGGGAGAGATCCTGTCGGTTTACGCCGGCGGTGATTCGGGCGGCGTTCCGGCGATGCAGGCAGGGCCCCGTGCCCGAGTGCGGGACTGGCTGTCAGCGCCGGCCGCAAGGGTCTTTTTCGATGCCCTGCGCAATGCCGAGCGGGAGGGCGTGGTCCATGATATTCGCCTGCGGGCGGGCGAGGGGGCAAACGGCCGTGACCTGGGGCTGTCGGTGTCCAAAAAGCAACATGATGGCGAGAGCCGTTTTCTGGTGCTGTCCCGGGACATCAGCCGGCAGGTGGCAAACGAAACCCGCATTCTTCATGAAACCCGTTTAAACAGTGCCCTGTTGCTGTTCAACAACCTGGCCCGGGAGCGCGACGAGCAGCATTTACTGCTCTGTGGCGCGCAACAGGCGGCGGTGCTGACCGGTAGTGACGGAGCGCTTATCCATCTGAGCGGGCCCGGCGGCGTTTTGCGGGAGTCCCCCATTCGTTTTGGGGTGCAGGCCGAGCCCGCAGGGGGCGGTGTTGCGCCCTGGCAACAGGCCGCCGGCAGCGGGCAGGTGGTCGGCTGGACAGAAGGACGGCATGGTCTCAGCCTGCCGGTCCAGGGCCAGGACGGAGCAGGCCTGGTGATCAGCGTGTCGGGCCGGCCCGGCGGCTACGGAGAGCAGCAGCGCGACACCCTCCACATGCTGGCCAGTACCCTGTGGAGCCAGCTCAGCCAGTGTCGTCAGCACAGGCTTATCCAGCTGTTGTCAACGGCGCTGGAGCAAAATCCCTACCCAGTCATCATTACCGATGATCGGGTGCGCATCCAGTTCGTCAACCGGGCGTTTACCCGGATCAGTGGCTATGCCGCCGACGAGGTCATGGGTCACAATCCGAAAATGCTGAAGTCGGGCAAAACCGAGCACAGGGTTTACCAGGAGATGTGGGCCTGCCTTAACCAGGGTCAGCCCTGGAAAGGAGAGCTGATCAACCGTCGCCGCAACGGCAGCCTGTATATTGAAAGTGCCTCCATTTATCCCATCAGTGATGGGACCGGCAGGGTGGTCAACTACGTGGCCCACAAGGAAGACATCACTCAACACCGGGAAAACGAGGAGCGGCTGCGCCAGTTGTCCCAGTTCGATCAGCTCACCGGGGTGCTCAACAAACACGCCTTTGAGCAGCAACTGGTCCAGCAGATGGCCCGGACTCGGTTGCGGGGCGAGCGCTTGTCGCTGCTGTGGCTGGATCTCGATAATTTCAAGTCGGTCAATGACACCCTTGGCTACGTGGCCGGTGACGAGCTGCTGGTGGATATTTCCAACCGCCTGAGGGCGTTGCTGGCGCCGGGCAGCCTGATTGGTCGCCCCGAGGGGGACAGTTTTGTGCTGGCGGTGGAGGGCCGTGAGCAGGAGTCGGTGGCGCTGCTGGCCGAGCGGGTGCTGCAGCGTGTGCAGCAGCCGGTAACGCTGCATGATAACCCGTTGTCGCTCAGCGCCTCGCTGGGCATTGCCACCTTTCCCCACGACGGGGATACCGCCGTGGCGCTGTTCAAGGCGGCGGAGCTGGCCATGTACAGGGTCAAGCAGGACGGGCGCAACGGCCTGCGCTTTTATGCTCCCGAGATGCAAAAACACAGCGAGCGGGCTCTGGCCCTGGCCACCGCCCTGAAGAATGCCCTGGCCGGCAACGAGCTGACGCTGGCCTACCAGCCCCAGCTTGATCTGCAGCGCAATCGCATGACCGGCGCCGAGGCCCTGCTGCGCTGGCGCCACCCCGACTGGGGCCTGGTGTCGCCGGCCGAGTTTATTCCCCTGGCGGAGCAGAACGGCCTGATGGTCAGTATTGGCTGGTGGGTGATCGAGCGAGTACTGGAGCAGCTGGCGGCGCTGCGCCGGGCGGGCTGGACAGAGCTCACCATCGCGGTGAATGTGTCGGCGGTGCAGCTGGTGCAACCGAATTTTGTGCGCGATCTTCAGGCCCGGGTCGAGGCCAGTGGTGTGCCAGCATCAGCCCTCGATCTGGAGCTGACCGAGTCGGTGGCCATGATCAACCCGGAAGACACCGGCGAAAAGATCGGCCGTCTCAGCGCCGCCGGGTTTCGGATTTCCATCGACGATTTTGGTACCGGCTATTCCTCCATGAGCTACCTCAAGCGCTTCTCGGTAGACAAGATCAAGATAGACAAGTCCTTTATCGACGAGGTCACCCACAACCATGAAGACAAAACCATCGTGAACGCCATTATTCACATGGCCCGCAACCTGGGCATGAGCACCATTGCCGAAGGGGTGGAGACCGAGGAGCAGCTGAATACCCTGCAGCGCAAGGGCTGTGACGCCATTCAGGGATACTGGTACAGCCGGCCGCTGCCCGCCGAGGACCTTGCCGGCTTTGTGCAGGAACACGGCTGATTGCCGGTTTTTTCAACGCTATCAGTGACCTGGCGATATAAAGGCTGTCGCCTGGAAAAATGTTTGCAATACTTGGTGCAGTGGTTCGCCTGAACAAGGACTGTTATGACTACTTCTGCCCGTACACTGCCATTGCAAATGTTGTATCACTGGGCCGAGCAGCGCCCGAAGGAGATTTACCTGCGTCAGCGCAGGGAGGATCACTGGCATGATCACAGCTGGGGTTCGGTGCTGGAGATGGCCGCCCGGCTGGTGTCGGGGCTGCGCCGGCTTGGCCTGAAGCCGGGAGACAAGGTTGCCCTGCTGTCAAAGAACTGCGCCGAGTGGTTTATCTGTGATTTTGCCCTGCAGATGGGGGGGTACATCAGCGTGCCCATTTACCCCACCGCCGGGGCCGATACCGTGCGCTATGTGCTGGAGCACAGCGAAAGCCGGGCGCTGTTTATCGGCAAACTGGACGATCCGGCGGCCCAGGAGCCGGGCATTCCCGACGGGCTGATTCGCCTGGCCATGCCCTACGCCACCCCGGTGGAAACACACCATCACTGGGACAGCCTGCTGGTATACGAGCCCATGGCAGAACGGCCGGTACCCGAGCCCGACACCCTGATGACCCTGGTCTACACCTCGGGCAGCACCGGCCAGCCCAAGGGGGTGATGATCACCCATGGCGCCTATGCCGCCGCCTGCCGGGGCATTCTGGAAACCACCGGGCTCAACGCCGCAGACAGGGCCTTTTCCTACCTGCCGCTGGCCCATATTACCGAACGGGTCTACGTGCTGGGCGCCAGCCTCTACGCCGGCACCCTGGTGGGGTTTGCCCACAGCCTGCCGACCTTTGTTGACGACGTGAAAACCATTTCCCCCACGGTGTTTATCTCGGTACCCAGGCTGTGGACCAATTTCCGCAGCGGCATTCTGGAAAAGGTGCCCGAGTCCAGACTGAAGCTGTTGCTGCGTATTCCGCTGCTGTCGGGTCTGGTCAAGAAAAAAATCAGGGCCGGCCTGGGCCTTGATCAGGCGCGCATTCTCGGCTGCGGATCGGCGCCGGTGTCGCCGTCGCTGCTGCGCTGGTACGAACGGCTCGACATGCCCATTACCGAGGCCTGGGGCATGACCGAGAACCTGGCCTATTCCACGCTCAATTATCCGTTTCGCTCCGACAAAATCGGCACCGTGGGCAAGGCCGGTGCCGGGGTGGAAATCCGCATTGCCGACGACGGCGAAATACTGTGCCGCTGCGCCGGCATGATGCAGGGCTATTACAAGAACAAGGAAGCCACCGAGAAGACGCTGCGCGAGGGCTGGCTGCACACCGGCGATCAGGGCCGACTGGACGACGAAGGCTACCTGACCATTACCGGCCGGCTCAAGGACGCTTTCAAGACTGCCAAGGGCAAGTATGTGCTTCCTGTGCCTATTGAATCCATGTTGATTGAAAACAGCCTGATCGAGCAGGTGTGTGTGGTGGGGAGCGGCCAGGCCCAGCCCATGGCCCTGGTGCAACTGGCGGAAGGCGGTGCCGGTCAGGGCCGGGAGCAGGTGACAAGCGCCCTGTCGGAAACGCTGGGGCACATCAACCGCGGCCTGGAAAGCCATCAGCGACTGGGCGGCATACTGGTCATGAAAGAAGCCTGGACGGTGGAAAACGACATTCTGACGCCCACCCTCAAGATCAAGCGCCACTTGCTGGAGCAGCAATATGGGGATCTGGATCAACGCTGGCCCAAGGAGCAGGTGATTGTCTGGGAGCAGGATCTGGCAGAATGATTATTGCAAAAATGGAATAATCACATATTTCGTTTTGCAAAATAACGACTAATTAACACAGAGGGCCTGTGTTACCTTGTGCTCAAAGCTTACTTAGTATCTTTTGTTAGTGGAGTCGGGCAGGAATACTGCCCATTTTTTTGCCCGCTATTCCTGCTTTCCTTCCCCCATTGTGACCCAGGTTGATGCCAGCCGGCTGCGCATGTGCTGATCGATAAACTCGATAAAGGTATTTAGCCGCACCGGGGCCAGCTCCCGGTTGTGATAGACCATGTGAAAGGGCCGCTTGCCGCCCAGCCAGCCCGGCAACACCGGCTGCAATAACCCCGCTTCGGTGTAATGGGCCACATAATGGCGGGGCACGTTCACGATGCCCAGGCTGCGCAGGGCGGCCTTGACCGCCGCCTGCATCTGGTTCACCGACAGTCGCGGTACCGGCTTCAGGTGAAAGCGCCGGCCCTGGCTGTCGGTCAGCTGCCAGTTGCGATGAGGCCAGCACTGAATGATGTGGTGCTGATCCAGCTCTTCCGGGCTGTGCAGCTCGCCCTTTTGGGCCAGATAGCGGGGGGCGGCGAACAGGCCGTATTGCACCTCGCCCAACTGGCGGGAGCGCAGGCTGGAGTCGGGCAGTTCGCCACTGAAAAACACCACATCCAGATCCGTATCCAGCAGGCTGGTATAGTCGTTGCTTTGCAACAGTTCGATGCGAATTTGCGGATATTGCAGGCAGAACTCGGTGATGCCGTCCATCAGAAAAGTGTTGGAGATGGCGATGGGGGCCGCCACCTTGATAAGGCCACTCATGGTCTGGCTCTGGCCCTGAATGTCGCCGGTCACCTGCTCCATCTCGCTGAGCAGCGGATTGAGCCGTTCATAGTAACGCCGGCCTTCTTCGGTCAGCTGCAGTTTGCGGGTGGTACGGCTCAGCAACTTGCAGCCCAGCGCCTGCTCCAGGGCGGAGATACGCCGGCTCAGGGTGGCGGTGGGCATGCCCAGCCGGGCGGCGGCATGGGAAAAACCGCCCTGTTGTACAACCTTGACGAAAAGAGAAAGGGCGTCGAGATGTTTCATGGCGGTGTCGGTCAGGGATAAACAGAAGCTCCATTGTGCCCATTTCAGGCGGCTCAGGAAAGGGCCCCAACCCCCTGGGCAAGGTAATGACGCAGCAATTGCACAAAGTCGGGTGTGTCCCTGTCCAGGTTGGACTCGTGCACCAGCAGATCATAGCCGTAAAGCTCGCGCAGGTGGCTCATGCGGTGTCCCAGCATGGCCGCCAGGCCCCGGTAGTGGTGGCCGCCGGCAGAGCGGTAGTGATTGTCCTCAATCAGCCAGTCGTGCAGTCGGGCACGGTCGATGGCGCCAAAACGCACCCCCATTGCCAGCAGCGGGCGTTGCTCGGTCAGCAGGTGCACAATCAGCCGGGGAGTCATCAGCGGCAGGAATTCGTCGTAATCCCGAATCTTGATGCCCACATAGGGCAGGGGCACCAGCTCCAGGCCACTGTTGACCCTGGGCTGATCAATGCGAACAATATTGCTCCAGTGCAGGCTCCAGCCGCCGATGCGGTGATGGAAGTGCAGGTTGTCTTCACTGAGGGAAAAACTGTATACCGGCTCACGCAGCTTGAGCAGCCCCAGCACCAGGGTGACCAGGCAGGTCAGCAACAAAAACATCAGCACCAGCTGACCACGATCACCGAGCCAGTAGAGCAGGGGCAGCAGCACCAGTATGCCGGCGGCGCCGGCCAGGCTCAGGGCCGGGCCGTGGCGGCGCGACATGGGTTCAATGTGCCGGGTTGGCTTCACGTGGCTTTCCATTCCCCGTTGGTTTCCTTAAGGTGATGATACACACAGACCGAGAACCAGAGGTAGAAATGACAAGCACCATCGAGGTGATGCGCCATCATAGATCCATTCGCAAATTTACCGATAAGGCCATCAGTACCAGTCAGTTAGCCGCCATCATGGCGGCCGCCCAGTCGGCGTCGAGCTCCAGCTTTTTACAGGCATCCAGCGTGGTGCGTATTACCGACAGAACCCTGCGCCAGCAAGTGATGGCCTTGTGCGGCGATCAGGCCTATGTGGCCGGCGCCGCCGAGTTCTGGGTGTTCTGTGCCGATTTTCATCGTCACCTGCACTGGGTACCCGAGGCCAAAACCGGGTTTGCCGAACAACTGCTGATCGGCGCCATCGACACCGCGCTGATGGGGCAGAACGCCATCACCGCCGCCGAATCACTGGGGTTGGGCGGGGTGTTTATCGGCGCGGTACGCAACCAGCCTCACGAACTGAGTGACTTGCTGGGACTGCCGCAGGGGGTGATCCCCCTGTTTGGCCTCTGTCTGGGGCATCCGGCTCAGGATCCCGAGCCCAAGCCGCGGCTGCCGTCATCCATGGTGTTTATGGAAAACCGCTACCAGGCCGAGCCCGATGAGCAACAAATGACAGAATACGACGCCCGGGTGCGGCATTACTACCAGACCCGTACCGGCGGCAACAAGGACATGACCTGGACCGGGCAAATCGCCGCGACCCTGGCCAGGGAAGCGCGTCCCTTTATGCTGGATTTTTTGAAGCGCCAGGGGTTTTGTCTGCGGTAGTGGCATCCAGTTTGACCACCAGCAGATCGCAGTCACTGATATCGAGAAAACTGACGCTGTTGGAAAACAGGTGCCCCCAGAAGCGGTGATGAGGCCGGTGGCCGCAGATCAGCAAGTCGGCCCCGGTTTGCTTGACTGCCAGCCGCACCGCCTGGCGCACGTCGCCGCTGGGCAGGGACACACTCGCCACCTGTTGTTGGGCATCCTGCAACAGGCGCATCAGCTCGTGACCGCTTTCCAGGCGAAGCTTCATTTTCAGCTGACGCAAGTCCATGTTCAGGCTGCCGACGTATACACCACTCAGATCCGGCTCTACATGTACCAGGTGCAGCGCCGCCTGGTAACACTCGGCCAGATCCGCCGCCCGTTTGAGCAAGGGTTTTTCCCTGTGGTTAAGCTCCAGCGCGACCAGAATGTTGCGATAGGGCATAAGCGCCTCCTGGCTGACCGATGACACCGGCCGAATGGCCAGTGCAGGATACCTCAAAGCATAGAGCAAGGGTGCACCGCCATGGCCTGACATTCAACCGGGAAATTGTGTTAATATTCGCCACTCAGGAGGTTCACCATGTACGTTGCCCTTATGCTGCTGGCCCCGCTGTGCGGGCTGTTGTTTTATATTGCTGCCCTGCAAAGCGCGCTGCCCCCGCGCCGCTGGGCCATGCTGGGCTGTTTGTTTGGCCCGGCCGTGTTGCCCATGTTCATGGCGCGCCGCCGCTGGTCACTGCTGTGCGCCCGGGGGCTTCGTTACGCCCTGCTCAGGGCCTGATTGATCCTGCTCAACTCTGCCGGAGCAGGTATTGCTACACTCTCATGTACGGTGCTGTCTGGAGCTGAATTATGAGTGCAATGGAAAAACTCGTGTGGAACGTGCTGGGCTATGCGGCCATGCCGTTAATCTTTCTGTTTGGTTTTATCGCCGTGTCGGTGGCTGCCTGCCTGATCCTGATGTGGCTCGATAAACGCAAGGGATGACCCTTTGTTGACCGAGATCAAGCGGCGTCTGCGCCAATGCAGTAACCTTTCCCATGTTGACGCCACGTCAGCAGACTGAGCATCACCGGGGGGTGGTCTCAGATTCTGGTTTCTGTTCACTCGTTAGTATGTGATTTTCAACTGGCCGCTTTCGGCCAGTTTTTTTTTGAACGTCATCAAAGCGTCATTCGGCCGGGGCAGGATGTCCTCGCTTGCGTTTTAGCCAAACGCACCGATGGGCGAATGAATATTGTCATTGGAATGTTCTATATATGTTATAAGAGTGATAATGATATTGGGGATTCACCTGGCTGCATAAATAGTGAGCTGGATCCTTGAGCGACACTGGTCGCAGGGGTATGATGCCCGCCATTTTTTCAAGGCGGGTTCGCCTGAAGGTGAGGTGGAGATGAACATCTTTATCATGCGTCATGGTCAGGCTGCGCTACAGGCATCCAACGATGCGTTGAGGCCCTTAACCGAGCAGGGATGCGAGGAAGTATGCCTGATGGCGCAATGGCTGGCGCCACAGGTGCCGGCATTCGACAGGGTGCTGGTTAGTCCTTACGTTCGCAGCCAGCAAACCTGGCAGCAGTTGTCCCGTTTTATTGCGGGCTCCCGGGTGGAGTATTGCGACGAGCTGTTGCCCGACGCCGATGCCGACATCACCGCCAGCCTGTTACTGGCTTATGGCGGGCCGGAGCAGGACCAAAACCTGCTGGTGGTCAGCCACATGCCCCTGGTTGGTTTTCTGGTCGAAAGCCTGTGCCCGGGTACACTGGCACCGGTGTTCGTCACCGCCGGGGTAGCCAAAATTACCCTGGATAAGGGGCATGGCGGTCTGTTCAACTGGCTTGAAGGGCCACACAGCATTCGTCCCTATCATCCACGGCCCTGGCCGCTCTGCGGCTCCATGGGCTAAACAGCAAGTCAATAATAATACGAGCACAGATAAGAAGGCAGAGGTAAAAGAAAATGCGGATCTTTAACAAGTATCAGCCTTTGTTAATCGCAAAGTATGTGAAAACCTTTTTCAAGGGCAGGCTCTACATTCACGGTCGTGGTGCCTACAGCTACGCCCGGGGCGTGCTGATCATGCCCGAGCAGGCGGATGCCCGCCATCGTGAAACCGTCAGCGAAATCAACCGGCTGATCGGCCGGCTGAACACGCCGCAACCCGCCGCCTGAAAACCGCGGGAATTCGAATCATGACAAGGCCGGGCACTCGCCCGGTTTTTTGCGTTTTACAGCACGGTTTTCAGCAAGACCAGCAGGGCGGCATTGCCCCCCCATTCCCGGGTGGCCTGATGAAAGGCCAGCACCTGAGGATGCTGGGCCAGCCACATGGGCAGGCGTTGCTTGAGAATGTGCTTGCCATGGCCGTGCATGATGGACACGCAGTGCACGTTATTACGGCGGGCCGCCAGTAACAGGGCAGACAGCTCCTGCTTGGCTTCTTCCTGGGTCAGGCCGTGCAGGTCCAGAAACAGCTCGGGCACATGATCCCCCCGGCGCAGCCGCTTCAACTCAAAGGCCGAGGCTTCGTCGGCGCGAAAGCGGGTGGGCCCTTCCTGATCCAGCCAGGGTTCATACAGGTCGGAAAACGGATGGGCCTCGGCCCTGTCCTTGCGCTCGGTGGCCCGAATGGCTTTCACCTTGACCGGCGCCCGGCGCGGACTTATGGTATCCTGCTTCAATTTGCGGACACCCTTCATCGCTTCCATAAACAGCGTGTTGTCGTCTTCGGGAGAGGATGAGGCGGTCATGTTCGCTCAGTCAATCAAAAAACAGCCATTTTAACGAGGCGGAGGGGTTTTGGACACGCTTTTTAACGACGAGGCGCTCACCGAGCTGCACACCATGGGTGACTGGCTGCGCTTTGCCGCCAGCCGCTTTCAGCAGGCGGGCCTGTTTTACGGCCACGGTACCGACAACGCCTGGGACGATGCGGTGCAACTGGTGCTGCCGCTGTTGCACCTGCCCCTCGACTGCCCGCCCCAGGCCAGGGACGCCCGGTTGGTGCCCGCCGAGCGCCGCGTGCTGCTTGAGGCCATTCGTCGCCGGGTGGAAGAGCGCCTGCCCACCCCCTACATCACCCACACCGCCTGGTTTGCCGGCTACGAGTTTTATGTGGACGAGCGGGTATTGATCCCGCGCTCGCCCATCGCCGAGCTAATCGACACCCGCTTTGCGCCCTGGCTGGCCCATGAGCCGGCGCGCATCATGGACATGTGCACCGGCTCCGGCTGCATCGCCATTGCCCTGGCCCATGCCTTTCCCGAGGCGGAAGTGGATGCCCTCGACATTTCCCGCGATGCCCTCGACGTGGCCGAAATCAACATTCAGAACCACGGCCTGGAGCAGCAGGTGATCCCCATCGAGTCGGATCTGTTTTCGGCGCTGCCCCTCGGCGACAAGTACGATCTGATCGTGGCCAACCCGCCCTATGTGGACGAGGAAGACATGAGTGATCTGCCCGAGGAGTTCCGGCATGAGCCCGAGCTGGCGCTGGCCTCGGGGGCCGACGGTCTCGACTTTACCCGCCGTTTGCTGGCCCAGGCCTGTGACTTTCTCACCGACGATGGTGTGCTGGTGGTGGAAGTGGGCAACAGCCAAATCCACATGGAATTCGCTTTTCCCGAGCTGCCGCTGTCGTGGGTGGAGTTCGAACAGGGTGGCCATGGCGTGTTCGTGATCAGCCGGCGGGATCTGCTGCCGCATAAAGACCAGTTTTAATCATTACGTTGTAAGGAAAACATTCATGGCAGGGAACAGTATAGGAACCCTCTTTCGCGTCTCCACCTTTGGCGAAAGCCACGGCCTGGCCCTGGGGGCGGTGGTCGACGGGGTACCGCCGGGGGTGGCGCTGACCGAGGCGGATCTGCAGCAGGATCTCGATCGCCGCAAGCCCGGCACCTCGCGCTTTACCACCCAGCGGCGGGAAGCGGACGAGGTCAAAATTCTGAGCGGTGTATTTGAAGGCAAGACCACAGGTACCGCCATTGGCCTGCTGATTGAAAATACCGATCAGCGCTCCAAGGACTACTCTGCCATCAAGGACGTGTTCCGTCCGGGCCACGCCGATTACACCTATCACCAGAAATACGGTATTCGCGACTACCGGGGTGGCGGCCGCTCTTCGGCCCGGGAAACCGCCATGCGGGTGGCCGCCGGTGCCATCGCCAAGAAGGTGCTGGCCCAGTTCGGTGTGTCCATTTATGCCCACCTGACCCAGCTTGGGCCCATCAGAGCCGAGGCCTTTGACCGCCGCATTATCGAAACCAACCCCTTCTTTTTTGCCGATGCCGGCAAGCTGGAGGCGCTGGATGAGTACATGCGCGAGCTGAAAAAGGAAGGCAATTCCATTGGCGCCAAAATCCAGGTGGTGGCCACCGGGGTGCCCGTGGGCCTGGGGGAGCCGGTGTTTGACCGCCTCGACGCCGACATCGCCCATGCCCTGATGGGCATCAACGCGGTCAAGGGTGTGGAGATCGGTGACGGCTTTGACGTGGTTGAGCAAAAGGGCTCCGAGCACCGTGACGAGCTGACGCCGGACGGCTTTGCCAGCAACCATGCCGGCGGCATTCTGGGCGGCATTTCCAGCGGCCAGGACATTGTCGCCAGCATTGCGCTCAAGCCCACCTCCAGCATCATGGTGCCGGGCAAGACCATCGACAAGGACGGCAACGCCACCGAAATGGTGACCCGGGGCCGCCACGATCCCTGCGTGGGCATTCGTGCCGTGCCCATTGCCGAGGCCATGATGGCCATTGTGCTGCTGGATCACCTGTTACTGAACCGGGCCCAGAACGCCGGTGTGCACACCGGAACCCCGCAGTTGCGCTGAGTCTTCAGGGGCCTGGCCAATGCCGGGCCCATTTTGAGCGCGAAGCCCCCTTGTTTGCCCGCGGCCAACGGGTAGAATAGCGGCCCAACGGAGGGCCGCCATTATTATGTCGTTTTGTTACCGGGACTTGATCTCCCTGTTTGATCACACCTTCTTTGCTTCCCATAACACCCGTCTTGAGCTGGGCGACGACGAGCCCATCTACCTGCCGGCCGATGATACGGTGGCGTATCATCGCATTGTGTTTGCCCACGGTTTTTTCGCCAGCGCCCTGCACGAGGTGGCACACTGGTTGCTGGCCGGTGAAGCTCGCCGGCAGTTGCCGGATTACGGCTACTGGTACCATCCCGACGGTCGCGACGCCGAGACCCAGGCGGCATTCGAAGCGGTGGAGGTCAAGCCCCAGGCCATTGAGTGGGCGCTGTCGGCCAGTTGCGGTTTTCCCTTTAACGTTAGCTGCGACAACCTCAACGGCACCGTCGAGCCGGACCGGCACGCCTTTCGTGCCCGAGTGCGGGAGCAGGCGCTTTCCTACCTCGACACCGGTTTTCCGCCCCGGGCGCAGACCTTCATGGCCGAGTTGCAACGGCATTACCAGCGGCCGCCGCTCAGCACCACTGACTTTGTTTAAGGAGCACCCATGTTCAGGATCGGACTGATTATCAACCCCCTGGCCGGCCTTGGGGGCAGTGTCGCCTTGAAGGGCAGTGACGGTCTGGCCGCCGAGGCCCTGGCCCGGGGGGCCGAGCCCCGCGCCCGGCAGCGCAGTGGCCTGGCCCTGGCCGAGCTGAGTGCACTGAAAGACCGGTTTTGCATCTACACCGTGGCCGGCGACATGGGGGAAAGCCTGTGCCGGGAGCTGGGGCTGCCCTTTGAGGTGTGCCACCAGCCGGGCCAGCCCACCACCGCCGCCGATACGCAGGCCGCGGTGGCCAGCCTGGTGGCGCAGGGCATTGATCTGTTGCTGTTTGCCGGCGGCGACGGCACCGCCCGGGATATCTGTGCCGTGGCCCCCGAGCAGTTGTGTGTGCTCGGTATTCCCGCCGGGGTGAAAATTCACTCCGGGGTGTACGGCGTCACCCCCGCCGGTACCGGCCGGTTGCTGGCCAAACTGGTGCGGGGCGAGCCGGTCAGCCTGGTGGCAGCGGACGTGATGGACATTGATGAGTCCGCCTTTCGCGAGGGCCGGGTGCGCGCCCGCCGTTACGGTGAAATGCTTATTCCCGGTGAGCTCAGCTATGTGCAGGCGGTGAAGGTGGCCGGCAAGGAATCCGCAGAGCTGGTGCTCACCGACATCGCCGACGAGGTGATCGAGCGCATGGAGGAGGAAGACGACTGTTACTTCATCATGGGCTCGGGCAGCACGGTGGCGGCGGTGATGGAGCGGCTGGGGCTCGACAACACCCTGCTGGGGGTGGATCTGGTTTATCAAAAACAACTCATTGCCTCGGATCTGGATGCCCAGGGCCTGTATGAATACATCAGGGACAAAAACTGCAAGCTGGTGATCACCCTGATCGGGGGCCAGGGCCATGTATTTGGCCGTGGCAATCAGCAGCTTAGCCCTGCGGTGATCCGCGCCGTGGGGCGTGACAATATCTGGCTGCTGGCGACCAAGTCCAAGCTCAGCTCGCTGAACGGGCGCCCGCTGCGAGTCGACACCAATGATCCCGCCCTGGACCGCGAACTTGGCGGCCTGATGCGGGTGATCACTGGCTACCATGATGAAGTGCTGGTACGGGTGGCAAACCCGGAATACGAGGCAAATGAATGAACATTTTTGAATTTGAACAACGGCTGCTGAATGAAATCGATAGCAAGGTGGCCGATGCCACGCCGGATCAGCTGTTCGCCGGTGGCTACCTGCGCGGACACATTACCCTGGCGGTGGCGCAAAGCGAGATCGCCGGTCGCAATCATCTGCGTGACGTCAAGGCGCGGGTGAAAACCAGCCTCAACCAGGCCATTCTGAGCGGCGAGCTGAACGACGACGATCAGAAACTGGTGCTGAATTACTGGCATGAACTGCTGGCCAAGGCCGAAGCCGGGGCCTGAGACACCCGAGTCCAAGTGCAAATAAAAAAAGCCGGCTCAATAAGCCGGCTTTTTGCTTTCAGCGGGGCAGGGGTCAGATAGACCAGTCGCCGCCGTTGATCATGCCTTTTTCCTTCAGCAGCTCGATCACCGCATCCGCCGCTTCGTCGGCACTCAACTGAGTGGTGTCGAGGCGGATTTCCGGGTTCTCCGGCTGCTCGTAGGCCGAGTCGATGCCGGTGAAGTTCTTCAGCTCGCCGCGACGGGCCTTCTTGTACAGTCCCTTCACGTCGCGCTCTTCCGCCACGTTGAGCGGGGTGTCCACGTGCACTTCAATGAACTCGCCGTCTTCCAGCAGTTCCCGGGCCAGGCGGCGCTCGGCGCGGAACGGCGAGATAAAGGCGGTGAGCACCAGCAGGCCGGCGTCGACCATCAGCTTCGACACTTCCGCCACCCGGCGAATGTTTTCCACCCGGTCGGCGTCGGTGAAGCCCAAATCCTTGTTCAGGCCGTGGCGCACGTTGTCACCGTCCAGCAGGTAGGTGTGGTTCCCTTGAGCGTGCAGTTTTTTCTCCACCAGGTTGGCGATGGTGGACTTGCCGGCACCGGACAGGCCAGTGAACCACAGCACCGCCGGTTTCTGGCCCTTGGCGAGGGCGCGGGCTTCCTTGTTGACATCCACGTGCTGCATGTGAATGTTCTGGCTGCGGCGCAGGGCAAAGTGCAGCATGCCGGCGGCGACCGTGTTGTTGGACAGGCGGTCGATCAGAATGAAGCCGCCGGTGTCTTTGTTGCTCTGGTAGTCATCAAAGGCGATGGCCCGGTCCAGGCTGAGGTTACACACCGCGATGCCGTTCAAGTCCAGCTTCTTGGCGGCCACGTGCTCCAGGGTGTTGACGTTGACCTGGTACTTGATGTCGGTGATGGTGGCGGTCACCGTCTTGGTGCCGATCTTCAGCAGGTAGGGGCGGCCGGGCAGCAGGGCGTCTTCGTGCATCCACACCAGGGTGGTCTCGAACTGATCGGCGGTTTCCACCGGCGCGTCGGCGGCGGAGATAATGTCGCCGCGGGAGATGTCGATCTCGTCCGCCAGGGTCAGGGTCACCGACTGGCCGGCCACGGCCTGTGCCAGATCGCCGCCGTGCACCACGATGCGGTCCACGGTGCTTTCCTTGCCCGAGGGCAGTACCCGAATGCGATCACCGGGCTTGACCACGCCGCTGGCGATGGTGCCGGCGAAGCCGCGAAAGTCCAGGTTGGGGCGGTTGACCCACTGCACCGGCAGGCGGAAGGGGGCGCGCTGCATGCGGGTGTCGTCCACTTCCACGGTTTCCAGGTAGCCCATCAGGGTGGTGCCGTGGTACCAGGGCATGTTCGGGCTGGGCTCGACGATGTTGTCGCCCTTGAACGCCGACATCGGAATGTAGGTGATGTTTTCAAGATCGAGCTGCTCGGCGAACTGGGCGTAGTCTTCCCGAATGCGGTTGAAGGTGTCTTCCGCGTAATCCACCAGGTCCATCTTGTTGATGGCCACCACCACCTGGCGAATACCCAGCAGCGACATCAGGTAGCTGTGGCGGCGGGTCTGGGTGAGGATGCCCTTGCGCGCGTCCACCATCAGAATGGCGGCATCGGCGGTGGAAGCACCGGTCACCATGTTGCGGGTGTACTGCTCGTGCCCGGGGGTGTCGGCCACGATGAACTTGCGCTTGTCGGTGGAGAAGAAGCGGTAGGCCACGTCGATGGTGATGCCCTGCTCCCGCTCGGCGGCCAGGCCGTCCACCAGCAGGGCGAAGTCGATCTCTTCCCCCTGGGTGCCGTATTTCTTGGAGTCGGCTTCCATGGCGGCGAGCTGATCTTCAAACAGCATTTTGGATTCGAACAGCAGGCGGCCGATCAGGGTGCTTTTGCCGTCGTCCACGCTGCCGCAGGTGATAAAGCGCAGCAGGCTCTTCTGTTCGTGTTGTTGCAGGTATTGCTCGATATCGGAAGCAATCAGATCGGATTGGTGCGCCATCAGAAGTAACCCTCTTGTTTTTTCTTTTCCATGGATGCGGCGGAGTCGTGGTCGATCATGCGGCCCTGACGCTCCGAGGTCTTGGTCAGCAGCATCTCCTGAATAATGGCGGGCAGGGTGTCGGCCTCGGACTCCACGGCACCGGTGAGCGGGTAGCAGCCGAGGGTACGGAACCGCACGTGCTTCATCATCGGCACTTCGCCGTCTTTCAGCGGCATGCGCTCGTCATCCACCATGATGAGGGTGCCGTCGCGCTCCACCACCGGGCGCTGGGCCGCGTAGTACAGGGGCACGATGGGAATGTTCTCGAGGTGAATGTATTGCCAGATGTCGAGCTCGGTCCAGTTGGACAGCGGGAACACGCGAATAGACTCGCCCTTGTGCTTGCGGGCGTTGTACTGCTTCCACAGCTCGGGACGCTGGTTTTTCGGGTCCCAGCGGTGCTGGGCGGTGCGGAAGGAGAAAATGCGCTCCTTGGCCCGGGACTTTTCCTCGTCGCGGCGGGCACCGCCAAAGGCGGCGTCGAAACCGTACTTGTCCAGCGCCTGCTTCAGGCCCTCGGTCTTGGTGATGTCGGTATGAATGGCGGAGCCGTGGGTGAAGGGGTTGATGTCCTTCTCGATGGCTTCCGGGTTGACGTGCACCAGCAGCTCCATGCCGAGCTTCTTGGCCATGTGGTCGCGGAACTCGTACATTTCGCGGAACTTCCAGCGGGTGTCCACATGCAGCAGCGGAAAGGGCGGCACCGAGGGGTAGAACGCCTTCATCGCCAGGTGCAGCATGACGGCGCTGTCCTTGCCAATGGAATAGAGCATGACCGGGTTGTCGGCCTCGGCCACCACTTCCCGCATGATGTGAATACTTTCGGCTTCCAGCCGTTGCAGGTGCGTCAGATTCATAGGGATACTGTTCTCGCCTTTGGATTATGCTAATAACAAAATGTTATAGATATTCTGTGTATCCAGTCTATTTGATATATGCGTACAATGATAGTCCTGCTAAAGAGCGAGTGGTTATATATGTCAGCATATTTGGTATTAGCATCGATTGGCGCCTTGCTGCTGCTGCTGATCCACGGCCGTATCAAGCCGGCCGTGCTGTTCAGCAGCTGGGCGGTTGGCTACGTGATTCTGGGGGTGGTGGATGAGCAGGCCATGCTGTCGAGCTTTGCCAATCCGGCCCTGATCACCCTGCTGGTGCTGATGCTGGTGTCGTTGGCACTGGAACGCTCGCCGCTGCTGGAGCGGCTGTCCGACACTCTGCTGCGGGGGCAGGAATGGCGCGCCAGCCTGCGCCTGATGGGACTGACCGCCGGGCTCTCGGCCTTTCTGAACAACACCGCCGTGGTGGGCTCTTTACTCGGCGTGATTTCCCGCCAGCGCCATATTCCCGCCTCGCGGCTGCTGATCCCGCTGTCGTTCGCCTCCATTCTCGGGGGCATTACCACCCTGATCGGTACCTCCACCAACCTGGTGGTGAACTCCTTTGTGGTCAACGCCGGCCTGCCGGCACTGGGCATGTTTCAGTTTACCCTGGTGGGGCTGCCGGTAGCGCTGCTGTGCCTGCTGGGGCTGCTGGTCAGCCGGCGATGGCTGCCTGCCCATGGCATACAGGGGCAGGAAAGCGTTCAGCCCTATTTCCTGGAAGCCCGGCTGGAAGCGGGCTCGCCACTCATTGGTCACAGCATTGAGGAAAACGGCCTGCGCCGGCTCAACGGCCTGTTTCTGCTGGAAATTGCCCGCAACGACCGGCTGATAAGCCCGGTGTCGCCGGATGAAGTACTGGAAGCGGACGACGTGCTGGTGTTTACCGGCGAGGTGGAAAAGGTGCAGGCCTTGCAGCAGTTTGCCGGCCTGCAGCTGTTCGGCAACGGAGTAGACCGGCTGCTGGCGTCCAACCTGGTGGAGGTGGTGATCGCCAACGAGTCGGAGCTGGCCAACCGCACCCTGCAGGAAGTGGACTTTCGCACCATGTTCAACGCCGGCGTGGTGGGCATTCGCCGGGGCCGGCGCCGGCTTTACGGCACCCTTGGCAAGATTCCGCTGAGGGTAGGGGACAGCCTGCTGCTGGCGGTGGGGCCCGACTTCAAGCAGCACCGCAACCTGGATCGCAACTTTCACCTGCTCAGCAACAGCCTGCAACGGCCCAAACTGAGTGCCCGCCAGAGCCTGTTTGCCTTCAGCGGCTTTGGCCTGGTCATCGGCCTGGCGGCGCTGGGGCTGGTGCCGCTGCTGAACGGTCTGCTGCTGCTGCTGGCGGCGCTGTTGCTGAGCCGTATTCTCACCCTGTCGGAGTTGCGCCGGCGCTTTCCCTTTGAACTGCTGATGGTGATAGGCTCGGCGCTCACCGTGGCCAACGCACTGGAAAGCTCGGGCGCCGCCCAGCTGGTGGCCGATGCCATGCGCGGTTTTTTCAACGGTTATGGTGTGTATGGCGCCTTTGTGGGGGTGTATCTCATCACCCTGATGCTGACCGAAACCGTCACCAACAACGCCGCCGCCGCCCTGGTCTTTCCCATCGGCCTGTCTACCGCCCATGGCTTTGGGGTAGACCCCATGCCCTTTATCATGGCGGTGGCGTTTGGCGCCAGCGCCTGTTTTCTGGTGCCCTTTGGTTACCAGACCCACCTGATGGTGTACTCGCCGGGGCGTTACCGAGTGATGGACTACATTCGTACCGGCCTGCCCATCAGCCTGCTTTACAGTGCGGGCGTGCTGGTGCTGGTGCCGCTGTTTTTTCCGTTTTAAAGCAAGCAGAGCCCGACCCTGAATTAAAAAGCAGCCAACAAGAGATTAAAGTCGTTTTTGTAGTAAATAAACGAACAATAATTCCGCAGTTGATTCACAAACGGTTGCAATGAAAGCCCGGTTTGCTAGACTGGCGGCGCTTCGATGGTGGCCCCGTTGGTCCTCCCGCATCGAAACCTTGTCTACCTGGTCAGGCCCGGAAGGGAGCAGCCACGGCGAGGAGCTTCGAGTGCCGGGATGTGGCTGGCGGGCGCCACCTCCAATTTTGAATATATCTCCCTGATTTACCTCCTTTTTTGTTCCCTGGTTCAGACGCCAACGTTCCCGCATCGGTCTCGGTTTATTCTCTGCATCTCTGTACCTCTGCACCCTTATCGGTTGTCCGCGCCCTCGGCACTGAGGCGGACGAGCCGCGAGCGCCCCACCGGAAGATGTCATCACGTGGAGTGCAGGCTGCTCGCCTGCACGTTGCCGCACCGCAGTAATCGGTGATGTTAGCCAAAGCGCTGCTGCAGGTAGGCGATAATGTCGTTCGACTCATACATCCAGCGGGTTTCGCCGTTTTCCTCAATGCGCAGGCAGGGGGATTTTACCCGGCCGCCGCCGGCCATCAGCGCGTCCCTGTGCGGTGAGCCCGGGTTGACGTTGCGCTTTTCTATGGGCAGGTTCAGCTTGTGCATGGCCCGGCGCACCTTGATGCAGAACGGGCAGCGTGGCAGCTGATAGAGCGCCAGTTGCTGGCAGGCCTCAGCTACCTGTTGCTGATCTTGCGGCGATCGCTTCATTTTGGTGGGGCGGGTGAGCAGGTCGCCCACCTGAATCATGCCCCCAATTCCATTACGTAACCATTTTACCAGCATGTCGGTTTCCCCTTGAATGGTGAAAAAGGGGATTGTATCTGAAAGCGGGGTTTTTTTCGTAATGTCCGTCCGTGACCGATGAAGGCCAGGCACTCACGGGGTTCTGTGCCACTATCCTGTTATCACCAGCAATGGCAGGGAGTCCGCGATGCTTGAATTTCGCCATGTAAACAAGTGCTACACCACACCCCAAGGGGCGCTGAGCGTGCTGGATGGCGTGAGCCTGCACCTTGCTGCCGGCGAAAGCCTGGCACTGATGGGGGAGTCGGGCAGTGGCAAGTCGACCCTGCTGCACCTGGCGGCGGGGCTGGATGTGCCCGACCGGGGCGAGGTGATGATTGGCGGCGTGTCGCTGGCCGGGCTGAATGACGCGGGCCGGGCAGCCTTGAGGCGCAATACCCTGGGTCTGGTGTTTCAGCAGTTTCATCTGGTGGCCAGCCTGAACGTGGCCGATAACCTGCGCCTGCAGGCCCGGCTGGCGGGACGAGAAGATGCCGCCTGGTCGGCCTGGCTGCTGGCACGGCTGGGGCTGAGCGGGCGAGGGCATCACTATCCCGAGCAGCTCTCGGGCGGTCAGCAGCAGCGGCTGGCCATTGGCCGCGCGCTGGCGGTGCGCCCGCCCTTGCTGCTGGCCGATGAGCCCACCGGCAACCTGGATGAAGCCACCGCCGATGGGGTGCTGGCGCTGTTGCTGGAGCTGGTGGCCGAAAGCGGTAGCAGCCTGCTGATGGTGACCCACAGCCCCAAAATGGCCGCACCGCTGGATCGCCGGTTAACACTGCATCGCGGTCAGCTGCTGAGCGGCTCCGGGAGCGGGGCGTCATGAGCCTGATGATGGTCACGCTGACCACCCTGTTATCCCACTACCGGCGTCATCCCGGCCAGCTGGCCATGCTGCTGCTGGGGCTGTGGGTGGCGGGAGCTCTGTGGAGCGGAGTGCAGGCCATCAATGCCTCGGCACAAGAAAGTTATGCCCGGGCCGAGGCATTGCTGGGCAGCGGCTTTGACCGTCTGGAACGGGAAGACGGCCAGCCACTTACGTACCACGATTTTATTCGGCTGCGCCGGGCGGGCGTGCTGGTCTCGCCCCTGCTGGAGGGGGAGCTGGTGACCGAAGACGGCACGCGGCTCACGCTGGTGGGCATGGACCCACTCACGCTGCCGGCCGGGAGTATGCTGGCCCGTACCGGCGCGCAGGGACGGCTGCCGGATTTTCTCAGTCCGCCCTGGCAGACCCGCTTGGCGCCAGACACTCGAGCCCTGCTGGGAGATGATCCTCGGCTGGCGGATGGCACCGCGCTTCCTCCCCTGGTGGTGGCTCCCGCGCTGCCGCCCAATACCCTGGTGATGGATATGGCCATCGCCGCCCGGTTGCTGAAGGCCAACGATGGCATCACCGCCCTGGTGGGTGCCCGCCATGCCCTCACGGCGGCGCCCGCCGGATACCGGCTGGTGCGGGCCGATGCCCGGGGCGGCCCCGGTGAGCTGACCCAGAGCTTTCACCTTAATCTTACGGCCATGGCATTGCTGGCCCTGGTGGTGGGCCTGTTTATTGTGCAGGCGGCGCTGGGGCTGGCGCTGGAGCAGCGGCTGGGGCTGTTGCGCACCCTGCGCGCCCTGGGCGTGCCGGGCCGCACCCTGGTGGCCGTGCTGACGCTGGAACTGCTGTTGCTGGGGCTGCTGGGGGCGTTGGCAGGACTGATCAGCGGCCTGTGGCTGGCAAGCCGTATGCTGCCCGACGTGGCTGCCACCCTGCAAAGTCTTTATGGCGCCCATGTCGGCACCACCCTCCGTCTGCCCTGGCATTACTGGCTGGGCGGCATAGGAGTGCTCCTGGGCGGGTTGCTGGTTGCCGGCAGCGGCGTACTGTGGCGGGCCAGCCGCATGCCGCTGCTGGGGCTGGGGCAGTCTCAGGTGTGGCGGGCCGGCTTTCGACGCCAGCTGCGGGTGCAGAGTGGGCTGGGGACGGTGGCCGCCCTGCTGGCGCTGATGTGCTGGTTGTGGCTGTTGGCGTCGCCGGCGGGAGCCGGGTTGATTGCCGGTTTTGCACTGGTGGCGGCCATATTGCTGGCCGCCGCCCTCGGGCTGCCGCCATTGCTGGCCTGGCTGCTGACCGGGTTGCTCGGCGGATTATCACGTCTGGCGCGCAGCCGACCCCTTATCCAATGGGCCCTGGCCGATGTACAGCTGCAACTGCCCCGGCTGTCGCTGGCCATGATGGCCCTGCTGATGGCGCTGGCTGCCAATCTGGGCGTCAGCAGCATGGTCGGCGGTTTTCGCCTGACCTTCCTCGACTGGCTCGATCAGCGGCTGGTGGCAAGCCTTTACCTCAGGCCGCCGCCGGCACAATGGGAAGCCATTCATGCCTGGCTGGCCGAGCACGCTGGGGTCAAGGAGCGGCTGATCACCGCCAGTGCCCAGTCCCGGCTGATTGAAGTGAGCGCCGGCGGCAACACCCGGCGCCCGGATTTGCCGTTGCCGGTTTTTGGTATTACCCCGACGCCAACGCTGATGGCGGACTGGCCGCTGCTCGCCAGCCTGAATGGTCGATACGCCGCCTGGCAGGCGTTGCAGGATGGCCAGGCTTTTATCAATGAACAGCTGGCCCGGCGCGAAGGCATTGCCCTGGGCGACCGGCTGAGCCTGGCGGCCCCCGGCGGCGTTGAACCGGTAACCGTGGTGGGCATCTACCCGGATTACGGCAACCCTAAGGGGGAAGTGGTGCTGGCCACCCAGCGAGTACAACGGCTGTTCGGGGTCGCGCCGGTGGCCATCGGCATTGTGATGCAGTCCGGCGAGGCGGCCGAGCCGTTGCGCCGGCAGCTTGTGGCGCGCTTTCAGCTGACGCCGCACCAGTTGCAGGATCAGCGCGAGATCAAGGCCACGGCCACCGTTATTTTTGAGCGCACCTTCGCCATCACCCGGGCGCTGAATGTCCTGACCCTGGCAGTCGCGGCGCTGGCCCTGCTGGCCACCCTGCTGGCGCAGGCCGAAGCGTGGCGCCGGCGCATGGCGGCACTCTGGGCGCTGGGGGTGCCACTGGGACGGCTGCTTGCCATTCAGCTGGCTCAGCTGACCGGCGTGGCCCTGATCACCGGCCTGCTGGCCATTCCCCTGGGCATCGCCGTGACGGCCTGCCTAGTATGGGGCATCAATGTGGCGGCCTTTGGCTGGCGGCTGCCGCTGCACCTTTTTCCCGGCGAGATAACCCTGACCCTGGCCATCGCCGTACTGGTGGCCGGGCTGGCGGCGGCCCTGCCCATGTGGCGGCTGTGGCGTACGCCGCCCCGGGCCTTGCTGGCCGAAGAGGAAGGCCCATGATCACCCTGGGGCGTAGATTGATGGTCCTGGGCCTGCTGGTGCTGCTAAACGCCTGCGATGCCCCCCAGGAGACGAAGGCGAGCCGCAGCGATGCCGGCTTTGCCGGGCTGGGAGCATCCGCTGAGGGTTATGCCCAGGCTCGCCCCGGCATGTTGCTGCGCTTTCCTGAGGATCATGGCCCCCATCCGGACTTTCGTATTGAGTGGTGGTACCTCACCGCCAACCTGGAGGATAAGGACGGCGAGCCCCTGGGCATGCAGTGGACGCTGTTTCGTCAGGCACTGCAGCCCACCAGTGCCGGCACGGAGCCTGCCGGTCCCTGGGCGGTAAAGCAACTGTGGATGGCACACATGGCGTTGTCCCGGGGTGAGCAGCACCGAGTGGCGGAGCGTTTCGCCCGGGGCGCCGGCATGCCACCGTGGAACGGCAGCCAGCAGGCCGGGGTAACGGCACGGCCCTTTCGAGCCTGGCTGGATAACTGGCAACTGGCCAGTCTGGGCGCGAAAGGTGACGAGCTGGACTGGCTGCGGCTCACGGCTCAGGCCGAGGACGAGCAGGGTGACTTTGGTTATGAGCTGGAGCTGAAAGCCGAAGGCCCCTTGGTGCGCCACGGTGTTGGCGGCTTCAGCCAGAAATCCGCCGACGGCCAGGGCTCCCTGTATTACAGCCAGCCCTTTTACCGGGTGAGCGGCGAGGTGTGGCTTAATGGCCAACGGCTGGCGGTGAGCGGCCAGGCCTGGCTGGATCGGGAATGGAGCAGCCAGCTGCTGAGTGCCGGTCAACGCGGCTGGGACTGGTTCTCGCTGCACCTCGACAGTGGCGCCAAGGTGATGGTCTTTCGCCTGCGGGGAGGGAGCGACAATCACAGCGATTATCTGTCCGGCAGCTGGATCAGCCCGGACGGTGAGGTCACGCCGCTGAGCACAACAGCATTCACCCTTGAACCCAAGGCCCGCACCGGGGTGGCCGGCCGGCAGGTGCCGGTGCGCTGGCAACTCACCCTGCCGGAACAACAGCTGACGCTGAATATCAGCGCTCACCACCCTAACCGCTGGATGCCCACCTCCGTACCCTACTGGGAAGGGGCGGTCCGGGTGACCGATGCCGCCAGCGGTGCGCCCCGCGGTCAGGGCTATCTGGAAATGACCGGATACTGACCGGGTGACATCGTCACCCGGCCTCTATGAAAGGAATTGCGGGGAGTTAAAACATCAAGCGGGTGGTCACCCCAAACAGGCGGGGAGCGCCCAGCTGAATGTAGTCTTCGGTGACGTAGCCCTTGCGCGGGTCGTTGCCGAACTGGAAGCCGCGCACGGCGTAATCCTCGTCGGTCAGGTTACGGCCCCACAGGGTAATGCTCCAGTGGTCCCGCTGGTAGCCGAAACGGGCATGGAGCAGGGCGTAGGCGTCGGACCGGGCGTCGTGGCTGTCGGAAAAGTAGAACGTGTCCTTGCCTTCCACATCCAGGCCGGTGAACCAGCCGCTGCCGAGGTCGAGGCTGGCGCCCAGGGCAAACTGGTATTCCGGGGCGTGGGCGGCGTCGCGGCCGTCAAAGTAGGCACCGGCCTCTTCCAGCCGAGTGTCCAGCAACCCCAGGCTGCCGTAGATCTCGAGAGCGGCGCTGGCCTGCCACTGGGCCTGGGCTTCCAGGCCGTAGCTGTAGGCGCGCTCGGCGTTGGCGGTGTAGTCGATGTAGTCGGTGGAATTGTCGGGGCGCAGCACGTTACGGTAGGCGCTGATCTGGGCGTCATCCCGCTGCTGGAAGAACAGGGCCACCTGAGTGTGCAGGGTGTCGTCCAGCAGGCTATGCTTGCCGCCGATTTCGTAGTTCCACAGGGTTTCGGCATCAAAGTCACGCAGCTCGTTGGGCAGGTTGCCAGTGGCGTTGTAGCCGCCGACCTTGTAGCCCCTGGAGATCAGGGCGTAATACATCTGGCTGTCGTCCACCTGGTATTCGAGCGCGACCCGGCCGCCCCAGAGCATGTCGACGGGATCGCTGCCGTTGCCGTCACTGTCGCTGTATTGGGTGCGATCCTGCTCCACCCGCAGGCCGTTGATCAGGGTCAGCTTGTCGGTCAGTACGGTTTCCAGCTCGCCGTAAGTGGCCATCCGGTTGGCTTCATACTCGCTGGTGAAACCGGCGGGCAGGTAGGTGTAGTGACGGGTCAGATCCGAGCTGCGGTGGAAGAAGTAAATGCCGCCGGTCCAGGCGGTGCGGCCGTCGAACAGGGCGGACTCTTCGGTGGAGATAAAGCGCACGTCGGCGGTGGCACCGCGCTCGTCCCGTTGGTAGTTGTCGGTGGCGCTGTAGCCGCCGAGGCCGGGATTGGCCCAGTCCACGTCGTAGCCGTATTCCAGCTCGCTTAGGTTCACCGCCAGCGAGGTTTGCAGGGTATAGGCGCTGTGGCCATACCAGCTGGCGGTGCCCGACAGGGCCAGGGTTTTCTGGCGATCGTGGCCCGGCTGATCGGATAGGGTATGGCGGCTGTTGTCGAGGGAGAAGGCGTCGTAGCCGTTGTCGATATTGGCGTAGAAAGCGCTCAGATCCAGATCCAGATCCTCGCTGGCCTCGATGCGGAATTTGCTACGCAGCAGGGTCTCGTCAATGTTGTTGGTGTTATCGGTATGGTGATAATCATTGGTGATGAAACCGTCGCTCAGGTTGCGCTGGGCGGCAAGACGATAGCCCACCTTGTTGGTGAGCGGGCCGCCCACCGCCGCGCTCAGGTTGCGGGTGTTGTACTGCCCCAGGGTCAGCTCGGCGTTGCCTTCCGTGGTCTTGGTGGGCTCACTGGCGCGAATGTTAATCAGGCCGGCCAGGGCGTTGGCGCCATACAGGCTGCCCTGAGGGCCGCGCAGCACTTCCACCTGGCGGGCGTCCAGCAGAGTGGCGCCGCCGGCCATGGCGCTCATGTCGATACCGTCCACCACCACACCAACGGACGGGTTGACCACACCGATAAACTGGCTGCGCTCGCCCACACCACGAATTTGATAAAACTTGCCGCGGGAAGCGCCGGCGCTCAGGTTGACGTTGGGGGCCTGGGCCAGCACGTCTTCCAGGTGATCCTTGCCCGGCTGCTCCAGTCTTTCTTCATTCAGCACGCTCACGCTGGCGGCGGTGTCCTGCAGGGTATCTTCCCGAAAGCTCGAGGTCACCAGTACGGGGGCCAGGGTGTAGACGGATTCAGAGTTATCGGCGGCCTGGGCCGGCAGAGCGGCTGCCATGGCCAGGGTTAAGGCAGAGGGGACAACAGGGTTCAGTCTTGGCACTTTATATCTCCATTTCAGTGCGAAGACCCGGTAGCAATACGAGCAGGGCAGGGCGTTGTGAGCTTCCTATTCCTACGCCGGTATCAACCGGATCAGGTTCAAAGGGTTCGCGCACGGCGCATCTCAGGCAATGGGTTGCCACCCCTTAGGATTTGGCCTTGGTTATAAGGCGAGCGGAATTATACGCATTCAGGCATAAAGGTCGACAAGAATCGAGGGTTGGTACTGACGTGCGGTCACGTGTTGACCGAATCCACCTGGACATTGCGACAGCGGCAGTGAGCCATGCTTATGCTTTTTGAATGATGAACCGACTTTACATCTACATAAGAATAATCTTATATTAGTTTTGCCTTAATTAAACGGAGTGCTCATCATGAAAAAAGGAAGAAAAATACTGGCCGCGCTGGCCCTGGGGGCCGGCATCAGTGCCGCGAGTGCCGCTCAGGCGGCAGAGTCAAAGGTCTTGCTGCTGGTCACCAGTGCCGCGCCCCAGGTGCAGGGCATGGCCATGGTGCTGGGCAATGCCATGCAGGAGCAGGGCCGTCAGGTGAAGGTGCTGCTGTGCGACAAGGCCGGGGATCTGGCCATTAACGGATACAGCAGTGCGCCGCTGAAGCCAAACAACGTCACCCCGGAGCAACTGATGAGCAAGCTGCAGCAGGGGGGCGGCAAGGTAAGCGTGTGCGCGCTTTATCTGCCCAACAGCGAATACGACAAGACGGATCTGCGCGAACAGGTAGAGGTCGCCACGCCGGCCGAGATGGCCGCCATGATGACGGCGGACGATGTACGGGTATTCAGCTTCTAAAAAGGAGAGCAACCATGTGGAAAGTACTGACGCCGGCGCTGCTGGCCATGACCCTGGCACTGCCGTCCTGGGCGAGCAGCGACGAACTGGGGCTGAGTGCCCGCCAGGCCTATGAGCAGAACCGCGACAACGATCAGGTGTTGCTGGTGGATGTGCGCGATCCGGTGGAGATCATGTTTGTAGGGGGCACCAACGAGGTGGATGTCAACGTGCCCTATCTGCTGGTGGATCGCAGCCAGTGGGATGAAGACAACCAGCGCTTTCGGTTATACCGCAATCCGCAGTTTATTGAGCAAATCAAGGCGGCCCTGGCCGAGCGCGGCCTGGATGAAACCGCCACCGTCATCACCATGTGCCGCTCCGGCAGCGAGCGGGGCCTGCCCAGCGCCGAATTTTTGCGGGAGCATGGGTTTTCCAACGCCCGTTACGTGGTGCACGGCTTTCAGGGGGATGCCATCAAGGAAGGCGAGCGAACCGGTTTTCGCCTGGTGAATGGCTGGCAGAACGAGGGCTTGCCCTGGAGCCCGCGTCTGAGCCCGGACAAACTGCAGCGGCCACAGTAAGCAGGCTTGCGAGCAAACCCACCATGGAGCTGATTTTTCTGGGCACCTCCTCGGGCACACCCACCAAAACCCGCAGCCTGTCGGCGCTGGCCCTGCGCCGGCACAAGACAAAGTCCTGGCTGCTGGTGGATTGCGGCGAAGGCACCCAGCACCGGCTGCTGCAGGCGCCGCTGTCGCTGCACTGGCTGCAGGCGGTGTGCATCACCCACCTGCACGGGGATCACTGCTACGGCCTGCCGGGCCTGCTGGCCAGCGCCGGGCTGAACGGCCGCACCGCGCCGCTGACCATTGTCGGCCCGGCGGGGCTGCAGGCCTGGATTGAACAGACCGCGGCCATCAGCCAGTTGCAGCTGAACTTTGAGCTGCGCTTTGCGGACGTGAACTCCCTTATCAGCCGCCCGCTGGCGCTGGAAGGATTTGACATCACGGCCACGGCGCTGTCGCACCGGGTGCCCAGTTTTGCCTATGGCTTTACCGAAACACATCTCGCGGGCCGGCTCGACACCCACCGGCTCCTCGCCGATGGCGTGCCCGCCGGGCCGCTGTGGGGGAAACTGCACCGGGGCGAAACCGTCACCCTGAATGATGGCCGGGTGCTGGCGGGGCGGGATTACCAGCTGTCGCCGCCCAGGCCGCGCAAGGTGGTGATCGGCGGCGACAACGACAACCCCGGCTTGCTGGCACAGGCGGTGCAAGGCGCCGATGTGCTGGTGCACGAGGCCACCTACACCCTGGAGGTCGCCAACAAGGTGGGGCCCGAACCGCAACACAGCAGTGCCGCCGCCGTGGCGCAGTTTGCCGAGCAGGCGGGGTTGCCCAATCTGGTGTTGACCCACTTCAGCCCCCGTTACCGGGACGCAGGCAGTGGCCTCACGGTGGCGAGCCTTGAGCGGGAAGCGCGGGCGCACTATTCCGGCCGGCTGTGGATGGCGGAGGATCTGGCCATGTATCGATTAAGTCGGGAAGGGGTATTGAGCCGGTCACAGGAGTAAAGGGCCCTACCTGTCGGTATCCAGGGTGTAGCCCATGCCCCTGATGGTGTGAATAAGCCTGGGTTCAAAACCGTCGTCTATCTTGCTGCGCAGCCGGCGAATGGACACATCAATCACATTGGTGTCGCTGTCAAAGTTCATGTCCCACACCAGGGAGGCGATCAGCGAGCGGGGCAGCACTTCGCCCCGCCGGCGCACCAGCAGCTCCAGCAGGGCAAATTCCTTGTTGGTGAGGTGAATGGGCGTATCGGCCCGACTCGCCAGACGCCGGGGCAGGTCCAGCACCAGATCGGCCACCTGCAGTTTGTGCTCGTCCTGGCGGGGCGCGCCCCGGCGTAGCAGGCTGCGCACCCGGGCCAGCAGCTCGGCAAAGGCAAAGGGCTTGACCAGGTAATCGTCGGCGCCCAACTCCAGGCCACGCACCCTGTCCTCCACGCTGTCCCGGGCGGTTAACAACAGCACCGGCGTGGGCAGACCCTGCTCGCGCAGTGCCGCCACAATGCGCCAGCCGTCCAGACCCGGCAGCATCACATCCATCACCAGCAGATCGTAAGGCTCGGCGCTGGCCTGGTGCAGGCCGTCCAGCCCGTTGCGCACCAGATCTACCACAAAGCCCGCTTCGCGCAGGCCCTTTTGCAGATAATCGCCGGTGCTTTGTTCATCTTCGATGATCAGCAGTTTCATGGGAGGCTCCGTGGGGCTGGAAAGTGGATCATGGCGTATAAGGTTGTCCGGCTCAAGCCCGCCGCGCTCGGCCGTCGCGGTTGTCGTCCGAAGATGACAATTTTGTCATTTTCCCGTCATGTTGGCTTCAGGTGCGCCTTTCTATGCTGTGTTGATGACCACGGGCAATCATAAGGAACCTCATGACACAGCCAAAAAACACGCTCAATCTGCCCCGACGGCGCTTTGTGCAGGGGCTGGCGGCGGGTGGGGTGGCGCTGGGGTTGGCGCCCATGCTGGCTTCTGCCGGGACTGCTGCTCCTGCCACCCGGACCGGCCATGTGCCCACACTGTCCGGTACCGAGTTTGATCTGGTGATCGACGAAACCCCGGTCAACTTCACCGGCAAAGCCCGCATGGCCACCACCATCAACGGCTCCATACCGGCGCCCACCCTGCGCATGCGCGAGGGGGATACCGTTACCATTCGCGTGACCAACCGGCTCAAGGAGCCCACCTCCATTCACTGGCACGGCATTATTCTGCCCTTTGACATGGACGGTGTGCCCGGCATCAGCTTTCCCGGCATCGCGCCCGGCGAGACCTTTATCTATCGCTTTACCCTGGAGCAGAGCGGCACCTACTGGTATCACTCCCACTCGGGCATGCAGGAGCTGACTGGCATGTATGGCGGCCTGATTGTGGAGCCGGCAGACGCCGATCCGATCACCGCCGATCGAGAGCACCTGGTGGTGCTGTCGGACTGGACCGATGAAAATCCCATGCGGGTATTTGGCAAGCTGAAAAACCAGGGCGATTACTACAACTTCAATCAGCCGACGGTGGCGGACTTTTTTCAGGACATGAGCCAGGCTGGCCTGGGCGCGGCGCTGGAAAAGCGGCAAATGTGGAACCAAATGCGCATGAGTCCGAGCGATCTGGCGGACTTGTCTGCCGAGACCCTGACCTACCTGATGAACGGCACCACGCCCGCCGGCAACTGGACCGGCCTGTTCAACCCCGGTGAACGGGTGCGGTTGCGCTTTATCAACGGTGCCGGCAATACCTTTTACGATGTGCGTATTCCCGGGCTGAAACTCACCGTGGTGCAGGCCGATGGCCTGAATGTCGCGCCGGTGGAAGTAGACGAGTTTCGTTTTGGCCCTGGTGAAACCTACGACGTGCTGGTGGAGCCCAGCGCCGAGGCCTACACCCTGTTTGCCCAGGCCATGGACCGTACCGGTTACGCCCGGGGCACCCTGGCTACCCGCAAGGGGCTGAGTGCGGCGGTGCCACCACTGGATGAACCTCAATCCCTGACCATGACCGACATGATGGGCAGCATGGATCACGGCACGATGAGTGGCATGGACCATGGCGCCATGAATGGCACCTCGAACATGCACCAAGGTGCCATGAACGGCATGGCGGGCATGGATCATTCAGCCATGGGGCACGGTGCCATGACGGGCGCCCTGGCAGCGGCCAGCACAGAAGTGCGCCATGCCCGCACCGAATACGGGCCCAGTGTGGATATGCGGGTAGATATGCCACGCACCAATCTGGACGATCCCGGCGTGGGCCTGCGTAACAACGGTCGGCGGGTGCTGACCTTGGCGGATCTGCGCACTCCCGGCGGCCCCATGGATCCCCGTCCGCCCGAGCGGGAAATTGAGCTGCACCTGACCGGCAACATGGAGCGCTACACCTGGTCGTTTGACGGCGTGGAGTTTGGCGGCTCCACGCCCATTCACCTGAGCTATGGCGAACGGGTGCGCATTATTCTGCACAACGACACCATGATGACCCATCCCATGCACCTGCACGGCATGTGGAGCGAGCTGGAAAGCCCGGACGGCGAGTTCCTGTGCCGCCGCCACACCATACCGGTGCAGCCGGCCCAGCGCATCAGCTTTCTGGTCACCGCCGATGCCCTTGGTCGCTGGGCCTGGCATTGTCATCTGATGTTCCATATGGACGCGGGCATGTTCCGCATGGTGGTGGTGTCATGAAAAAGCACACAGCAATGATGAAACCGGTATTGGGCGTGTTGGCGCTGACCGCTTTTCCTGTCTTGGCTCAAATGGATCACGGCGATATGCAAATGCAGGGTGGCCAGCCGCCGGCCGACGCTCGGGATCCTCATGCCTACTCCGGCGGCTTCACCCTGGACGAAGGCCCCTACGCACTGCCCGGGCCCCGCCAGCTGAAACTGGCCGATGAGCACTGGTTTTACGGCGTGCTGGCCGACCGGCTGGAGCGGGTGGATAACGGCGAAGATCAGGCCCTGGCCTATGAACTGGAAGCCTGGGCCGGACTGGATTACGACCGGGTGGTGGTGAAGGCGGAGGGCGACATTGAACAGGGCCGGCTGGCGGAAGCCAGCACCGAGCTGCTGTGGCGCCATGCCCTGACCGGGTTTTGGAACCGCGAGCTGGGAGTGCGCTACGACACCGGTCACGGTCCGGATCAGGGCTGGCTGGCCGCCGGCGTATCCGGACTCGCGCCTTACTGGTTGGAGTTGGAGGCCACCGCCTACCTGGGCGACGACGGCCAGACCGCCCTGGCGCTGGAAGCGGAATATGAGCTGCTGCTGACTCAGCGGCTGGTGCTGCAGCCGGCCATTGAACTTACCGCCTATGGCAGCAACGACGCCGAGCGCGGCCAGGGCCGGGGATTGTCCGAGCTGGTGGCCGGGGCCCGCTTGCGCTACGAGCTAAGTCGGCAGTTTGCGCCCTATGTGGGCTGGGAATGGCAGGCCGCTCTTGGGGACCGCGTGGATCAACTCAGAGCAGAAGATGAGGCCACTCAGGAGAATCGTTGGGTAGCCGGGGTGAGGTTCTGGTTTTAAGCCGCCGACATTATTTTTGGTTAGCAGGAGCACAATTCATGAAAACCACAGTATCCGTTTTAATGCTGGCGCTGTTGCCCGGCCTGGCCCTGGCCGCCGGTGAGCATGGCGGCCATGAGGGCCATAATGCCGCGACCATGCAACAGAATATGCACGGTGTGGGCCGTCCCGGCAAGCCGGCCGAGGTCAGCCGTACCGTTGCGGTAGAGATGAGCGACGACATGCGTTTTACTCCGGCTGCCATTGAGGTGAAGGCGGGGGAAACGGTACGCTTTTTTGTGAAAAATGCTGGCAAGCTTAATCACGAGCTGGTGCTGGGTAACCTGGCCATGCTGAAGGAGCATGCCGACATGATGCGTGAAATGCCGAATATGCAGCACGCCGAACCCAATATGCTGAGCCTCAAGCCTGGTCAGAAAGGGGGGCTTGTCTGGCATTTCGACCAGGCCGGCACCGTGGACTTTGCCTGCTTGATCCCGGGGCACATGGAAGCCGGCATGACCGGGCAAGTTAAGGTTACGCAATAACGTTCAAAATCCACGGTATGGGCGGGAGCCGCAGCGCCGTCATGACATCGACTGAGGCCGGCAGGGCCGGTGAATGGGAAGGTGCATGGTAAAACAGGTTTCCCGCTGATCGGAGTGCACCGACAGGGTGCCGCCGTGGCTGGTCACAATGGCCCGGGCAATGGCCAGGCCCAGGCCGGTGCCCTCGGTCACCGGCTGGCGGGCGTGATCTGCCCGGTAAAACCGGTCAAACAGTCGCGGCCATTCTTCCGGCGGGATGGCGGTGCCCGGGTTGGCCACCGCCAGGCTGACGCCGCCATGGTCGGCCTTCAGGCTAATGTGTACCTTCTGTCCGGGGGGCGTGTAGCGAATGGCATTGGTCAGCAGATTGCTGACTGCCCGCTGCAGCATGGCCCTGTCTCCCCATATCCGCGCCTGGCCCTGGCGTTGCAGCTGTACACGCCGTTCACTGGCCAGGGGCTCGAAAAACTCGATCAGTTCATCCACCTCGTCGGCCAGCTCCAGAGCCACGCACTGCATGGCCAGTTGTCCCTGATCCGATTTGGCCAGAAACAGCATCTCATTGATCATTCTGCTCAAGCGCTCTGCGGCGGCCAGGTTGGCGTAGAGAGCTTCCCGGTAATCATCCGCGCTGCGGGTCTGGCTCAGGGCGACCTGGGTCTGCATCAGCAGGCTGTTAACCGGGGTTCGCAACTCGTGAGCGATGTCGGCAGAAAACGTGGTCAGCCGCTGAAAGGAGTCCTCCAGTCGGTCCAGCATGTCGTTAAAGGCCCGGATTGGACCATGCAGCTCGGTTGGTGCCTTGCTGAGGGGCAGGCGGTGATCCAGCTGGCTGGCGGTCACTTGAGTAGACAGTCTGGCCAGGGAACGCAGGGGCTTGAGCCCGGTGCGGGAGGCCAGCCAGCCCAGCAAGATCGAAATCAGGGCCAGGCCGGCGGTCAGCCAGAGCAGGGCGATATGGATGTCATCAAGAAAATGCTGGTGATAACGGGTGTCCAGTACTACCCGCACCAGCACAGGCTGTTCGAACGGTGGCGGTAAGGCAACCCGCTCGGTGATGCTGCGATAGCGCACCCCGTCAGCCATCCAGCTTTCAGTGCGCGGCAGCGCCTTCACACTGGTCAAGGTCGGCAACGGCGACGGGGTCTTGCGGGTATCCGCCAGCACTTCGCCCTGCAGGCTTTGGATCTGCAAAAAGTGATCACCATAGCCGGACAGGGCATGCTGTAGCCGAGACTCCAGCCGGCGCCAATCGGCAGGGCCGTCTTCCAGCCGGGCCGTGAGCAGGTTTTTCACCAGTATCATCTTGCCCCGCAGATCATCCTCATCCTGGCGGGCAAAGTGCTGCTCCAGTGACTGCACCAGCACCAGGCTCACCAGCCCCCAGATGGCCAGCATGGTGAGGCTGAACATGATGCTCAGGCGGGAGGTAAGAGAAAGGTAACTGCCCATGGCCGGCGCTTCGCTGTGATGGGTGGCAAAGCGCCTACTGTATCGTTAACCCTTTAATGCCGCCAGCAGGGCTTCGGCGGTGGCGCTGGAGGACGCCGGGTTCTGCCCGGTAATGAGCAGGCCGTCGCGCACCACATGGCTGCTCCAGTCCGCGGCCTTGCGGTAATGTCCGCCCTGGCCGGTGAGCATGTCTTCAATGGAAAAGGGCACGATGTCAGACAACCCCACGGCGGCCTCTTCGCTGTTGCTAAAGCCGGTCACGTTTTTACCTTTGACCAGGGGTTCGCCGTCGACGGTTCTGGCATGGCAGAGCACGGCGGGGCCATGGCATACCGCCGCCACCGGTTTGCCGGCGCGGTACAGGTGCTCAATTAGGTGCACGGAGGCGGCATTGCCCGTCAGATCCCACAGCGGGCCGTGGCCGCCGGGGTAAAACACCCCATCAAACTCATCGGCCCTGACGTGTGCCAAAGGGCGGGTATTGTCGAGCGCGGCCATGGCCTCGGCATCGGCCTCAAAGCGGCGGGTGTCGTCGGTCATAAAGTCCGGCGCATGGCTTTTGGGATCCAGCGGTGGCCGGCCGCCCTTGGGGGAGGCCAGGGTAATACGGGCGCCGGCGTCCTTCAGCCGGTAATAGGGGGCGGCCAGCTCCTCCAGCCAGAAGCCGGTGGGCTCGCCGGTGTCGCCCAGTTGATCGTGAGAGGTCAGCACCATCAGAATGTTCATCTTCTCCTCCTTGTGGGGGCCTGTGGGTCAGTCAGCTTAAGTGTAAGAGCAGTGTGATGGTTGCGATCCAAAAAATGACCCCCGCAGCGCGTCATTGCCAGTACAGTCCTGCCGATGGCTGCCTGGTTAGCCGCCGTGTTATCAATCGATACAGAAAAAGCAATTAAGGTGGGGGCCTTCACTTAGTATCTTGCGCTGTGGTTGAGCCGGTAATGACCGAAGGTGACGGCTACCAGTGTGTTCAGCAAATCCGGATGGTATTCCTTTTGATGCCTGATGGCCGGGATATGACGTCCGACATTTAAAGCTAATGGCACGCTGGATACAGAAATAACCCTTTCAAATATTACTCAGGCTCTGGCCAATACGCTCAGTTAAATCACTGTTCCGAATGGTAGCGCATGGCCGGCAGCGTTCGGATTCTGCTAAGCAGACCCTCTGCGCCAGGGAGAATCACGGCGTGTCTGCGTGTGAAGCCCGGTCGATGGGGCCTAATCAGGAACAGCTCTCTGAATCTCATTTTAAATTCACAAGGATGATAATGATATGAAAAGGATGTTCGCGGTCTCTGCCGTGGCGTTGGGTATGACGTTGTCGCAAACGGTTTCGGCAGCATTGCTGTGGCAGGATTTCAGCCTCACCTATGTGAGAGGAGAAAATTATGAACTGATGCCCAGTGACGATGGCTACGTAATAACGGTTGAGCATGCCAGTGGCCACTCCTGGGGTGATACCTATTTCTTCCTCGACCATTATGATTTTGACGGCAAGACCAGTAAATATTTCGAGTTTGCTCCCCGCCTCAGTCTGGGCAAGCTGAGCGGTAATGCGTTGTCATTTGGTCCCATCAAGGACGTGCTGATAGCCAGCAACTGGGAGTCCGGGGAAGGTTTTGATAACTACATGTACGGTATTGGCATATCCCTCGACGTACCCGGCTTCAACTATGTCGATGTGAACCTGTACAAGGTCGAAAACGATCTCTGGGAGGATGATGAGATGATGACGCTGGTCTGGGCTTATCCCTTCTCCATCGGCAGTGCGGAGTTCCTGTACGACGGCTTTGTGGATTGGTCTACGGCTCAGGATGACCACGCCGCCGAAATGAACTTTACGTCCCAGCTGAAATGGAATGTCGGCAAGCATTTCGGCTTGAAAGCGCCGCTGTATATCGGGATGGAATACGCACTTTGGAATAACAAGTTCGGTGTCGATGGTGTAGACGAGCGCAATCCGGGTCTGCTGGTAAGGTGGCACTTTTAAGCAGCCCGATTGCTGCCGGCCTTGAATACGAAACAGACAGATGCTGTCAAACCGGGCGGGGAGCTCAGCTGCCCCGCCCGGTTTTGTGTATTGGACGCCGGTGATGCCATACCGCCGTGGGGCCTTTTGTTATCAGGTGGAGCGGGGTGACGGCGCTTGCAACTAGACTTTACCCTAGTCATTGCTTGTTCACCGGGAGAAAAGAATGCGCTCACGCCTTGCCTGGAGCCTGGCCGGACTGCTGGCGCTGCTGCCCATCGTGGTCCTGGTGGTGCTGATCAAGTTCGCCCAGTTCAGCGCCATGGCCGATGCCGCCGAACACATGACCCTGCCGCCGGAGCGGGTGAACGCGGTGGCAGTGCGGGAATATCACTGGCAGCCGGAGGTGAACGCCGTGGGCTCGGTGACGGCGGTGCAGGGAGCGGTGCTGCGTACCGAGGCCGAGGGCGTGGTAGCCGAGGTGGCCTTTGAGGCGGGCGCCAGCGTCAAGGCCGGTGAGGTATTGTTGCGCCTGAACGACGACATTGAGCGCGCGCAGCTGAGTGAGGCCAGCGCCGCCGCCGAGCTGGCCCGGGTTAGCTATCAACGGGCGCGGGCATTGCGCCAGCGGGGCAGCCTGGCCCAGGGGGATCTCGACGAGGCGCAAAGCCGCTACCGTCAGGCCAGCGCCCGCCGGCAGCTGATTGAGGCGCAAATCGCCAGGAAGGCCCTGCGGGCGCCCTTTGCCGGGCAACTGGGCATTCGCCGCATCAGCCCGGGGCAGTTTCTGGACAAGGGCAGCGCCGTGGTGTCGCTGCAAAGCCTGGATCCGGTGCTAGTGGACTTTTCCCTGCCCCAGCAGCGGCTGGCAGGGCTGAGCCAGGGGTTGCCGGTGGCGGTGTCCGCCGACGCCTGGCCCGGTCGCCGCTTTGAAGGGGAAGTCAGCGCGGTGGATCCCGAGCTGGACCCTGCCACCCGCAGCGTGCGGGTGCAGGCCAGCCTGGCCAACCCTCAGGGGCAGCTGCGTCCGGGCATGTTTGTGCAGCTGACGCTGACCCGGCCCGAGGCCGAAACCCTGCTGCTGGTGCCGCTCACCGCCATTGTTCACGGCCCGGACGGCGACGCCGTGCTGCTGATTGAGCCCGGCGAGGGGGAGGCGAAGGTGCTGCGCCGCCAGCCGGTGCGCCTGGGTCGGCGGCTGGGAGACTTTGTGGCGGTGAGCGAAGGCCTGAGCGCAGGCCAGCAGGTGGTCTCCACCGGGGTGTTCAAGCTGTTCCCGGGCATGGCGGTGGTGATCGACAACCGGCTGGCGCCGGCGTTTTCCCTCGATCCTCAACCGGATAACGGCTGATGCTCGCCTTTACCGATATCTTCGTGCGCCGCCCCGTGCTGGCCCTGGTGGTCAGCCTGTTGATCCTGATCGCCGGGGCTCAGGCCTGGTGGTCGCTCAGCGTGCGCCAGTATCCCGAGAGTGAAAACGCGTCGGTGATCGTGGCCACTCCCTATGTGGGCGCCAGCGCCGAAGTGGTGCGCGGCTTTGTCACCACCGCCATCGAGGGGGCCATCGCGTCCGCCGACGGCATTGATTACGTGGAGTCGAAAAGCCTGCTGGGACTGTCGCTGGTGACCGCCCGGCTCAAGCTTAACTACGAGCCCACCCGGGCGCTGGCGGACATTACCGCCAAGGTCAACGAGGTGCGCAACCAGCTGCCCGCCGAGGCCGAGGTACCGGCCATCAGCGTGCAGTCGGCGGACTCCGAGTTTGCCGCCGCCTACCTGAGCTTTTCCTCGGAAAATCTTTCTCAGAGCGAGATCACCGACTACCTGGTGCGGGTGGTGCAGCCCCGGCTTTCGGCCCTGGCGGGGGTACAGCGGGCCGAGATTTTCGGCGCCCGTACCTTTGCCATGCGGGTGTGGCTGCAGCCCGAGCGGCTGGCGGCGCTGGGCATCAGCCCTGCCGAGGTCAGCCAGGCCCTGGCCGCCAACAACTTTTTGTCGGCGGTGGGCAGCACCCAGGGGGCCCTGGTGCGGGTGTACCTCACCGCCAACACCGATCTGCACAGCGCCGAGCAGTTTCGCCACCTGGTGATCCGGGCCAGTGGCGATACCCTGGTGCGGCTGGAAGACGTGGCCCGGGTGGAGCTGGGCGCCGAAGATTACGACACCGAGGTGAGCTTCAACGGTCAGAATGCGGTGTTTATGGGGATTTTTCCCCTGCCCAACACCAATGTGATCGAGGTCATCGCCGGGGTGCGCGCCGATCTCGAGGGTCTGAAGGCGGATCTGCCCCAGGGGATGGCGGCGGAGATCGGCTACGACGCCTCGGAATACGTGGATAACGCCATTCGCGAAGTGGTGGGCACCCTGGCCGAGACGTTGCTGATTGTGATCGGGGTGATTTTTCTGTTCCTCGGCTCCTGGCGCTCGGTGCTGGTGCCGGTGGTGGCCATTCCGGTGTCCCTGGTGGGCGCCATTTTCCTGATGCAGCTGTTCGGCTTTACCCTCAACCTGTTGACCCTGCTGGCCATTGTACTGTCGGTGGGGCTGGTGGTGGACGATGCCATCGTCATGGTGGAAAACGTCGAGCGGCACCTGCGGGAAGGACGTACCCCCAAAGAGGCGGCGCTCATTGGTGCCCGGGAGCTGATGGGTCCGGTGATCGCCATGACCCTGACCCTGGCGGCGGTGTACATTCCCATCGGCCTGCAGGGCGGACTCACCGGCTCGCTGTTTCGAGAATTTGCCCTGACCCTGGCCGGGGCCGTGACCATCTCCGGGCTGGTGGCGCTGACTCTGTCGCCCACCATGAGTGCGGTGCTGCTGCGCAGTGCCGAGCGCGAGAAGCGGGGCTTTACCGGCAGAGTGAACCACGCCTTTGACCGGCTGCGGCTGGCCTACGGTCGCTGGCTGGCGCGGGTGCTGGCCCGGCGCACGGCGGTGTATGTGCTCTGGGGCGGCCTGGGACTGCTGGTGGTGCCCATGTATTTGTTCTCTCCCCGGGAGCTGGCGCCGCTGGAGGATCAGGGCTTTATGTTCGGCATCATCAACAACGCCGCCAACGCCTCGGCGGATCAGAAGGCGCACTTCGGCCGGGCCGCCGAGCGGGTGTTTCTGAATGCGCCGGAGCGGGCGCTGACCTTTCAGATTTTGCTGTCGCCCTCGGATCCCTTCGCCGCCGCGCTGGGGGTGGGGGGCTTCAGCGGCATGGTGGTCAAGCCCTGGAATGAGCGGACACGCAGCATTCGGGAAATGGTGCCGGAAATTCAGGCGGGCATGAACGCCATTCCCGGGTTGCAGGTGTTTGTGGCCCAGCCGCCAGCACTGCCCGGGGGCAGTAACTTTCCGGTGGAATTTATTATCGCCTCCACCGATGAGCCCGCCGAGATGTTGGCCTATGCGCAACAACTACAGCAGGCAGCGGCCCAAAGCGGGCTGTTTTATTTTCCACCGGAGATCGATCTGAAAATCGATCAGCCTCAAGCCGAAATCGTGCTCGACTACCAGAAGCTGGCGGCCTTGGGGCTCACTCAACGGCAGGTGGGGCTGGATCTGGGGGCGGCGCTCGGCGGCAACTATGTCAACCGCTTCAATATCGACGGCCGGGCCTACAAGGTGATCCCGCAACTGGTGCGCCGCGACCGGCTCAACCCGGAGCAGCTGGGCGATATTTACCTGCGCGGACCACAAGGGCAGCTGGTGCCGCTGTCGGCCATCGCCACGCTCGACAACAGCACGGTGCCGCGTTCGCTGAACCGTTTTCAGCAGCTCAACGCCATCAAGCTGTCGGGCATGACCGGCCGGCTGGACGAAGGCCTGGCGGTGCTGGAAGACGCGGCCCGCGAGTTGCTGCCGGCGGACTACAGCATCAATTACACCGGCGAGTCACGCCAGCTGCGCACCGAGGGTGGCAAGTTCCTGCCGGCGCTGGGCCTCGCCATCGTCATGATTTTTCTGGTGCTGGCGGTGCAGTTCAATTCCTTTCGCGACCCTCTGGTGATCCTGCTGGGCTCGGTGCCGCTGGCCATGTTCGGGGCGCTGATTTTTACCGTGCTGAAAATGCCCAACCCGGATCTGCCGTTCTGGACCGACGGCTGGACCACCACCCTGAACATTTATGCCCAGGTGGGGCTGGTCACTTTGGTGGGGTTGATTGCCAAAAATGGCATTCTGATCGTGGAGTTTGCCAACAAGCTGCAGCAGCAGGGGCTGGCCAAGGCCGAGGCCATTGAACAGGCGGCCATGACCCGGCTGCGCCCGGTGCTGATGACCTCGGCGGCCACGGTGGCGGGGCATTTTCCGCTCATTCTGGTGGACGGTCCGGGGGCGGCGGCGCGCAATTCCATCGGTCTGGTGCTGGTGGGGGGCATGGCCGTGGGGACCTTTTTCACCCTGTTTGTGGTGCCTTCGCTGTATTTGCTGCTGGCGCGCCGCCATGGGCAGCAGGCGGCATAACGGATGAGGGCAGCGCATGGTCCGAGTGCATCATGGCGCCGTTACTTGCTACCATCATGGGCTGAATGACTCGACTCGACACTCACGCATCATGCACAACCTGTTTCAGGATCTGCCGGCCAAGCTTGCCGGCGAGCAATTCGACGAACTGCTGGCCACGCCTCATGTGCGCATCGAGCGCATTGTTTCTCACGGCCATACCTCGCCGGCCGAGGGCTGGTACGATCAGAGCGAAGATGAATGGGTGCTGGTGCTCACCGGCAGCGGTACCCTGGCCTTTGCAGACGGTCGCCGGCAGCGGCTTGAGCCCGGCGATCACCTTTATATTCCCGCTCATCAAAAACACCGGGTGTGCCATACCGCCCCCGATGAGTTCACCATCTGGCTGGCGGTGTTTGTGCCGCCGGCAACCTGAGGAGTATGTCCATGTTGGCCACAACACCACCAGCGGCCGTGATGATCACGCCCATTACCCCGCAGGATGATGCCGCCATCTGCCGAATTATTCTGAAGGTGGGCGCCGAATTCGGCGCCGTGGGCGAGGGCTTTGGACCCGGCGACGACGAAGTGCGCTGCATGAGCCGCCATTACCGGCTTGAGGCGAAAAGCCGTTATTTCGTTGCCCGGCTCAATGGCGAGGTCGTTGGCGGCGCCGGCATTGCCCCGCTGGGTGAAATGTGCGAGCTGAGAAAGCTGTTTTTACTGCCTGCCGCCCGTGGCCACGGCATTGGCCGCCGGCTGGCCGAGGCCTGCCTGGCGTTTGCCGGGGAACAAGGGTTTTCCGCCTGTTATCTTGATACCCTGGGCACCATGACCGCTGCCATCGGGCTCTATGAAAGCCTGGGGTTTCGCCACCTCGACGCGCCCCTGATGGCCTCGGAGCACGGCGGCTGCGATGTGTGGATGCTAAAAGACCTTCATCAATAAGGAAGTGTGTATGTCAGCTCAACATGTCTTTTTGCAACAAGCAGGAATACGCTATCCCATTATCCAGGCCCCCATGGCGGGGGTTTCCACGCCGGCGCTGGCGGCGGCGGTGTCCAATGCCGGGGGCCTGGGCTCCCTGGGGCTGGGGGCCAGCTCGGTGGCGGATGCCCGCCGCCAGATTGAGCAGACACAACAACTGACCGACAGGCCGTTCAATGTGAATGTGTTCTGTCATGCGCCGGCCCGGCGCGATGCCGCCACGGAGGCGGCCTGGCTGGACTACCTGCGCCCGCTGTTTTCCGAGCAGGGGGCGGCGGTGCCCGTACGGCTGGAAGAAATCTACTCCAGCTTCAATCACAGCGAATCCATGCAGGCATTGCTGATCGAGCTGCGCCCGGCCGTGGTCAGCTTTCATTTTGGTCTGCCTCCCGCCCACCTGCTTGAGCGGCTGCACAGCGCCGGTGTGCTGACCCTGGCCAGTGCCACCTGCCCGGAAGAAGCCAGGCAAATCGAAGCCGCCGGCATTCACGGGGTGGTTGCTCAGGGCATTGAGGCCGGCGGTCACAGGGGCATGTTTGACCCCGACGCCCCCGACAGCCAACTGAGTACCGCCGAGCTGGTGCGTGTGCTGGTGGCGGAATGCCGGCCGCCGGTGATTGCCGCCGGGGGCATCATGGATGGCGCCGACATACGGGCCATGCTGGCGCTGGGCGCGGCGGCGGTGCAGCTGGGCACGGCCTTTGTGGCCTGTCCGGAGTCGGCGGCCAGTGAGACGTACCGGCAACGGCTGTTAACCGCGGGCGCGGGACAAACCCGGTTGACCGCAACCTTGTCCGGGCGCCCGGCCCGGGGGTTGCTGAACCGGTTTATCCACCATGCCGAGGCACCGGGGGCGCCCGTGCCTCCCGACTATCCGCTGGCCTATGACGCCGCCAAACAGCTGCACGGCGCCGCCGCCCGGCGCGGTTGCGAAGACTTCGCCGCTCACTGGGCCGGCATGGCCGTGGCCCGTGCCCGCGCGCTGCCGGCCGCCGAGCTGATGGCCAGGTTGATGGAAGAAGCCGAAGAGGCGGTCCATGGCATACGCTAAGATGCCGTCATCCCGGCCCGATACCAGACCGGTGTTCTGGCGGGATCCGCGTATGCCCCAGGTGGAATTGCGTCACATTGATGACGGGCGCAGTATCGGCTATGCGCCACATAGCCATGCCCAATGGTCGCTGGGTGCCATCACCGCCGGTGAAAGCACCTTTTTTTATCGTCGGGAGCAGCATCTGGTAGGCGCCGGTGATCTGGTATTGATGAACCCGGACTGGGTGCATGCCTGCAATCCCGTCGAAGGCAAGCCCTGGGCCTACTTCATGATGTATGTGGATGCCGGTTGGCTGGCCCGGCTGCGTTTTGACGCCGGCCTGCTGCCCGATGAACAGTGGCGGGACCTGGCCACCGCCGTGATTGGCGAACGGCACTGGTTTGAGGAATACCGGCGGCTGGCGGCCTGTTTGCTGGCACCGAACCGGCCCTTGCTGCAGAAGCAGACGGCCCTGGTGGAGTACTTGACGGGGCTGATGCAATCCCTGTCGGGGCAACCGGCACCACGTTCGGCGCCGGTGCCGGCACGGTTGCAGCGGTTGGCCGGCCATCTTGATGCCCATTGCCTTGAGGAGGTGTCGCTTGATGATTTGTGTGCCCTCAGCGGCTACAGTGCCGGTCATCTGGTGCGTGGGTTCAGACAGCATTTCGGCATTACTCCCCATGCTTACCTTGTTAACCGGCGGATTCAGCTTGGCCAGCGCCAACTGAAGGCCGGCATGCCCATCGCCGAGGTGGCTCTCAATATGGGCTTTTCCGATCAGGCCCATTTTCAGCGTGTCTTCAAGCGGCTGGTGGCGGCCACGCCGGCTCAGTATCGCAGCAAGTAAAGGCAACTGGCGGCAAGTAGCAGTGCCAGCAGTCGGTTCAGCAGAACCAGCCAGCGGGTATTGTGCAGGTGGCGGCGCAGTCTGCTGCCAAGCCACAGCCAGCAGGCCAGCGAACACCAGCAGATCGGCAGATAGAGCAGGGCGAACAGCCCGATCTGGTTCAGGCCGCCATCGGTATAGGCAGCGATACCCGAAGCCGATGCCAGCCAGGCCTTGGGGTTGAGCCATTGCATCAGGGCGCCGGCCAGCAGGCCGGGTGCCTGCCCAGATCCCGGCATGGGCAGGGAGCCGGAGGCGGTGGCCAGCCGAAGGCTCATATACAGTAAAAACCCGATACCGGCCCAGTGCAGAGTTCGCATCAGGGCGGGGTGGGCCTGCAGCAGCCCATAGAGTCCCAGGCCGATGGCCATGAACAACACCACGAATCCCAATGTGGCGCCGGTGACAAAGCGCAGGCCGCGTTGTGGTGGTTGATGCAGACCACTGCCCAGGCACACCAGGTTAACGGGGCCGGGGGAAATCGACGCCGCCAGGGCAAACATCGACATGGGTAAAATCAGGGAAAGGGTCATGAATACTCCCGTGCAGTATTGGTTGAAAGACACGGGCAGTGTGCAAGAGAAAGAGGCGCAAAGATTGAATGAAATTGATATGAGGACAGCCGGGGCCGGGCCCCGGCGCCTTTATAGATCGTAAGGCTCTACCGAAACGCCTTCCAGCGAGTAGGCGGCGTCGGCAATGTCATGGCTGGCACTTACCGTGCTCAGGGTGCCGGTTACCCAGACCGCATCCCACAGATCATCCACCTTGGCTCCCTTGGGGTAGTTGACGTAAACAATCTGGTTGGTGGGCGGCGGCGGCACATGAATGCAGGCGCCGAAATAGGGTACCAGGAAAAACTGGGTGATGGTTTTGCTGTCGCCCTCCAGGGGCACCACAAAGCCGGGCAAGCGTATCTTTTTGCCGTTCAGCCCTGCGACCACCTTGCCCACCGGCTGGCCCGGAATGGCAAATTCATCCTCGTGATCCACCTCGGGAAAGGGAGGCGGGTTGAGCTGCTCTTCCAGCGGGATCAGATCATTCCAGTCGGTGAGCTGGTAATCATCGGCCAGGGCGGGACCGGCGAGCAGCGCCAGCCCCAGAAAGGTATGCAAAAGTTTCACTGTCGAATGCTCATTCCGTCGTTGAGTGAATAGCGAAAGGCCTGGGCTGCCGGCAGCAGGCCGGTGACGATGCCCGCCAGCCAAATGGCCGCCAGCAAGCGCCATTCCTCGTATGAGGGCAGGCCAACAGACAGCCGCAGGCCGTAGTGTGCCTGCAGCAGTGGTGCCGACACCATCAGCGCAGCATAAAGCAGGGCCATGCCAAGCGCCATACCCAGCAGCGTCAGCAGGGCTGCCTCCAGGGTGAGCAGGCCGAACAGATGCCGCGGGCCGGCCCCCAGGGAGCGCAGAATGGCCAGCTCCCGGCGCCGGGCCGAGAGCCCGGCCAGCAGCGTGGTCAGCATGCCCAGCAGGCCGGCCACCACCACGAACAGGGCGATCAGCGCGATGGCCTGTTCTGCCAGGCTCATCATGCCCCACAGCTCATGCAGGGCTGCGCCGGGCAGGATGGCGGACAGCGGCTCCGCCCGGTAGTTGTTGATGCTGCGCTGCAGGCCAAAGGCCAATACGCGGTTTTCCAGCCCCACCAGAAAGGCGGTGATGGCGGCGGGCTCCAGGCGGGCGGCCAGCGCCTGCTCAGGAGTTAACTGCTGCGTCTGACGGCCGCTTTGCCAGCCCAGATGAATGGCTTCAAGCCCGTCCAGGCGCACATGCACGGTTCTGTCTACCGGGGTGCCGGTGGGCGCCAGAATACCCACCAGGGTAAAGGGCAGATCCTCGTGCAGGCTGAACGAGGTGTTGCCGGCGCCATGGGCAATCACCAGCTCATCTCCCGGCGTATAGCCGAGCCGGCGCGCCACCTCGGCACCGATCACCGCCTCAAAGGTGTCGGCAAAGGGACGACCCTCGGCAAATGCCAGGGGTTGCTGCTGGCCATAGGCGTAATGGCGAAAATAGTCTTCACTGGTGCCCAGTACCCGGTAGCCCTGGTGGGAGTCGCCCAGCGACAACGGCACCGTCCAGGCCACGCCTTGCTGGTTTTTAATGCGCTGGTAGGATGCCCAGCTGATGTTGTTGGTGGGGTTGCCGATGCGAAACACCGAATACAGCAACAGGTTGATCTGCCCGGAACGGGCACCCACGATAAGATCCGTGCCCGAGATGGTGCGGGCAAAGCTGTCCTTCAGCTCGCTCTGCACCTTGTGTACCCCCACCAGCAACACCACGCTGATGGCGATGGCCAGCACCGTCAGGCCGGCGGTCAGCCGGCGGGCCCACAGGCTGTTAAAGGCCAGGCTCAGCATGCTTGGCTCCGTTCAGTTGGTTGAGAGACAGCGCCCGGGAAAACAGGGGCTCCAGGGCGGCATCGTGACTGACAAACACCAGGCCGCTGCCGGCGTGTTCGCATTCGGCAAACAGCAGTTGCATAAAGGCGGCGCGGCTGTCGGCATCCAGCGCCGAGGTCGGCTCGTCGGCAATCACCAGGGCGGGCCGGCCAATCAGCGCCCGGGCTGCGGCAACCCGCTGCTGCTGGCCAATGCTGAGCCGGTGCACCGGTTGCTGCCACAGGGAGGCGGGCAGTTGCAGGGCGGTCAGCAGGCGTTCGGCTTCGTTTACGGGCGAGGTCTGCAGACGCTGGCGCTTATGGCGGGAGAAGATCAGCGCCGAGGTCACGTTGTCAATCACCGAGAGGTAGGGCAGCAGATTGAACTGCTGGAAAATATAGCCCAGGTGATCGGCACGAAACCGATCCCGCCTCCTGGCCGACAGCCGGGCCAGATCCTGCCCGAGGATCTCAAGCGAGCCCCGGGCCGGGGTATGAATGCCGGCCAGCAGGCCGAGCAGGGTACTCTTGCCGCTGCCGCTCGGCCCCTTGATGAACAGGCGTTCGCCGGGGGCCAGGGTCAGCTCCTCCATGTTGAGCAGGGCAGGCTGCCCCGGCCAGGCGAAGGCCAGATGATGAATGGATACCAGCGGGGTCATGTTACCAGCTTGCCCGAGGCTGTTCCGGGGTCAGGGTCGCGGCTACCTGGCCGGCGGGCAGAATACCCTGCAGTTCGAGGCGGCTAAAGCTCGGAAAGGCCTTGAACAGGCCGGCCGCATCGAGCTGGTTTAGCGCGTCGGGCTGGTTGCAGCGCCAGGCGTAACGCAGGTTGACGTCCTGATGGGCGTGTTCATCATGATGCTCGTGCTCGTGCTCGTGCTCGTGCTCGTGCTCGTGCTCGTGCTCGTCATGTTCAACATGTTCAATATGGGCGGCTTGTTCCGGCACACAGCCGGCGCCGGCAGGCAGGGTAAACAGGCTGGCGGTGTCGCGCGCCCGGGCCATGGCGAGATCAACGGCGGCCTGCTCTTCGTGGGTCGCTGGATTATGTTCAAAACCCACAATGTCGGCGGCGGGGCTGATAAGCTCAATCACCAGCTGCTCGCCGTTCTGGGCCAGGTTGAGCTGGCCAAAACCGTGCTCGTGTACGCCCAGCTGGGTATTGGCGGCAACGGCAAGCGGCAGCAGAGTGATGACGGTGACCAGCGGCTTAAGATTCATTCGATACTCCAATAATCAGGGTTTGTTATGTTATAACGAATCTTTACCCTGCCTGTAAAGGCGCCCGGTGCTGGTCGCGAATAAAATCGATAAAGGCCTGTTCGGCCCGGGACAGGCGGCGCTCCCTGGGCCAGGCCAGGCAGAGATCGAGAAAATAGGGCGTTTCAAAAGAGACGGGCACCAGATCGTCGTCTTGCTCGATCACCATGCGTAAAAAACTGGTCACCGCAAAGCCCTGGCGCACCACCGCCTTGAGCAGGGGAATGAGGTTGCTTTCAAAGCCGATGCGCGGGCGCAGGCCACGCTGGTTCGCCATGTCCTCAATGTACTCCCGGTGGTAGAAGCCGTGGCGAAACAACGCCAGCTCCTCGGCCAGAAAATCGTCGAGGCGAACATGGGGCTGGCGGGCGAACGGGTGATCCCTGGCCACCACCGCCACCATTTCTTCCCGCAGCAGCGGCAGGCCGCACAGGCCGGCGGGCAGGTCGGCGGTGAGCACTATGCCCAGGCCCAGCCGCCCTTTCAGCAAATGGGCCAGCACGCTCTGGGTGCCGGCTTCCTCCACCCGCAGGCAGAGGCCCGGATAACGGTGCTTGAAGGCCATCAGCAGCGGGGGAAAGTAAAAGGAGCCCAGCATGCTGGGAATGCCAATGGTGACCTCGCCGGCGTTGAGATCGTGCAGCGCCGTCATGTCCTGCTCGGCCAGGGCGAGGGCGGCCAGAATACGCTCGGCGTGATCCAGCAGGCGGCTGCCCTCGGCGGTGAGGTGCAGCCGGCCCCGGTGGCGTTCAAACAGGGTCAGCCCCAGTTGTTGCTCCAGCTTCTTGATGGTCATGGTGACCGCCGGTTGCGCCAGGTGCAGCTGCTCGGCGGCGCGGGTGATGTTGCCGGTGTGGGCCACGGCGCTGAACTGGCGCAGCCAGCGGGGGTCGATCATAACTCTCCCTTATTAAATTGATAATTTTAATATATTTAAATTATTCCCGTAACAGGCGTAAGGTCAAGGCATGCGCTCTTGGAGACCCGCCCATGCTCGATTTAAAAACTCCCCTCTGGTGGCGTGCCACCCTGGGCCTGGGCCTGGGCTCGGTGCTGGTGTTCGTCAATCTCTATGTGGCCCAGCCGCTGCTGCCCCTGCTGGCGCAGGACTTTGAACTGTCGGCATTGGGGGCCGGATGGGCGCTGTCGGCCGCCACCCTGGGGCTGGCGGCAGGTTTGCTGTTCTGGGCGCGGGTAGCGGATCGGCTGGGTCGCAAACGGGTGATGCTGGGTACCCTGCTGGTGGCCATTATGCTGGGGGTAGGACTGGCCTGGGCACCGGACTATGCCGGTCTGGTGCTGCTGCGCGGCATCCAGGGCTTTTTTCTGGCGGGGCTGCCGGCCACGGCGGTGGCCTATATGGGGGAGGAGTTTACTCCCCGGGCGCTGGTGACCAGCATCGGTATCTACATTGCCGCCAACTCACTGGGGGGCATTGCCGGCCGGGTGTTTGGCGGTCTGGTGGCCGAGTGGGCGGGGCACTGGCAGGCCAGTTTTGCGGTGCTGGGCGGAGTGAGTCTGTTGCTGTGGGGCCTGTTGCCCAGGCTGCTGCCCGAGTCCCGCTGCTTTGTGCCGGCGGGCAGGGGGGAGGGGGCCAGTGCCCTGCTGGCCCATGTGCGCAACCCCTTGCTGTGGCCGGTGTATCTGGTGGGCGGGCTCAACTTTATGGTGTTTCTCAACCAGTACACCTATGTGGCCTTTTACCTGTCGGCGCCGCCCATTGCCCTGGCGCCGGCGGCCCTGGGGCTGCTGTTTCTGACCTACCTCACCGGCACCCTGGCCTCCGGCGTGAGCGGGCCCCTGGTGAGCCGTTTTGGCCTGTGCAATACCCTGCTGGCAGCCATTGTGATCATGGCCCTGGGCAGCCTGGGCCTGCTGAGCGAGCGGTTGCCGGTGATCCTGGTGTCGTTGCTGATAGACAGCTTCGCCTTCTTTCTGGCCCATGCCTGTGCCAGCAGCTGGGTGGGGCGCAGCGTCAGTCACAACCGGGCGCTGGCCTCGTCGCTTTACCTGGTGTTTTACTACGCCGGAGCCAGCCTTGGCGGCTTGTATCTTTACCCTTTCTGGCAATGGGCGGGCCTGCCCGGCGTGACCCTGGGCATGATACTGGTGATGGGAGTGACCGGCGCCCTGACCTGGCGGTTGCGGCACCATGAACGCCAGCGCCCGAATGATGCCCAGACGGCCCCTCTGCATTAGGCCCGGCCGGGTTCCTGTCGCGACCGTTTTATATTTTTATGCCAACATACTAATGTGTCAGGTATTGAAATAATCTGCAGGCACCGGCACCACCCGTCCGTCGTTAATCTCATCGGCAATGGTGTCGGCAAGACTCCGGCCATGAAACTTCACCTGCAGCGGCGGCAGCGCCAGGGTCAGCTCGTGGGGCAGGCCCTTTCGGTTAAAGGGCACCTCGGGATAGCGCTCCAGTAGGGTGTTGAGGCTGGGCACCACAATTTCGCCGTGCTCCAGGCCACTGTGGTGGGTCTTGCCCGTTTTGGGCGCGGCCAGCTCCAGACAGGGTACGGGACCAAAGGGGCTGCTCAGCGGCTCATTCAGGGCATAGGTAATGATGGGCCGGCCGCCGATCATGCCTTCCACCAGCACCCGGCCGTGGTCGGCCAGGCGGCCTTTCAGCATGAGATAATCGTCATTGGTGGCGGCCCGGTAGCAAAGGTGATCCATGGGCCCGAGCGTGGCGGGCAGGCCATGGTCGGCCATGGCTCCGGCCAGCTGTGCGAAGAAGGCGTGGGTGTCCCCCAGCAGGGCGTTTATCGGGCTTACCATTTGCGTTTGGGCTCAAACAGCATGTCGAGTTCGGACTTTTCCTTTTCCTGCTCTTCCTTCTGCTGCTCTACCTGCTGTTGCTTGGTGTCGAGTTCGTCGAGCCATTCCTGAAGGGTTTCTTCAATGTTCAGCAGTTGATCATCCTTGTCCGGCAGGTTGCCAAGAATGCGTTTGCCCTTTTCGAGCATTTGTCGGGCCGCCGCGGTTTCCCGGTTGTTGATGGCCATGCGCACCCGTTTAAGCAGGTTGGACAGGTTGATTTTGAGCTGCACCAGCTCCAGGCGGCGGTCTTCCGCCACAAAGGCCTGGGAGCCCACCTTGCCTCTGTTGTGCTCCTGGCGCACCACATGGCGCAGCCGCTTGACCAGCTTGAGCATGTGCAGGGCCTGCTGATCCGACTCGGGCCGTTTGAAGTTGCCCTGTACCGGTGGAAAATTGTCTCTGGCATCACTTATTTGCTGGCGCACGTTGTCCAGCCGGCTGGACAACTGGGTGTTGGTGGTATCGGTCTCGACCATGGTCTGCAGGCTGTTTTGCACCCGCTGATAGAGGATCAGCACCAGGGTCCGGCTGTAGGGCAACTGGCCGGCATTCAGCAGCAGCTCTTCGGTGTCGTTGACGATATGGCTGTGCCGGATGAGGATGGCACGCTTTTCCGCCGCCTGCTTTTGCCGATATTGCTGCAGTATGTTGTAGACGATAACGAGAAACAGCAGGGCGCCTATGGTTATCAGTACCAGGGTCAGGATCATCGGCAACGGGCTCGCTATGATGGTTTGAGCGTGAGCGGAAATGGTAACTCACGAATCGGGCTTTGGCTAACGACCTGAGTCAATAACCGGTGATGATTCAGGTCGTTAGCACCATATTAATATGCCAGAACGGCGCCAATGCAGAGGATCTTTTGCCAAGGTCTGGTAGTATTTACACAAGTCACCATGGATCTGGACCATCATGAAACTTCAGCAGTTGCGCTACATCGTCGAAGTTGCCAACCATAATCTCAATGTTTCCGCCACCGCCGAGAGCCTGTACACCTCCCAGCCCGGTATCAGCAAGCAGGTGCGCATGCTGGAAGATGAGCTGGGCATTCAGGTGTTTGAACGAAGCGGCAAGCACCTGACCCAAATCACGCCGGCCGGGCGCGACATTATTCGCATTGCCGGCGAGATCCTCGGCAAGGTGGAAAGCATCAAGGCCGTGGCCAGCCAGCATACCCATCCGGATCAGGGCTCGCTCAATATTTCCACCACCCATACCCAGGCCCGCTACGCGCTGCCCGAGGTGATCAAGGGCTTTATTCAGCGTTATCCCAAGGTGTCGCTGCACATGCATCAGGGCACGCCGGTGCAGATCAGCGAGTCGGTGGCCAAGGGCTCGTCTGACTTTGCCATTGCCACCGAGGCCATGCACCTGTTCCAGGACCTGATCATGCTGCCCTGTTACCACTGGAACCGCTGCATTCTGGTGCCCAAGGATCACCCCCTGGCCTCGGTCACCCGGCCCAGCATTGCCGACATTGCCGGCTTTCCGCTGGTCACTTACGTTTTCGGCTTTACCGGCCGCTCCCAGCTCGATGTGGCCTTCAACCGGGCCGGTTACGAGCCGCGGGTGGTGTTTACCGCCACCGACGCCGATGTGATCAAGACCTATGTGCGACTGGGCATTGGCATTGGGGTGCTGGCCAGCATGGCGGTGGATCCGAAGGAAGACAGCGATCTTGTGGCCATCGATGCCGGCCACCTGTTTGCCCCCAGCACCACCAAAATCGGCTTTCGCAAGGGCACCTTTCTGCGCAGCTACATGTACGACTTTATGGAGCGCTTCGCCCCCCATCTCACCCGCGAGCGGGTCGACAAGGCCATTACTCTGAAATCCCCGGACGATATTGAAAAGCTGTTTGAGGACGTGGAACTGCCAATGCGCTGATCGGGTGCCAATGACGTCACCCGTCACCCCCGCGCAGGCGGGGGCCACGTTTGGTACGGCACCTGTATCACAGGGTGTTGCCTGAGGAATGGATTTCCGCCGTTGCGGGAATGACCAGTGAGGATGTTTACTCCCCCAGCCCCTTGCCGGCGTCCTTCTTGGCGATCAGCTCAATCTTGTAGCCGTCGGGATCTTCCACAAAGGCAATCACGGTGGTGCCGCCCTTGACCGGGCCCGGCTCCCGGGTGACCTTGCCGCCGGCGGCGCGAATTTGCTCGCACATGCCATAGATGTCTTCCGCCTCAATGGCGATATGGCCGTAGGCGTTGCCCAGATCGTAGCTGTCGGTACCCCAGTTGTAGGTCAGCTCCAGCACCGCCTGGTCTTTTTCCTCGCCGTAGCCCACAAAGGCCAGGGTGTATTGATATTCGGCGTTTTCGCTGGTGCGCAGCAGCTTCATGCCCATGATGTTGGTGTAAAAGGCGATGGACTTGTCCAGGTTACCCACTCGCAGCATGGTGTGCAGAATACGCATGTTGTTGCTCCCGGTCATGAATTCAGATAATGAAGATGGTCCCTAATGGTTATTCCACCATGTCCAGTATGGTGTCGATGATATCGGTAATGGTGATAAGCCCGACCAGATGGTTATTGTCGAGCACCAGTATCCGGTTGAAACCGTAACAGGTCATCAGCCGGGCCACGTGCCGAATGTCCAGATCCTGGCCCACGGCAATGGCCGGCTTGGCGCACACATCATAGACGTTGATAAGATCGATGTCGCCACTTTCAGCCACTATGGTTTTGATGATGGTGGTGTAGGTGATAAGACCATAGGCATCATGGTCGCTGGCCTTGTCCACCACCAGACACTTGACCTTGTGCCGTTTCATCAGGCTCAGGGCCTCCCGCACCTTGGCGAAGGGGGAAACGGTGATGACCTCGGTCACCATGATATCTTTTACCAGCATGGGCGCGCTCCTTAACGACCTGGTCCATCAACCGGGCATCACACACAGACACGCCGTAAACCCATCCTTGGGGGCTCCGCCGCGCCATCCCTGGCGCGGAGGGTCTGTTTAGCGATACCCGGTCGTTGTCCCGGGTGATTTTTTGTTTAAATATCATCCTTGATAAAACGTTCAAACTGCTCCAGCTGGGCCGCCTCTATGCCGCCCAGGTGCTCCAGCGGCAGGGTCAGCACCACGCCCTTGGAGGCGCCTTCCTGCTTGTCGGCGGGGGTGGTGGTCAGCTCGGTCTGAATGGCTTTCAGTACGTGCAGGGATAAATTTTTCTCCAGCACCATCAGCAGTATGCTCTGGGAGCCTTCGTAGGTGAGGCCGAAAAAGGTCTTTTTGCTGCTGGTGCCGATGCCACGGCCACTCAGAATGGTCACGCCGCCGGCCCCGGCGCCCTTGGCCGCGTCAATACAGGTTTGCTCCAGCTCTTCGGGCACGATGGCCACCAGTAATGAAAATTTCATTTAGCTGCCCTCCGGTATTTAAATAGCAGATCGGCGGTAATGGCGTAGATCATCACCGTCACTATGGGATAGATGGAAGCAAAGGCGATCAGGCCAAAGCCGTCGATCAGCACGTTGCGGCCCTCGATATGGCTGGCCAGGCCAATGCCGAGGGCGGTGATCAGGGGCACCGTCACCTCCGAGGTGGTGACCCCGCCCAGATCAAAGGCCAGCGCCAGTATGTTACGCGGGCAGAACCAGATCAGCAGCAGCACCAGCAGGTAACTGCCAATAATGAAGTGATGAATGGAGCCGCCGCTGATAATGCGGTGCACGCCCAGGGTAATGCCCAGGGCCACCCCCAGGGCCACCACCAGGCGAATGGCCCGGGCGCTCAGTTCGCCGGGCGCCGCCTCTTCCGCCTGCCTGCCCACGGCAATCAGCGCCGGCTCCGCCATGGTGGTGGCAAAACCGATGGCGAAGGCAAACAGATAGATGTACAGCCGCCGCTCCTGGCCGATTAGTTGCTCGGCCATGCTGGTGCCGATGGGAAACAGGCCGAGCTTGAGGCCCACCACAAAGGCATACAGTCCCACCAGTACCAGCACAAAGCCGAACAGCACCCGCACGGGGTTGGACAGGGAGCGCCCCAGCACCAGGTACTGGAAAAACAGCACCACCACCAGGATGGGGGTGACATCCCGCAGCAGGGTAAACAGGTCGAGCAGCACCCCCAGCCAGGGCGCATCCGTCAGCGGGCGCTGTATCTCCTCAAGGGGCAGCGGCGCCGGCGCGGGGCCCAGGCTGTAGGTGATAATGCCGTACAGTTGCACGCTGATCATGGGCACCATCACCGCCAGCGCCACCAGGCCAAACCCGTCGGTGAGCGGATTGCGCCCCTTGATGGACGAGGCCAGCCCCAGCCCCAGGGCCGCGATCAAGGGCACCGTCACTATGTTGGTGGTCACGCCGCCGGAGTCGTAGGCCAGACCGACGATTTCGGGAGGAGCCAAAAAGGTGATCAGCACCACCAGACTGTAGCCGCCGATCATGTACCAGTGCAGGCTCTGGCCGAGAATGATGCGCAGCACCCCGGCGGCCATCACCAAGCCCACCGACAGGGCCACGATCAGACGCAGGCTGAGGGCCTGAATGCGCCCTTCACTGATCTGCTCGGCCTGGGACGCCACGGCAATCAGCGCCGGCTCGGCGATCACCGCTGAAAAGCCCATGGCAAAGCCGAAACTGAGCAATACCGGAATGGATCCCTTGCGGGCGAACTGGTTGGCGAGACTCTTGCCAAGGGGGAAAATGCTGAGCTCCAGCCCCTGCAGAAACAGCGCAATGCCGACGGCCACGATTAACAGCCCCAGGGTCATGCCGGCGGCGTTCTCCGGCCACTGGCCCAGCAGCAGTTGGAACAGCAGTACCACCGCCACAATGGGCAGCAGGTTGTTCAGGGCATGCAAAAAGGCGTCGGCAAAGAGTTTGAGCGTGTGCAATCCATGGCATCCCGGTCTGGCGGTCTGGGTTTTAGTATAGAGAAGACCGGGATATTGGCATTCAGCTGTCCGGGTATTGCTTGTCCTTGAATTCGCACAAATCTTCAATCACGCAGGCGCCGCAGCGGGGCTTGCGGGCGGTGCAGACATAACGGCCGTGCAGAATAAACCAGTGGTGTACGTCGAGCTTGAACTCGGCGGGCACCCACTTCAGCAGCTTTTGCTCAACCTCGTCCACGTTCTTGCCCGGTGCGAACCGGGTGCGGTTGGACAAGCGGAAAATATGGGTATCCACGGCAATGGTGGGCCAGCCAAAGGCGGTGTTGAGCACCACGTTGGCGGTTTTGCGGCCCACCCCGGGCAGGGCTTCCAGTGCCTCGCGGTTTTCCGGTACCTCGCCGCCGTGTTTGTCCAGCAGGATGGCACAGGTCTTGATGACATTTTCGGCCTTGGAGTTGAACAGGCCGATGGTCTTGATGTGCTCCTTTACCCCGTCCACCCCCAACGCCAGCATGGCGGCGGGGGTAGGGCCGGCGGCAAACAGGCCCTTGGTGGCCTTGTTCACGCTCACGTCGGTGGCCTGGGCCGACAGCAGCACGGCGATCAGCAGCTCAAAGGGATTGTTGAAATGCAGCTCGGTGGTCGGGTGCGGGTTTTCGGCCCGCAGCCGCTCCAGGATCTGCCGGCGTTTATCCATGTTCATAACGAGGTCACTCGCGCTCGGGTGATTTCGGGTTTGGCCACTGGGGCGCGGCGAGCCGCCAGCCGGCCGTCCAGCCAGTTCTTGCCGGCGACCAGCAAGCCTAAGCCAATAAAGGCGCCGGGCGGCAGAATGGCCAGCAAAAAGCCGTTGTCGAGATGGAGCACATCCACGCGCAGACCGGCGGCCCAGTCCCCCAGTAGTAGCTCGGCGCCGTCAAACAGGGTACCCATGCCCAGCAGCTCGCGCAGGCCGCCCAGCACCAGCAGCACGGCGGTAAAGCCCAGGCCCATCATCAGGCCGTCGAGCGCCGCCAGCGGGGCGCTGTTTTTGGACGCGAAGGCCTCGGCCCGGCCGATGATCACGCAGTTGGTGACGATCAACGGAATAAAGATGCCCAGCGACTGGTACAGGCCGTAGGTAAAGGCGTTCATCAGCAGCTGCACGCAGGTCACCAGGCTGGCGATGATCATCACGTAGATGGGAATGCGTACCTCGTTGGGCACCCATTGCCGCACCAGCGACACCGACAGGTTGGAGCCCACCAGCACCAGCAGGGTCGCCAGCCCCAGGCCCATGGCGTTGGTCAGGGTGTTGGTCACCGCCAGCACCGGGCACAGGCCCAGAATTTGGACCAGGGCCGGGTTGTTGCTCCACAGGCCCTGGCGAATGATGTCTTTGTGCTGTTCGTTCACAGGCTTTCTCCACAGCGGGGGGCGTTACTCAGCAGCTCGGGTTGCTCACTCACCAGCAGCAGCACCTTGCGCACGGCACCCACCACGGCGCGGGGGGTGATGGTGGCGCCGGTAAAGGCGTCGAACTGGCCGCCGTCGTTGCGCACCGCCCAGCGGGTGTCTTCGGCGCCGTTCAGCCGCTTGCCGTCAAAGTCCAGCAACCAGTCGGATTTTTTCAGCTCAATCTTGTCGCCCAGGCCCGGGGTCTCGTTGTGGTTGAGCACCCGTACGCCGGAGAGCGCGCCGTCGGCCTTCACGCCCACCACCAGCTTGATTTCGCCGCTGTAGCCGTCGGGGGCAATGGCCTCAATGGCATAACCCTGTATCTCGCCCTGCTTGACCGCGGTGAAGGCCGGCAGTGGGTCACGGCTGCCCAGGTATTGGGGGCTTGCCAGTTTTACACAGTGTTCAAACAGCGGCTCGTCGTGGGTGCTGTCGGGCAGCAGTTCGTTCAGTACCGCCAGCAGCTGGGCCTGCTCCTGCTCGATAATGGTGTCCCGGGTCAGGCTATTGGTAAAGGCCACCAGGGCGGTGCAGACCAGAGCGAAGGCGGCCAGCACCAGGCCATTTTTGCGCATCATCTCCAGCATTAGCGACGCTCTCCGTAAGTGGCGGGTTGGGTCAGGCTGTCGATCATCGGCACCGTCAGGTTGGCCAGCAGCACCGCAAAGGCGATGGCGTCGGGGTAGCCGCCAAAGGTACGAATGAGGTACACCAGCAGACCGATCAGGGCGCCGTAAATGAGCCGGCCGCGAAAGGTGGTGGACGCCGACACCGGATCGGTGGCAATAAAGAAGGCCCCCAGCATGGTGGCACCGGAAAAGAGATGGATCATCGGCCCGGCGGTGGTGTCGGGGGAGATCATAAAGCCCAGCAAACTCAGCACCGCCAGGGTCGCCAGCATGGTCACCGGAATGGGCCAGCTGATGAGCTTCAGCCGCAGCAGGGCCAGGCCGCCGGCCAGGTAGGCCAGGTTGACCCACTGCCAGCCAATGCCGGCCAGCCCGGCGAAAATGGGGTTGTTCAGCATTTCACCGGCGGTATGCCCTTGGGTAAAGCCGGTTTTCAGGGTGTCGAGGGGCGTGGCCATGGTGGTGCCGTCGGCCAGCTCGCGTAGCTGATGCGGGCTGAAGCCGTCCAGGGTATAACCGGTGAAAATGGCCGAAAGGGTGTCGGCCAGCCCCGGCGGGTATTGCTGAAGCGAAAGCGGCGGCAGCCAGCTGGTCATGGGCAGCGGAAACGACACCAGCAGTAGTACGTAGGCCACCATGGCTGGGTTGAACAGGTTCTGGCCCAGGCCGCCGTACAGCTGCTTGGCGATGATAATGGCAAAGGCGGTGCCGATCACCACCAGCCACCAGGGCGCCAGCGGCGGAATGGCAATGCCAATCAGCAAGGCGGTGAGCAGGGCCGAGTTGTCCCGCAATACGCTAAGGGAGTGATGACGTAGCCGGAGCACCAGGCCTTCGGCGGCGTAGGCGGTGAGCACGGCCAGGGCGACTTGCACCAGGCTGCCCCAGCCAAAATACCACCACTGCACGGCCATACCCGGCAGCAGGCAATAGCAGACCCGCCGCATCAGCACATTGGTGCTGAGCGGTGCGTGATCATGGGGTGAACTGCTGATATGAAAACCCATTAGGACTCGTCTTCCGGTTTCGATGTTGAACTGGCCGCCGCGGCCTTGCGGGCCTTGGCCCGGGCCACGGCGGCGCGAATGGCGGCCTTTTTATCGTCGTCGGATTGTTCCGCCGGTGGGGCGTCGGGCACCGGCTCACTTTGCTCCGCGGCCTGAGCCGCTTTGCGGGCCTTGGCGCGGGCGACGGCGGCAGCGACTGCTGCTTTTTTGTCGTCGTCGGATTTTTCCGCCGGTGCGGCATCGGGCGTGCTTTGCTCAGCGGCCTGAGCGGCCTTGCGCGCCTTGGCACGGGCGACGGCGGCGGCCACCGCGGCTTTTTTATCGTCGTCGGATTTTTCCGCCTGTGCGGCATCGGGCGTGCTTTGCCCAGCGGCCTGGGCCGCCTTGCGAGCCTTGGCGCGGGCGACGGCGGCGGCCACTGCGGCTTTTTTATCGTCGTCGGACGTTTCCGCCGGTGCGGCATCGGGCATGCTTTGCTCCGCGGCCTGAGCCGCCTTGCGGGCCTTGGCCCGAGCGACGGCGGCGGCCACGGCCGACTTCTTATCGTCACCGTCGTTCACTGCCGGTGTTTCGCCGGTGGTTGCGGCCTGGGCAGCCTTACGCGCTTTGGCCCGGGCGACGGCGGCAGCCACCGCATCCGCTTTATTCTCGGCCGGTGCGGGGCTGGCAGCCTCGCCGGTGGCAGACTCGGCGGCCTTGCGCTCGCGGTTGCGGCGGGCTTCTTCCTTGCGGGCGGCGCGGGCGGCGGCCATGTCGTCGCTGCCTTCCGCCTGCTGGCGGGCCTTGACCCGGGCCAGGGCCGCGGCCACCGGATCTTCACCGCCGGCGGCCACCTGCTCTTCCATTCGCGCCTTGCGCTCGGCGGCGGCCTTTTGCTGGCGCGCCAGGCGCTCGGCCTTTTCCCGCTCCAGGCGGGCCTGGCGGGCTTCAAAACGCTGTTTGGCGCGCTCGGCCTGCTCCGCTTCCCGCTGGGCCTGGCGAATGTCGGCCTTGGCCACCCGGTAATACTGCACCAGGGGGATCTGGCTGGGGCACACCCAGGCACAGGCGCCGCACTCAATGCAGTCGAACAGGTGATGACTGTTGAGCTTGTCGTGTTCATTGGCCCGGGCATGCCAGTACAGCTGTTGTGGCAGCAGGCTGGCGGGGCAGGCGTCGGCGCACTGGCTGCAGCGAATGCAGGGCTGCTCTTCCACCGGCGGCGACAGCTCATGGCTGCCGGGTGCCAGTATGCAGTTGCTGCCCTTGATCACCGGTGCGGCGGCGGTGTGCAGGGTAAAGCCCATCATGGGGCCGCCCATGATGATGCGCGGCTCGGGCCCGGGGGTAAACCCAAAGCGCTTCAGCAAATAGCGCACCGGGGTGCCGATGCGCACCCAGGCATTGCACTTTTCGCCAAAGCCGTCACCGGCCAGGGTCACCACCCGCTGGATCAGCGGTTCATCGTCGAGCACCGCCCGCTTCACCGCAAAGGCGGTGCCCACGTTCTGCACCACAATGCCGATGTCGGCGGGCAGGCCGTTGCGGGGCACCTGCTGGCCGGTGAGAATTTCAATCAGCTGTTTTTCACCGCCGGACGGGTACTTGGTGGGCACCGCCACCACCAGCACGTTTTCATCGCGGTTGACGTCGCGGAGCGCCGCCAGGGCCTCGGGCTTGTTGTCTTCCACCGCGATCACGGTGAGTTGCGGCCGAACGATATGGCGCAAAATGGCCACACCCTGAAGAATGTCGTCGGCATGCTCGCGCATCAGCCGGTCGTCGGCACTGATGTAGGGCTCGCACTCCACCCCGTTGATGATCAACGTTTCAATGGCCTTTTTGCGCGGGCGCAGTTTCACATGGGCCGGAAATCCGGCGCCGCCCAGACCGGTGATGCCGGCCTCGTGAATACGCTCCAGCAGCACATCAGCGCCAAGGGCATCAATATCGTTCATGGGATAGCGGGGGCGCCACTGATCCTGGCCGTCGGGGGTGAGAATGACGCAGTCGCCGTCCAGGCCCGAGGGGTGGCACAGCGGCCGGCGCTCAATGGCGGTGATGGTGCCCGAGGTGGGGGCGTGCACCGGTATCATCATGGGGTTGTCGGCGTCGGTGAGGCGCTCGCCCTTGAGTACCCGGTCACCTACTTTTACCCGCAACCGGGCAGGCTGGCCGATGTGCTGGCGAATTTGCAGCACCAGCTCCTCGGGCAGGCCGGCCTCCACTATGGGGTGCTGGTTGGCCGGCGCCTTGCGCTCGGGCGGATGAATGCCGCCATGAAAGTCGTGCAGTTTGCCGGCCTGAAGATCCTGTAACAGCGACATTATTTCACCTGCTTGATGGCAATGGGCTCGAGCTGCCATTTCCAGTTGTCGGGAGTGACCTTGACCGGCACCATTTCAATGCAGTCGGTGGGGCAGGGGTCCACACACAGATCGCAGCCGGTGCACTCGTCAACGAGCACGGTGTGCAGCGCCTTGGTGGAGCCCACAATGGCATCCACCGGGCAAGCCTGAATGCACTTGGTGCAGCCGATGCACATGTCTTCGTGAATAAAGGCGACCTTTTTCACCGGCTCGGCGGCTTCTTCGCCCATGGCCTGGGGCTCTACCCCCATCAGATCGGCAATCTTGCGCATGGTGGCGTCGCCGCCGGGTACGCACTTGTTGATGTCGTCGCCGTTGGCCACCGCCTCGGCGTAGGGGCGGCAGCCGGGGTAACCACACTGGCCGCACTGGGTCTGGGGAAGCAGCTCGTCGAGCTGGTCGACGATGGGGTCGGACTCTACCCGAAAGCGCACGGCGGCAAAACCGAGCACCAGCCCGAAGATCAGTGCCAGCAATGCCAGCACGGCAATGGCGATAAGAATGTGTGTCATGTTACAACTTGACCAGTCCGGTAAAGCCCATAAAGGCCAGCGACATCAGGCCGGCGGTGACCAGGGCCAGGGCCGGGCCGCGAAAGGGGGCGGGCACGTCGGCGCCGGCCAGCCGTTCGCGCATGGCGGCAAACAGCACCAGCACCAGGGAGAAGCCCGCGGCGGCGCCAAAGCCGTAGACCAGGCTTTGCATGAAATTGTGCTGCTCATTGATGTTGAGCAGGGCCACGCCCAGCACGGCGCAGTTGGTGGTGATCAGCGGCAGGAAAATACCCAGCAGCCGGTACAGCGCCGGGCTGGTTTTATGCACCACCATCTCGGTGAACTGCACCACCACGGCGATCACCAGAATGAACGACAGGGTACGCAGATAGAGCAGGTCCAGCGGCAGCAGCAGGTACTGGTTCACCAGATAGGAGCAGGCGGCGGCCAGGGTCAGCACGAAGGTGGTGGCCAGCCCCATGCCGATGGCGGTTTCCAGCTTGCCCGACACTCCCATAAAGGGGCACAGGCCAAGAAACTTCACCAGCACGAAGTTGTTGACCAGCACGGTGCCGACAAACAGCAGCAGGTATTCAGACATGATCACTCGGCAATCGACAATAAACGGCGGTTATTATCGGACTTTATGCCTCGTTTAACAATGCCACGGTTTGCGGGGGATTAGGTCAAGGTATTGATTAACATGCCGATCACAGCAAAGGTACAGAGCCCCAGCGAGCCGTAGTGCATAATGGGGCGCGATACCAGGTGCAGGGTGTGCACCGCCAGCCAGTTGCCCAGCAGTGCCGCCGGCGCCAGGGGCAGGGCCGTCATCAGGTGTGCCTGGGTCAGAAAGCCGCCGCTGGCCAGGGCCCCCACCGACATCAGGGTGGAGACCACAAAAAAGCCCGCCAGGTTGGCGCGAATGCGGTGCATGTCGGCGCCGTGCATCACCAGCACCATGGGCGGTCCGCCAATGGTGGTGCTGGTGCCCATCACCCCCGAGAGAAAGCCACCCAGGGCCATGTTGGTGCGGGTCATGGGCAGGGCGATGTCCTTCAGCCGCACCAGCACCCCCAGCATGATGGTGATGGCGATGAGCACCGCCAGCCATTGCAGCGGCAGCACTGCCAGCAGCCACACTCCCACGGCACTGCCGGGAATGCGCGCCAGCAGCGCCGGCGCCAGCAGGTTCAGCTCCAGCCCCTTGCGAAAGCGCCAGCCGTTCACCAGGCACATCACCAGCAGCACCACCATCAGCGGCCCGGGTACCAGTGCTGGGTCCAGATAAAACAGAATGGGCGCGGCCACTACCGCCATGCCAAAGCCGATGGCGGTCTGCACATAGGCGCCGGTAAAGCAGGCCAGGGCGGCCAGCACAAGAGTGAGAGTGTCCACGTGGGTCATGGTCGGCTCGGCAAATGCAAGAAGGTGAGGACCATTATGGCCAATGGTCATAAGGAGCAGAAGCCCAATTGGCGCTGGACTTATCAATAATGCGGGCTGGCACCAATCAGGCTGTAAACTTTGCGCCGCACGTGTTGCCGCCAGAGTGATTGGCAACGCGAAGCATCAGCGCGGTTGCGCTTCGCCGACACGCTTCAAGTACCTCCCTGTAACGCTCGAAAATGCCATCCGTGGCATTTTATGGTCGGCTACGGCAATCCCCACTGCTGCTTCGGGTAACCTCGGCGGTGCCGGTTGAATGGATTCCGGCTCTGAGGGCCGGAATGATGAGTCCCTATTCCCCAGTCCCGAATTCCTGTCACTCAGAACAGCGTATTCGACAGCTGATACATCTCTTCGTTGAAGGGGCGGCGCAGGTGCTTGATGCAGTCGATGATGTCGTGGTGCACGATGTGGTTGTTCTGCAGGCCCATGCAACGACCGCCAAAGCCTTCCAGCAGCAGCTCCACGGCGCGGGCACCCATGCGGCTGGCCATGATCCGATCCGACGCGGTGGGGGTGCCGCCGCGCTGAATGTGGCCCAGAATGGTGGCGCGGGTATCGCGGCCGGTGGCGGCCTGAATGTCCCGGGCCAGCTGGTTAACGTCGCACACGTTCTCGCAGATAGCCACAATGGCGTGCTTCTTGCCTTTGGCCACCCCTTCGTGGATTTGCTGGATCAGCTCATCCTGGTCAAAGGCCACTTCCGGCACGATCACGTACTCGGCACCGCCGGCCACGGCGGCAGACGAAGTGAGGTCGCCGCAGTGGCGGCCCATGATCTCCACCACCGAAATGCGGTTGTGGGAGCTGCAGGTGTCCCGCAACCGGTCAATGGCTTCCACCGCCACGTTGAGGGCGGTGTCAAAGCCGATGGTGTAGTCTGTGCCGGCAATGTCGTTGTCGATGGTGCCGGGAATGCCGATGCAGGGAAAGCCCATTTCGGTCAGGCACATGGCGCCCATGTAGGAGCCGTCGCCGCCGATCACCACCAGGCCGTCGATGCCGTGTTTTTTCAGGTTCTGCACCGCCTCAACCCGTACCTGCTCCTGCTTGAATTCGGGAAAGCGGGCCGAGCCGAGAAAGGTGCCGCCCCGGGTGATCACGTCCGACACGCTGTGGCGGTCGAGGGGAACTATCTGATCCTGATGCAGGCCGAGATAGCCGCTTTGAATGCCGAACACCTCCAGACCGTGATGCAGGCCGGTGCGCACCACGGCCCGAATGGCCGCGTTCATGCCGGGCGCATCGCCGCCGCTGGTGAGTACCCCAATGCGTTTAATCATGAAATCCCTCTTTATCATTCCGATATGCCGAAAGGGTGGTCATTCCGGCCTGTGAGCCGGAATCCATTCAGGCGCAATTCATCCACCAACGCCGTTATTACAGGCCTGCCAAGCAGGCCCCGCCAACTGAAGTGGTGGCTACGGGCAATACGCATGTTTATCGGACTGCAGCGTTTATGCGCCGGCCCTGATAATGGCGGCGAACTCATCGGCCTTGAGGGCTGCACCACCCACCAGGGCACCGTCGATGTCTTCCATGGCAAACAGGCCGGCGGCGCTGTCGCCCTTGACCGAGCCACCGTAGAGAATTTGCACGCCGGCGGCCACCTCGGCGTGTTGTTTGGCCAGAAAGGCGCGAATGGCGCTGTGCACACCCTGCGCAATCTCGGGGGTGGCGGTTTTGCCGGTGCCGATGGCCCACACCGGCTCGTAGGCAATCACGGCGCGGCCCAGGGCCTCGATGCCGCAGGCGTCAATCACCGCCTGCAGCTGGGCTTCTACCACGTCTTGCGTTTCACCGGCTTCAAATTGCGCCAGGGTTTCGCCAATGCACAGCACCGGCACCAGTTGCTGCTCCAGCACGGCGGCAAACTTGGCGGCCACCACGGCGTCGGTTTCACCGTGCAGGGTGCGGCGTTCGCTGTGGCCCACCAGCACGTACTTCACGCCAAACTCCTTATACATGGCCGGGGAGTTTTCACCGGTAAAGGCGCCGTCGGTATGCACGTCGGCGTCCTGAGCGCCCAGTGCAATTACACTTCCTGCCAGTTCGGCTTCGGCCTGGCCCAGAAACAGCACCGGCGGGCATACGGCCACGGCCACAGTGGCGGCCTCGGCGGCAGGCACCTTGAGGGCAGAAATCAGCTCGCGCACCAGGGTCTTGCTGCCGTTCAGTTTCCAGTTACCCATTACCAGAGTCTGTCGCATCAGAAATTTCCTTTCAGTCAAATGGGGGGATTATAGGGATGTGGGCGGCATTAAACCAAGCACGCCAGGCCAAGTGCCAGCGAATTGTGCAGTTTGTCCGTTCAGTGGCCACCAAGGCGCATCCACAGCCGGCCCAGGTACTCGTGCCAGGCCAGCTCGCTGCGCTCCAGATAGCGCGCCCGGGGTAAATAGGTATACAGCGGCAGGGTGCCGGCGCTTTCCTTTGCCTGGTGATCGACGGGGGCGGGCCAAGGCGTTGCCCCCTCATTGGCAAACAGCGTCATGGCCCGGGGCAGGTGGCTGGCGGAGCTCACCAGCACTGCCCGGCGGCCTTCAATCAGCGGCGCGATGGCGGCGGCTTCCTCGGCGGTGTCTTTGGGCTCGGGCAGCATCACAATACGGGACGCCTCAATGCCAAAGGCCAGCGCCACCTCGCCATAGAGCTCGGCGCTGGAGCGCCCTTCGCCGCCGGCATAACCGCTGACGATCAGCCGTGCGTCGGGATAGGCGTGAGCCAGGCGAATCCCTTCGCTGATCCGCGCCAGGGCCGCATTGCCCAGCTGGCTCAGCAGCGGCAGGCGCGGGTCCGCCACCTGGGCCGCCCCCAGCACAATAATGTCGTCCACCGGCTGGCCGTTGGCCTCAAACGGGGCATAGGTGGATTCCAGGGGCGCAATCAGCGCATTGGCCACCGGCCGGGTGCTGAGCAGCACCAGGGCCAACAGCGGCAGCACGATGAAGAGCATTCCACTGCGTTTATGGCGCAACCACAGCAGAAACACGCCGAATACTGCCAAAAAAAGCAGCAGCGGCAGAGGTAAAAGCAGGCTGCCCAGCCATTTTTTCGCCAAAAAAAGGGGGCTCATGCAGTCTCGCATTTGTTAACCGTAAGGGTTGTGCCAGAATACCCGCCTTCGCATCATCAAGAAACAGCCCGTGCAGCGTAATACCAGTTTCGACGGCAAAAGCCGCACCTTTTCCCGCAATATCTACGGCACCACCAAGGGGCAAATTCGCCTGCGGGTGCTGGAGCGGGATCTGGCCGAATGGTTGTCGGAACGCCCGCAGCCTCTGCGCATTCTCGATGCCGGGGGCGGCTTTGGCCCGGTGTCTCAGCGCCTGGCCGCCGACGGCCACCAGGTGGTGCTGTGCGATCTGTCGGCGGAAATGCTGGATGAGGCCCGGGCTCAGGTGGCCGACAAGGGCCTGAGCGAGCGGTTCGACTTTATTCACGGCCCCATTCAGTCGTTAACCGTCGACGATCTCGGGCAGTTTGATCTCATTCTGTGCCACGCCGTGCTGGAGTGGGTGGAAGATCAGGCCGGCCTGCTGGCGACATTAAACGCGCTGCTGGCGCCGGGCGGGACCTTGTCGCTGATGTATTACAACCGCGACGGCCTGCTGTATCACAGCCTGGTAAAAGGCAACTTCGATTATGTGCACGCCAATCTGGTCAGAAAACGACGCCAGAAACTGACGCCGGGCTGGCCCTGCCGGCCCGCCGAGGTGGACGGCTGGCTGCAACAGCTTGGCTTTGTTATAACCGGGCGCAGCGGCGTGCGGGTGTTTCACGACTACATGTCGAACGTGCACGGGCCTTTTCCCACCGAGGAAGACATCATCGAGATGGAGCTGGCCCATTCCCGCACCGCGCCCTTTATGCACCTGGGCCGCTATATGCATGTGCTGGCGCGAAAGCCATAAAAACACGCGCCGCCGGGCCTGGCCGGGCGGCATTCAAAGTGAAGAGAGCAACACCATGACGGAAATGTCCCGCACCCTGCCGGACTGGATCGGCTGGGTCAGAGAGGAAAATTTAGGCCTGAGCCTGCCCCCTGACCGGCTGGCCTTTTTGCTGGCGGTGCACATCTTTGGCCGGGGCGGCGAGCAGCCGCAGCTTTCCGAGGCCGAGCTGCATCACGCCTTTGGCTATGTCAGCAAGGGCTTTGAGCAGGCCGCCGACACCCAAACCAGCCGGGCCAACAACGCCATTAACGATCTGGTGCGCCAGCGCCTGCTGAGCCGTTTTCAGGGCGATGGCGGCGAGGGCGAAAGCCTCTATCGCTTAACCCGGCTGGGGCTGGCCATTGTGGAGTTCTTTGCGGCCCAGCGGGAAGTGAGCCAGATAAAGCTGTCGCTGCTGCTGGAGCACATATCTCAGGAGCTGGAACGCGTGGCCGAGGCCATTGCCGCCAACCCCAACGAGCAGGGCTGGGCCCAGAACGTGGAAGGCCGGCTTAAATATTCCGTGGCCGAGCAGCTGGCGCGCATCGACGACACCCAGCGCACCATGGACGAGCAGCAAAACGCGGTCAAAGCCAACATTGCCGCCCTGCTCAACAAGAACTGGCATGAGGCCATTCACGCCTGCGAACAGCTGCTGCGGGAAACCGGTGTGACCCTGCGTGAATTGCAGGACACTCTCGATAAAGCCGGCCACGGCCTGCAGCAAAGCCTGCTCAATATTGAAGAGCAGCTGCAGCAAAGCCCGCGGGGTGAAGCCGTGGCAGTGTTGTGCCAGCAGCTGCAGGCCCGGCTCGACGCCATTATTCACTGGGGCAGCCAGTGTATCGAGCTCTGGTCCCGTTACGACCGCCACGTACACCGCTTTATTCGCACCGCCATCGACATGGACAAAAACCGTGCCTTCAGCCAGCGGCTGCGGGAGTCCATCCGCCACTTCGAGAGCCACAACTGGCGGCTGCGGGTGAGCCAGACCCTGCCTTTGCTGGAGCTGCGGGACGAAACCATGGCCGCCTACGCCGAGGAAGTGACCGGCGAGCTGCCGGTGGCGCTGGAATATCAGGACATGACCGACATTGCCGCCGAGCTCTCGGGGCGCATTCGCGAGCACCTGGAGGTGTTTTCCGTTGCCGGCAAGCCATTGGACCTGGCCGGGGTGCTGCGGGATTACCTCAACGATTACCCCCATTACCAGCACTTTGACATTGCGCGCCTGCTGATTGATGAAGCGGTGAAGCTCGGTCATGCCGACGGCGAACTGGCGGGCGCGCCCATGCCCGACTGGCAACCCATTAATGCCCACGGGGCCAAGGTACAAGCACATGTTATCGACCAATACTGATCAGGCTCTGGACTCAAGACTGGTGCAGGCCATTGCCAATCCGCTGTTTCCGGCCCTCGACAACCAGCTGCGCTCGGGCCGGCACATTACCGCCGACGAGCTGGAGCAGCATTCGCTGCTGCAGGAGTATTACTCAGAGCTGGACGCCTTTTATCAGCGCTACCAGGCCGAGCTGGTGCGCGCCCCCGAGGGCTTTTATTACCTGCGACCACGCTCCACCAGCGAGCTGGGCACCTCCATTCTCTCCGAGCTGGAAATGCTGGTGGGCAAGGTGCTGTGCTACCTCTACCTGAGCCCGGACCGCCTCATCAACGAAGGGGTGTTTTCCGTTGAAGACTTGCAGGAAGAGATTTTAACCCTGTCCAACGAGCAGGCGCTGCTGCGCATGGTCAATCAGCGCGCCGGCGGCAGTGATCTCGACAAGCGCAAGCTGGCCGACAAGCTCAAAAGCGCCATTCGCCGGTTGAAGCGCATGGGCATGGTGAGCAGCGTGGGCAGCCAGGACAAATTCCGTATTACCGAAGCGGTGTTCCGCTTTGCCGCCGACGTGCGCAGCGATGAAGACCCCCGCGAGCTGCAGCTGCGCATGATTAAGGAAGGCGAAGCCGTGGCCGGTGCTGATACCACCGCCAATGAACCGCAGGACGAGCAGGAGAACGAGCAGTGAGTGTGTCCCGAGGCAAGTTTCAATCCCTGACCATGGTCAACTGGAACGGCTTTTTCGCCCGCACCTTTGACCTGGACCAGCTGGTAACCACCCTGTCCGGCGGCAACGGCGCCGGCAAGTCCACCACCATGGCGGCCTTTATAGCAGCACTTATTCCCGATCTCAGCCTGCTGCACTTTCGCAACACCACGGAAGCGGGCAGCCAGTCGGGCAGCCGCGACAAGGGCCTGTATGGCAAGCTGCAACGGGGCCACTGCTATTCGCTGATTGAGGTGACCACCTCCCAGCAGGAGCGGGTCTGGTTTGGCGTGCACCTGGAGCAGGTGGCCAACCGGGACAACAAGGTCAACATGGTGCCCTTTGCCCTGCAAAGCCTGGCCGAGGGCGCGGCTCCCACCGAGCTGTTGCTGAGCCGCCTGGACGATGGCCGCGGCCAGGTGCGCTCGCTCAACGAGCTGAAGGCCGCCGCCACGAATGCCGGCCTGCGCTTTGCCCGCTTTAATACAGTGAGCGAGTATCACAACTTTTTGTTCGACATGGGCGTGACCCCGCGCAAGCTGAAAGACCAGCGCGACCGGGTGAAGTTTTATCGCCTGATCGAAGCCTCGCTGTATGGCGGTATTTCCAGCACCATCAGCCGCAGCCTGAAAGACTATCTGCTGCCCGAGAACGCCGGCATTCGCAAGGCCTTTACCGACATGGAGGCGGCGATTTTTGAAAACCGCCGCACCCTGGAGTCCATTCGCGAAACCCAGCGCCAGCGGGATTTGTTCCGCCAGTTGATTACCGAAACCACCCACTATGCCGCCGCCGACTATGTGCGCAACAGTGCCGAAAAGCAGCGGCTGTCGGATCTCGCCCTCTCGGCCCGCAAGGCCCTGGCGGAAGAGCGGCGCATTCTGGCCGAAGAAAAGGCCCGGCTGATTTATCTGGCCGATGAACACGAGCACCTGCAGGCCAGGGAGCGCATGCTGGCCCAGGAGCTGGATATCGCCTCTGAGCATTTGGCCAAAGTGCTGAGCGGGGTCAAGCTCAATGAAAAAATTCAGGCTTACCAGCTGGAGCTGGACGAGCTGGAAGAAAAGCTCGCCATGCAGGAAGAAATGCTGGCGGAGCTGCAGGACGAACACCAGGAAGCGCAAGACGCCCGCACCGAGGCCGACGCCGAGGTAGACAGCCTGAAAAGCCAGCTGGCGGATTACCAGCAGGCGCTCGACACCCAGCAGACCCGGGCCATTCAGTATCGCCAGGCTCGCCAGGCGCTGGAAGACGTGCGTGCCCGCTGCGAGCTGCCGAACCTTGAGCCCGAGCAGGCCAAGGAAGAAGAGCTGCGTCATCAGGCGCGCGAGCAGGAGCTGACCCAAACCGTGCTGGAGCAACGCCAGCAGCTCTCGCTGGCCGAGGCGGCCCGCGCCCAGTATGACCAGGCGCTGGCCTTGCTTGAAGCCGTGGCCGGCCCCGTGGACCGCGCCGCCGCCTTTAGCCGCGCCACCCAGCTGATTGAACAAGGCCGGGAGCATCAGAGCCTGCTCGGCCGGGAAGAGGGCATTCGCCGCAGCCTGAAAGACGCCGAGCAGGCCGAGGCCCGGCTGCACAAGGTGCGCGAGCTGCAAGGGGAGCTGGCCCGCCACAATCGCCGTGTGCACAACGAAGACGATCTCGAGCTGCAACTGGCGGAGCTGGACGAGCAAAAGGCCGAGGCGGAAGAGCAACTGGCCGAGTGCACCGAGGCCCAGCGTCAGCTGCAGTCCGCCGAAGGCCAGCTGGCGCCGCGCATCAAGGAGTTGAAAGCCCAGGCCCCGGCCTGGCACAAGGCCCAGCAGGCGCTGGAGCGGCTGCGGGAGCTTTCAAACCAGCCGCTTGCCGACAGCAGCGAAATTACCGCCGCCATGCAGCAGGCCCTGCGCGACGAGCACCAGGCCGAGCAGACCAAACAAAATGCGCTGGCCGCCAAACAGCGGCTGGAGCAGCACATTCGCGTGCTGAGCGGCGGCAGCGATGCCTCGCCCGAGCTGGTGTCTTTGTGCGAACACCTGGGCGGCACTTTGCTGTGCGAAGTGTACGACGACATCGCCGTGGAAGACGCCCCTTACTACGAGGCGCTGTACGGCCCGGCCCGCAATGCCATTGTGGTGGCCGACCCGGAAGCCGCCCTGGAAAAACTGCAGGCGCTGGAAAGCTGCCCGCCCGATGTGTATCTCATACAGGGTAACCCCGACGCCTTTGACGAAGACTTGCTGCAGGCTACCGAGCTGGAGCGGGCCGTGTATGTGCAAAACGGCGAGCGCCAGCTGCGTTATTCCCGTTTTCCCGCCGTGCCGCTGTTTGGCCGTGCCGCCCGCGAAGCCCAGGTGGACAAGCTGCGTGAAGAGCTTGAAGGTGAGAGCGCCCGCTACGCCGAGGCCGCCTTTGCCCAGCAGAAGCACAGCCGGCTCTATCATCAGCTGAGCGACTTTGTCGGTGACGGCCTGCAACAGGCCTTTGCCCCCAGCCCTGAAGAGCTGCTGGCGGAGCTGGCCGAACAGCAACAAGCGCTGGAGCAGGAGCGGGTGGCGCTTGCCGAGCAGCGCGCCCAATGGGCCAGCAAGGTGGACAGCCTGCGGGAGCAGCAGGGCCTGCTGCACAAGCTGCTGCCGCTGGCCTCGCTGCTGGCCGACGACGGCGTGGCCGAGCGGCTGCAAAGCGCCAAAGTCGAAGCCGACAAACTGAATGATGCCCGCAACTTTATGGCCGCCCACGGCCAGCGCCTGGGCCGGCTGGCGGAGCAGGTGCAGGTGCTGCGCCAGGATCCCGCCGGTGTTGATGCCTTGAAGGCCGCCACCGAGCAGGCCGAAAGCGAGTTGACCGAGGCCCGTGCCCGCACCTATGCCCTGAACCAGCTGGTGGCCCGGTTGCCGCACCTGGCCTATGCCGATGCCGAGCAACTACTGAGCCAAAGCTCCGCCATGAACGACAGCCTCAAGGCCAAGCTGGCCCAGGCTGAAGAAGCCCGCCGCAAGGCCGGCCTGCGCGCCGAGCAGCTTGCCGGCCGGGTGAGTGATGCCCTGCAGGCGCGCACCGCCCTGGTAACCGGCCGCGATGCCCGCAACCGCACCCTTGGGGAATTCCGCGAGGAGCTTTCGGCCCTGGGCATTACCCTTGCCGACGACATGGAGCAAAAAGCTCGGGACGCCAAACGTGAGGTGGAAAACGAGCTGGTGCAAACCCGCAACAAGCGCAGCCAGACCGAGGCCCAGCGCCAGGTGACCAAGCGGGAAATTGACTCTCTCAGCCAGCGCCTGTCGAAAGACGGCCAGGGCTACTTTGCCGCCCGCAAGGCGCTGGTGGCTCACAAGGCCAACTGGTCCAGGGTAGAGCGGCTGGCCCGGGAGCACGATGTGGAGCGCCGGCTCAAGCGGCCCGAACTGGCCTACCTGGATGCCGACGAGCTGCGCTCCATGTCCGACAAGGCGCTCGGTACCCTGCGGGTGGCGGTGGAGCACGATGAAGAGCTGCGCGACGCCCTGCGCCTTAGCGAGGGCAACCGCAACACATTGCAAAAGGTGCAGTTCTACATTCTGGTGTTCCGTCACCTCAAGGCACGCATTCGTCACGACATTATTCGCGCCGACGATCCGGTGGAAGCACTGGAAGAAATGGAAGTGGAGCTGGCGCGCCTGGCCGACGAGCTCACGGTGCGGGAAGGCCAGCTGTCGCTGTCGTCCGTGGAAGTGGCGGCCAAGATCAACACCATCATTCGCCGCGAGCAGACCCGTATTCGCCAGCTTAACCAGGGCCTGCAGAACATTCGCTTTGGTCTGGTGGCCGGGGTGCGCCTGAACGTGAACATTCGCGACACCTATCAGCGCCTGCTGGATGCGTTAAGCGACCCCGAAGGCCGCCATCAGGACTTGTTCAGCAGCAAGGAGCTCAGCTTCTCTGAAGCCATGGGCAAGCTGTATCAGCGGCTGAACCCCGAGCTGGAGCGCGGCGATCGCAGCCCGCAGGTGCTGGGCCAGGCACTGCTGGACTACCGTAACTACCTGGAGCTGGACATTGAAGTGCAGCGCGGCGCCGACGGCTGGCTGCGGGCCGAAAGCGGCGCCCTCTCTACCGGCGAGGCCATTGGCACCGGCCAGGCCATTCTGCTGATGGTGCTGCAAAGCTGGGAAGAAGAAGCCCGCCATCTGCGCGGCCGCGACGTGTTGCCCTGCCGCCTGCTGTTCCTGGACGAGGCCGCACGCCTGGATGCCCGATCCATTGCCACCTTGTTCGAGCTGTGTGAGCGCCAGGACATGCAGCTGCTGATTGCCGCCCCGGAAAACATCAGCCCGGAAAAAGGCACCACCTACAAGCTGATCCGCAAGGTGCACGGCAACCAGGAGCATGTGCACGTAGTGGGCCTGCGCGGCTTTGCGGGGGAGGCGGCGTAACTCTTTTCGTCACCCCTGCCTTCGTCATTCCGGCCCCCGAGCCGGAATCCAGACCAGACAGCACCAACCCAACCCAAAACGCCCGCAGCCGCGGGCGTTTTCATACCTGTGTTATTCCGGACCGGCACCTCGTCATTCCGGCCTTCGAGCCGGAATCCATCCCACCAACCACGCCACTTTCACCAAAACGCCACGCAAAACCCCCGTTATGCGAAAGTTCCGTTTGAATTCTTCACCCCCGCAGGCACAATAACCCTTCATTTCAGCCCAAGCGAAGAGGCCCGGTCGCCCGTAAGACTCGGGCGGTAGCGTGCCAAAGCAAATAACTGATGTTTTATACAGCATACAGCATACAGCATATTGCCGAGCAAGCCGGCACCGTGCGCACTATCACTCTGGCCATGCTCGTGTACAACAAAGCGGGCGAAAAAAACGCCCATGAACTGAGTAAGTTACGACAGGGGACTGTGGATAATGCGCAAGCAAATGTTGATAACGAGCATGCGTGTTTTTGCTCATGGCAACATAGATGAGATGGGTGAAAATCTTTATATTATCAAAAGCTTATGAGTGAGAATTGAGTGGGTGTGTATGAAGAAATATGAGCATGCTCATTATTATAATGTTATATGGCTTTAGGGAGTGTTCAGTGGATTTAGCATCATTTATTGGCGGTGTTGTTGCGGCACTCACAGGTGTTTGTGCAACGGTTCTTGTAACTGAGAAAATTGAAGAAAAAAAGCATAGCTTTGAGTCACAAAAGGCCTTGAGTCGCTTATACATTGAATTAGCTAGTTTGCAGGAGGAGTGTTCAAGTGCTCTTTCCATGCTTCAAGATACCTACTACAGAGGTTGGCGTATAGAAAAGGGGATTCAAGCTGACTCAATGTGGGATGGCTTGTCTATTCCCAAAGCTCCTAGCACGATTGTGCTGGATGCTCATATTGAAAAATCTCTTGGTGAGCTGACTTCAGCACAGGTGCAAGGTATTAAAACAATACGACATTTATGCAAAAACATTGAGGTTTGTATTTCTTCTCTGATGCAGCAGGTAAGTGAAGAGAAAATTAACCTTCAAACAATGAAGTATTGTATCTCGGTATTATGCGCTCTATATCATTTATCCCTGAATATGGCAGAGCATAAAAGTCGTTTTATTAAAATTGATAAAATTCCAGCGGACGTACAAGATTCTGTTTTAAGCGCACTGGATATAGACCTAAGCTTTGATGCTTGTGCGGCATATCAGCCAGCCATATAACAAGTTACTTCAAGCGACACATTTTGCTACGCCGTTTTTTGTGCACGGGTCGCAAGCTCCAATTTTTGCACAAAAAACACTACACAAAATGTGCGCCTGAGTAAGGCGTTAGAAGATCAACTCGATAGTTTTCTAGGGATGATGTTGCATGTATGAGGTTCAGTTAAAAGAGAGAATTGCAGGCTATTCCGTCTCAGCCGCAAAAGAGGGTGAAAAAGTTCAGGTTCAGGTCTCTGGTGCAACCTCAACAGAAGATGGTGATCTTCATCTAAAATATCTTAATGGCTTTCCCCAGACCATCTTGTCTATGCTTGAGGAGGATTTTCAGCCCAGCGATATAAAAACTATGGTTGTGCTAATTTCTAAAGACTTGAAGGCCAAGGTATATATTAATGAAGTTGAAGTTTATGGGCTGGCATTCGTTAAAGCAAAAAAGGTTGAAAAAGGACAAACTCTCAGAAAGGATGATATTTCAGGTTTTGAACGCATACAGTTAAGTGGTATTGAGTTTTCTGAAGATCAGGCCTACCTTTGCATACTATCACTTGGCTGGGATAAGGCTTATATATTTGACTTTTCACCACTAGATGATCAATTGGATAGAAAAATTGAGTACGATGTAGAAAAGCTTCTAGGGTCATATCTTTCCTACCTATCGTTTGGGTCTATCCATAAAATATCTGCTTCAGCTTGGGATGGTATATTAAGACAAAATTGGTTTCCATTCTATGCTCTAAATTTTTCTACTGTGGAATCAATTGTTAGTTATGCCAAGTCTGATTGGAATATAGATGAGCTTGTCAATAAAATAGAGAGTGACGCTGTTTTTTACATAGAGGAAAGAAAACCAATATGGGATAGTGATGAAAACCTTTCACCGTTCATTTGTTTTTTAGAGGCGGCGCTTTCTCGGCATAAAGCAGATGATTTTGTTAGCTCATCGTCAATTATATATCCAAAGATTGAAGCTTTAAATAACTGATCCTAATAGTGCTACATTTTGGCGATTCCATAACCACTGCCGGGAAAGGGTGAAACCGTGTCCATAAAGTGCCTGACTCGTTTCAGTAGTGACACCATGCTGTGGCACTGGTGATTACGGGTCACCGTTTCATGCAGCTTGTGCCACAGCAGCTCTATCTTGTTTATCCAGGGTGAGTAAACCGGCTGGAAGATAAGGATGAACTTGGGGTTGTCTGCCAGCCAGCTTTGAACCAGCCGACTCTTGTGGATCACGTAGTTATCCAGGATCAGCGTGATGTTCCGGGCTCGTCGGTAGCGCCGCCGTAGCGTTTCTAGCAGCGAAATGAACAGGACCGAGTTCTTCTTATAGCCTGCAACGTACGTCACCTGACCCGTTGTCGCATGCAGGGCTCCGGCCAGGTAGTGCTTTTCATTGATACCCGGTGTCACGACTTTCTTTTGCTGGCCTCGACGCGTCCAGTCCGCTCCCAGCTTGGGGTTAAGATCGATATCAACCTCGTCGGCGTAAAGCACAGGATTATCCTGGCAGCAGTCGGCAAGTGCCTGTTTTACTTGCTCAACCTTGACGTCATAGTCCGGGTCCCTGATGCGCAAGGTAGGTACAACACGACGCCAGACAATGCCTTCACGCGGCAGCCAGCGGCGAAGCGTGGAGGCTGCCATGTTGAGGCTCAACAAGCGATTGACCTCGATGGCAAATAACTCAGTAGACCAGCGGCTGCGCTGGTAACCCAGGTCTTGCGGTGAAAACTGAATCAGCACCTGAAGCACTCGAATAATATGTCGAATCGGCAAAGAAGGTGGTCGCCCCGGTCGCTGCGAACGTAACGCCTCAAGTCCGCCTTCGTGATACCAGTTGAGCCAACGACCCAGTGTTGAACGGGCGGCACCGGTCAGCTGGTGAATTTTCTTGAGCGTGCAGCCTTCGTAACGCAGCAGAATGGCCATGACTCGACGGGCATGCTGCTTGTCGCGCGTGGTCTGAATAATCTTGTGCATTCGGCGTCGCTCTGAGCGAGGCAGGGATGGTAAGATCGGCATGAACTCAGTCCTTTGGGTGTCGTTTTTGGTTTTGTTTGGCGACTGATCAGATCGCACAAACTGGACTGAGTTCCCTTCCTTCAGTGATCTACTATTCGGAACAGCTATTTAATTAGGAAAGACTTTGTTGCAGATAACCCTGAAATGGAAGGGCGTCAGCAAAGAGTACTTGTTGAGCATATTACTGATAAGACGCTCAGAAGTATCTCAGCACTCACGACCTTTATTCCTGATAAATTCAAACGCTACCTAGAAGAATGTTACTTTAAGGATTTTAGCGTGATAGTTGATGACAATCCGGTTAGCAGGCACTCCGTTGCTCATGGAGCAAGCACAATTGATAAGTTTGATAGAAAAGCATCATTACTTGGGCTGTTGGTATTTTCTCAAATAGCCGAATACATCCAACAATCTTCTAACAAGTCAATGCAGCCGACCGCAGATGCGTCGGCTGATTGAAGCGTTATAAGCTAAGCCTTAAAAGGGATTAACCATGCCAATAAAGAAAAGCAGAAATTTTGATCTAGCAACCGACATCATTAACACTACAAAAAATAGACTGTCTGAATTTCTCACAAACGAAGAACTAGCCAAAACAGAAGTATTTGTGAATGATGGTAAAATTGGATTTAGGGCTGATGATTCAATCCTCAAAAAAATCGAACTTAACTTTGGCGCGCCAGCCAAGCGCGAGTAATGAAAAATGGATAAAAGCTCAAAACCCAACGAAAGATCCTTCGTGGTCAATGGGTCTCAGATCAATAAATCGACAGACCCGGCAACGCAAGCAATATTAGCAAAATACCAGCTTGTTTATTCAGTCATAGGTCTGCTGCTTGGCCTAGCATCAATACTGGGAGGAATATATTTATTTGTACAAGGAATCTCCGGAGAATCTAACTGGAGTGCTAAATTTCTAGGCGCTGAATCGTCAATTGCAAGTGCGGCCCCTGGCGCATTATTGTTTATCGTTGGGCTATTTATGGTTTTTGTAACAAGATACAAATACAAGCACATTGTCGCCAAGTAACTCACGATTATGAATTCAATCCCGCTCATTTCGTTCACCGTGCTCGCAAAAATTTCACCTCTGCGAGCCTGTTGACACAACCGCTATAACTGGTATCGCCATGTCCGCCAATGAAATAAGAATTCAAAAAATAGTCCGCGAAGAAAGTGACACGAGACGCCTTGGCATAAAGGTGAAATATATGTGTCTTTCCTTATCATGTGGGCACCATCAAGCTTTGCATGGCGAGTTATTCGAAGTAGAAAAAATCAAAGCACTTTATGACTTGGCTAATGTTCCAATCGACTGCCGCTGTGCTGTTACACAAGTTCTTGTCGACGACCAAGGGAAGCCGTTGACGTCCGCCGTCGTAGAGCGAGCAAAAGCACAAGCAGCCAGAAAAAAGTTATAACAACTGGTTCAAATCGTCGCTGGACGGGCTAAAACCCGCCCCTTAACCAAACATTATGCAGACTAAATAGAGTACAAGGATAGACTATGGAAAACCTGATTTTCCGGATGAACGGTGCAGCTTTTGACGACGGCTACAGGCTGGACAAAATGGTGTCAGGGCTGCATGGCACGCAGCAGGTGCTCGAAGGGGTTTATAAAGGAGTTACTGGAAAGTCTCGCCTATCGAAAAGTGACAGAGAACTCTACAAGCTTATAGCTCAGGACGTTGAGCATGGCAGTTTGCTAGTCACGCTTGGCGCCTTGTTTTCAGGCGTGCAACAAACGCTTCCATTCCTGCCGTCTCTATCGCCTGATTACATGTGGGATTATACCAAGGCTAGTGCAGCTTTTTTATATGATATCTACAAGGCTGCTCATGAGGGAAAGCCAGTTTCGATTCACCAAGATGGTGAAAATACTTCGGTTATGACACAAGGTAACGAGAATGCCATTCAAGTTTATAACGGCCCAGTTTATCAAATAGGTACTCAGATAATTACTGGGCTGCGTACGCTAGATGATGCCCTGGAAGAGAATAGTGTTGAAGAAATAACATTGGGATCGAGGTTTGAAAGAAATCCGGCTATAAAAATGTCACTTAAAGAGAAGGGGCTATACTATCCGCCGATTTCTATTGACGAAGAACCTAAGACAATAAATTGCGATATCTTCGACTTCAATAAATATGATCGGATTGGCAAACTCAGAGTTCCAGATTCTCAGGAAATCCCTAAAGGAAATTACAAATTTCGGGTTGTAGGGAGGCAAGAGGTTGAAGATTATATTTTATCGATGACTGAAAGAGAGGTCGAAGTCCATTGCATGGTTGAATATGAAAATGATCCGCTTCGAGAAAGCCGAATTGGCACCCTTCTTATCATTGATGTCGCAGCATAACTAGGCCAAGCGCAGCGACAGTTTTTTCGTTGCGGCTCCGCCTGCACTACAAAGCTGCGCATGTTGGCGGCGTTAAGTTTCTAGAGAAGTGCTCGAGCAGTAAGGAGATTTAGTGAAAAAGATGTTTTTAGCTTCATCTTTCGTGGATGTAGCAGATTTGTTCGTGAAGTTCACCGAGGAAAGATGTGCAGGAAAAACTGTTGCATTTATACCAACGGCAAGCCTTGTCGAAGAGGTGAGGTTTTATGTGGATGCTGGCAAGAAGGCCCTTGAAAAACGTGGGTTAATTGTTAACGAGCTTGAAATTTCAACGGCAACGAAAGAAGAAATAGAAAGCACGATTCAAAAAAATGATTACATCTATGTTACTGGCGGTAACACTTTCTTTTTGCTTCAAGAGCTGAAAAGAACAGGTGCGGATAAAATAATATCAGAATACATAAACTCAGGAAAAATATACATTGGAGAGTCTGCCGGCGCCATTGTGCTTTCATGCAATGTTGAGTATGTAAAAAACATGGACGATTTCACTGCTGCGCCGAACATTGGTACGTTTTCATCATTAGACATGATTGATTTCTATCCGGTTCCCCATCATACAAACTTTCCATTCAAGGAATCAGTTGAGAACATCATCTCTAGTTATGAAGGAAAAATAAAACTTTGCCCAATTAGCAATGCTCAAGCAATTGTCGTTCGTGGCAATAAATTTGAAGTGTGGGGTGCCGAAACTTAACAAGTTGCTGTACCGGAAAAATAACTTTCTGGCGCTCTCTATTTTCCGGTGAGTAGGGCGTTATGTGCATGGAGGAATAATGAATATTGGTGTTTATATTTACGATGAATCCGAGGTTCTCGACTTTTCAGGACCTTTCGAAGTTTTCAGTACCACTAAACGATTAGGTGTAGAAAGCTGGAATGTATTTTTAGTATCAGAAACCTTGGAGCCAGTGAAAGCCAGAGGTGGTTTTACTGTTTTACCCGACTATTCGTTTCAGAACCACCCTCAAATTGATCTTTTAATCGTTGTGGGTGGTGTTCATACGAACGAAATGAATAAGGCCAATGTGCTTCATTGGGTTGCATCAGTAGATAAGCAGGCTAAACATATTGCATCAGTTTGTACCGGAGCATTCATATTAGCTAATGCAGGCTTGCTGAAAGGACTTTCTGTTACGACCCATTGGGAGGACATTCCAGATCTGAAACAGCGGTTTCCTGATTTGGTCGTTGTTGAAAATAAACGATGGGTAACCACAAGCAAATATACTACATCGGGTGGTATATCCGCTGGTATTGATATGAGTTTGTACTTGGTATCAAAGTTCCATAGTCAAAGCCATGCGGAGTTGGTTGCTCATCAAATGGAGTACAACTGGCAAAAATGCACATTCAGTTGAAATATCATTAGAGGGCGCATACCGGGGCTGATCGTGCAGCGCTCGTGCCGCTGGGCGATAAGGGCGGGAGTTTTGCCAGGGATTATAATAAAGGCTGCCTTGATGGTTTAACAACACACCGAGAGGGGGCTAACATGACCACGGTGATCGCAGTGCATGAGGTAGACGATGTGGGCCACTGGCTAAGCTCGCCCAAACGGGCCGAGTTTTTTGCCGCTCACGGTATGACCGCAAGAACCTTTGTCAGTGTTGAAGGGGGCAAGCGTGTTGGGCTGATTATTGAGCATGTGCCCAGTCTTGAGGCGCTCAAAACCGCGCTGCAGGGAGCGGATGCCGCCGAGGCAATGAAACACGACGGCGTACATGCCGATACGGTAGAGTTCTTTATTGCCGGCCAGTCGGACTGAGTGCCACTCTGCCCGCAGGTAACGACCTTGAAACTCAGCATGCCCGCTGTTGCGGGCATGCTTCGTAGAAATCCACTCGAAAAGTCCGGACATTGCCGTTACCATACTCTCCAAATTACGTTGAAGAAGAAGCAAATCATGTCATTACCTCCGTGCCCCAAGTGCAACTCCGAATACGTTTACCAGGATCAGGCGCAGCTGATCTGCCCCGAGTGCGGCCATGAATGGAACCCGGCGGACGTGGCCGCCGAAGACGCGCCCCTTACCGCCAAGGATGCCAACGGCACCCTGCTGCAGGAAGGCGACAAAATCACCGTGGCCAAGGATCTCAAGGTAAAAGGCAGCTCCATGGTCATTAAAATCGGCACCAAGGCGGTGATCCGCCGCATTGTGGAAGGCAAGGATCACGAGCTGGACTGCAAGGTAGACGGCGCCGGCGAGATGATGGTCACCGCCGCTTTTGTAAAAAAAGCCTGAGCCATTTTCAGCCAGTGTAAGGCGTAGTAACGCAATGTCGGGATGCCGGCATTGCGTTTTTTATTGGGGCCGGCAAGGAGAGGATGATGACGCCATTATTCATGTTCAAGGCCGCGGTGCTCTGGCTGGCGATGCTGTTGCTGGCCGTGGTAAATGGTGTCGTCAGAGACACCCTGCTGGTGCCATTATGGGGGCAACCCCCCGGCGCTGGTTGCCAGCGGGCTGATGTTGTGTGCGCTTGTCTTTGCCGTGTCCTGGTTTGGGGTGGGCTGGCTGGGGCGGTGCCGGTCTTGTCATTACTGGTTCACTGGCCTGGGCTGGCTGCTGGCAACTCTGGTCTTTGAATTCACCTTTGGCCTGTTGGTGGCGGGCAAAACAGGGAGCCAGCTGCTGGCCGCCTATACCTTTGAAAACGGCAACCTCTGGCCGCTGGTGCTGGTGGTCATGCTGGTTGCTCCCAGGTTGTGTGCCCGGTTCAGGGGGGGCCCTGGCGTGTAGGCGGCGCGAGCCGGAGTCTGCTTTACATTTCGTTGTGCTTAACCATGAAGGGAGTCTGCCATGAAGTTGAAAAAACGACGCTGTTTTGGTCTGGGAGCGGCGGTGTTGTGCGCGGCGGTGGCGGCCAATGCGCAGGCCTGCACCCGCTTTGTGTATCACGGTGCCGGCGATCAGGTCATGACCGCCAGATCCATGGACTGGAAAACCGATGTGGGCACCAACCTCTGGATATTCCCCCGGGGCATGTCGCGCTCCGGCGAGGCGGGGGAAAACTCACTGCAATGGACCTCCAAATACGGCAGCGTGATTGCCAGTGGCTACGATATTTCCACCACCGACGGCATGAACGAAGCGGGCCTAGTCGCCAATGTGTTGTGGCTGGTGGAGTCGTCCTACCCCGAGCGGGATGCTTCCCGGCCTGGGTTGTCACTGGCGGCCTGGGCACAATATGTACTGGACAATTTTGCAACGGTGCAGGATGCCGTCGCCACCCTGGAGCAGCAGCCCTTTACCCTGATCACCGATTTTGTGCCCGGAGAAGATCGCCTGGCCACCCTGCACCTTTCCATTTCCGATGCCAGCGGCGACAGCGCCATCATTGAATATATTGATGGCAAGCAGGTGATCCACCACGATCCCGGCTACCAGGTCATGACCAACTCTCCCACGTTCGACAAGCAGCTGGCCATGAACGAATACTGGCAGCAGCTGGGTGGCACCGTAATGCTGCCCGGCACCAACCGTGCCGCCGACCGCTTTGCCCGGGCCACCTTTTATGTGAACGCCATTCCCAAAACCGACAATGCGGTGGAAACCATCGCCAGTGTCTTCAGCGTCATCAATAATGTGTCGGTGCCCTACGGCATCAGCACGCCGGATCAGCCCAATATCTCTTCCACCCGCTGGAGAACCGTGTCTGATCAAAAGCGCAAGTTGTACTTTTTTGAGTCGGCCCTGACCCCGAATATTTTTTGGGTAGACCTGACCCAGCTCGATTTTTCGCAAGACAGCGGCAAGGTTCTGAAGCTGGATCTGGGGCCCAACCAGCAAAACATCTATTCCGGCATGGCCAACGGCCAGTTTCAGGAGGCCGCTCCCTTTCGGTTTCTTGGGGTATAAGGCGTCACTGGGTATGAGGACTGTGGTTTGAAAAAAATATTAATGAGTGCCTGCCTGTTGGGTAACAAGGTCCGATACGATGGCGGCAGCCTTACCGTGGCCGATGGCATGGTCGAACAGTGGCGGTCTGCGGGCCGGGTGGTGTCTGTTTGCCCCGAAGTGGCGGCGGGCATGAGCATTCCCAGAAAGCCGGCCGAAATTGCAGGAGGCGACGGCAATCGCGTGCTGAGCGGCGAGGCGGAGGTGATAGACAACACCGGCGACAAGGTCACCTCGGCGTTTATTGCCGGTGCCAATGTGGCGCTGGCGTTATGCCGGCAGTTCAATATCGAGGTGGCGGTGCTGGCGGAGCACAGCCCCTCCTGTGGCAGTGCCGCCATTTACGACGGCGGTTTTTCGGGCCGCAAAATACCCGGCATGGGGGTGACCGCCGCCTTGCTGCGCCGGCACGGTATTCAGGTCTTTAATCAGCATCAAATAGCGGAAGCCAACCGGGCGCTGCTTGGGGCGCAGGAAACACCGCCAGACTAAACCTTAACCTTTTTGTGGGTAAAACTTGCGCTTGCCCGGCTCGGGCGAATCCTTTAGCATGCCGTTCCTGACCAACTGGTCAACAATTTCGTTACAGTTTGTACCATTCCCTGCCGTTGTTCTGCGGGTTGTGGAAGGTCACGTCCGGAGCCGGCATGCACAAGTTCAAATTAACCACCATTCTTATTGCCTTTGTGGCGATGTCGCTGGCGTTGCTGACGCTGGTGTCCACCGTTATCAATGTTCAGCGTTTTTCCGGCCTCTATTACGGCCAGACCGAAACCGACTACCTGCCCAACAGCGTGGGACGGGTGGCGGAGCAGGTGCGTTCCGAGCTGATGCCGGTGATCTTGCTGTCAGACAGTCTGGCGGCCAATGGCCTGCTGCACGACTGGATACGGGAAGGCGAGGGCGCCTCGTCCATGCATGGCCAGGTGCTGCGCTATTTTAACGAGCAGCGGGCGCAAACCGGGGCCTCCACCCTGTTCTGGGTGTCGGGCGAGAGCAGTACCTATTACACCGATGCCGGCGTCTTCAAGCAAATATCCCCCTCCGACCCTCGGGATCGCTGGTACTACGACTTTGTTAACGGCAGTCAGCAGCGGGTGCTGAACCTGGACCCGGACGAGCGCACCGGCAAGCTCACGCTGTTTGTGAACTCGGTGGTGGAGCTGGACGGCCAGCGGGTGGGCGCCGCCGGCATGGGCCAGGATGTGTCGGCCATTGTGGATCTGGTGTCCAACTATCGGCTGGGTGAAAATGGCTACCTGTTTCTGGTGAATGGGCAGGGGGTGATCAACGCTCACCCCAACTCCGGCCTGGTGGGCAAGTCCCTTGGCAAGCTGGCGGGTTTTGAGCCGGTGGCGGAGCTGCTGAAAGGGCAGCACGAGGGCTTTTATTTCGAGCAGGCCGGGTTCGATGGCCAGCAGGTGTACCTGGCGGTGCAGGATATTCGTGACACCGGCCTTCGGTTGGTGGCGGTGCTGCCATCGGCGGAGATCAGTGGCGCCATCAACGAGGTGATTTCCTCTTCGGTGCTGGTAAGCCTGCTGTTGACCCTGGCCTTTATTGCCGTGACCGTGCTGTTTGCCCGGGCACTGGGCAGGGCCATTCGCCGGGTGGGAGACGATCTGCTGAGCATGTCCGGCAACGGCGGGGATCTCACCAAACGCCTGGATGACAGCCACAACAACGAGCTCGGCCACCTGGCCCGGGGGTTTAACGCCATCATCGGCAAAATCCGCGAGCTGGTGGCGGAAATTCAGCACACCGAAACCGCCATCAAGGCGGGCATTGAGCAACTGGCCGAGCTGGCCGGCGATACCTTCCGGGCAACGGAGCTGCAGCGCGGCCAGACCGAGCAGGTGGCCACCGCCATTACCGAAATGGGCCAGACCGTGACCGAGGTCTCGGGCATTGCCCAGCGCACCGCCACCGATACCCAGGCGGCCGTAGAAGAAGCGCACAGCACCACCAGCAACATGGCGCTGACTCGTGAAACCATGCAGCAGCTGAACGGCGTAATGAACGACATTGAGGCCACCATCAACGATTTTGCCGGGCAGGCGGATGCCATCAACTCGGTGGTGGAGGTGATCAATGCCATTTCCGAGCAAACCAACCTGCTGGCGCTGAATGCCGCCATTGAGGCGGCCCGTGCTGGCGAGCAGGGCCGGGGCTTTGCGGTGGTGGCCGACGAGGTGCGCAGTCTGGCCCAGCGCACCCAGCATTCCACGCAGGAGATCAGCGAACAGATTGCCCGCCTGCAGCAAACCGCTCAGCAGTCGACCGCCGCCATTCGGGAAGGTACCGCCAACAGCCGTCGGGTAACCGAGAGCACCGAGCTGTCGGCCCAGGCCCTGGCCAGCATTCAGCAGCGGTTTGAGGCCATCAGCTCCGGCAGTCATCAGGTGGCGGCGGCCACCGAGGAGCAGGGCGCGGTGGCGGATCACATCAACCAGTCGGCCCATGTCATCTCCGACAGCGCCGCCGGCATTCACGATAACGCCGAGCAGCAGCTGGCGGCCATTGGTCAGTTGCAGCAGCGGGCCGAACACCTGCGCAGCCTGGTGGGGCAGTTCCGGGTGTAGTGAGGGGCGGTTTTTCCTGGGTACCGTGGTGAACGAGCCCGGCACGCTGTAACATCGGTAAACAGTATGACGGTACTTGGTGAGTAAAACATGAAATCACTGAAATACGGGAGCTGCCTGGCCCTGGCAATGTTGCTGGCCGGCTGTGATCACGGCTTTGAGGGGGTTTACCAGACCCGGGCCGACTCCTCCAACGAGATGATGGCGCAACTGATGAGCGATTTTTCCGGCCTGGTGGGCAGCGAGCAAATCGTGATCGGCAGCGACTATATCGAACACAACGGCGAGCGCACCCGCTTTGACGACATATTTGTTCGCGAGTCGGCGGGCAAGCGTTACCTGGTGTTTGTGCAGGGCGAGCAGGAAGAAGTCTGGTTGATTGTGGACGAGCACACCCTGATGAAGGGCAACGGCCTGGTTAAGGTATTGATGGAGCGGGTAAGCGATGGCTGAGCCGGTGGCCAGCCCCTGCATCGGTTATTGCCGGCTGAACGAGCACCGGCTGTGCACCGGCTGTTACCGTACCCTGGATGAAATTACCGGCTGGCGCGAACGCCCGGAGCACGACAAGGCGGCCATTGTGGCCCGCTGTGCCGAACGGCGGGAACGCGACACCACCTAAAAAAACAGCCCCTTTCGGGGCTGTTTGCACAACCAGGGCTGACGGCGGTCAGAAGTTGAGACCCATACCGAAGGTATAGGCCCAGGCGCCGTCATCAAAGTTGTCTTCGGCGCTGTCGCCGCTGTCAAACAGGAACTGGTACTCGGCCCTGGCCTGAATAAAGGTGGTGGGCAGCAGGTAATACTTGAGGCCCGCTTCCAGGCCGGCGATACCGGTATCTTTCACCCCATCACCGTATATGGCACCCAGCGAGGCGCCCACAAAGGGACGGGCCGCGCCCTGACCAAAGTGATAGTCCACAAAGCCACGGGTACTGCCGTTCCAGAAGTCGTCGGTCAGGCCTTCGCCTTCCACGTCGGCATAGCTGATGCTTTGGCGAATACCGGCGAGGGTGCGCTCTGAAAGGTACCAGCCATAGTCGGCGGAGATCCCGAAGCTGCTGTTGTCGAAGTCTTTGCTGCTGCTACCGGTACCGGACAGCGAGAACTCCCGATCACCCTGATTTGGCCCTATGGCGCTGTGCCCGTGCATGTTGGCCATGGCCACGGCAGGAAGCAGGGCGCCAATCATCATGGCCAGTGGAGCTTTTTTGAGCATGTTCATGATAACACCTCGGATTAATCATTGGTTTCAATCAAGCACTTACCACTCTTCGAATAAGACTAAAGCACCGGGCCCAGCACCTGGGCTCGATAAACGAAGCGTGCCACTGTTGCTGTCAATCCTTGTTATGATTTGTCCTTGCCAGTCACCGCGGTCAGCAGGCCCGCAGCATTGCTAGTATAGAAGCCGTCTAATTGATGTGTCGGTTTTTTGGCATGGGGTGAGTCAATAATTGACCAACCTGATTCGTTTGAGTCAAGTTCGTGCACAAGAGGGCGTGCCGCCGGCTGCTATAGTTTCAGCAGTCTGCCAGCCTCAAGGAAGGTGCTGAATGAACGACACCGACGTGACCCTGCTGTGGCAACAGTTTCGCCAGAGTCTTGAAGACACCGGCAGTGCCCTTGGCCTGAGCGGCTATAACTGGGAAGAGCTGCTGGTATACGGCCTGGGCCAGCTGCTGGTGACCCTGATGATCATGCTGCTGTTCTGGCTGCTATACGTGGCCGGTTGCCTGCTGATGCGCTGGCTGCTCGGCCGTCTGGATCGCGGCGCCGGCCCCTATCGCACCGGCCGGGTGGTGCTGCGCTACCTGCTGGGGCTGGCCACCCTGGTGGCGATAGTGGCGCAGTACGGTGCCGCCGACGGTGTGATCAAGGGCATGGCCCGGGCCGGACTGATGGCGCTGGCCTTTTATGTGCTATGGCAACTGCTGTCTCGCGGGCTGATCACCCGGCTGTCGCGGCGTCACCTCGACTCGTCTTTGGTGCAGTTGTGCAAAAACACCCTGTCGGTGTCGCTGATGGCGCTGGGCGCCATTACCGTGATGGCCCAGTTCGGGTTTGACGTGCTCTCCATTATCGCCGGTCTGGGCATTGTGGGCATTGCCGTGGGCTTTGCCGCCCAGTCGACCCTGTCGAATTTTATCGCCGGCATTACCCTGCTGATTGAACGGCCCTTTCGCATTGGCGACTGGGTTTGTATTCATGGCCAGGAGGGCAGGGTGGTGCGCATTGCCTTTCGCACCACCTGGCTGCGGACGCGCGATAACGTGTTCACCATGCTGCCCAACGACAGCGTGGCCACCTCCGACATCATCAACTACAGTGCCGAGGGCCCCACCCGCATTCGCATTCCCGTCCATATTGCCTACAAAGACTCGGTGGCACAGGCCAGGGCGGTGATCATGCCCATATTGAGCGCCCATCCCATGTCGATCAACAATGACGCCCTGACCCCCAGGGTGCAACTGCGGGAGCTGGCCGACTCTTCTGTGGTGCTCAGTGCCCAGGTGTGGGTCAGTGCTCAGGATGTGGAGGTGAAGGGGCGTATTTCCTGCGAACTGCTGGAGTCGATCAAGCAGGGGCTTGACGAGGCCGGCATTGAAATTCCGTTTCCCCACCTGCAGTTGCATCTGGATGAAGCCCGCGGACTGGAGCCGGTATTTGGCCGGCGCCGCTCCGCCGATGACGACACCACAAGGAACCACTGATGAAACACAGCCTGTTTGCACTGCTGTTGCTGCTGGCCGGATGCGCCGGCAAGCCCGAAGGCATTACCCCAGTCTCCGGCTTTGAGTTGAACCGCTATCTGGGTACCTGGTATGAAATTGCCCGGCTCGATCATTCCTTTGAGCGGGGGCTGGAGCGGGTGAGCGCCCATTACAGCCTGCGTGAGGATGGCGGTGTACGGGTAATTAACCGGGGCTTTAACAGCGAGCGGGGCGAATGGAAACAGGCGGAGGGCAAGGCCTATTTTGTGGAAGGCCCCGAGGTGGCCCACCTCAAGGTGTCGTTCTTTGGCCCTTTCTACGGCGCCTATGTGGTGTTTGAGCTCGATGACGACTATCAATATGCCCTGGTGTCGGGCCCCAGCCGCGATTACTTCTGGCTGCTGGCGCGGCAGCCGGAGCTTGACCCCGCCTTGCAACAGCGGCTGATAGCGCGGGCCCGGGAGGCGGGGTTTGAGACCGACAGGCTGATTTTTGTGGCGCAGCAATAACGGATAGCCATCAGCCCCCAGGGCGAATGCTCGCCAGCACCCGTACCCGCTCTTCCAGCGGCAGGGCCAGGATCAGCGCCTCGCCCGAGGCGGGAAAGCGGCTGGTGAGGGCGGTAATGTTGACCTGATGGCTCACCAGCACCACCGGCAGCCCCGGCTCAAGCCCGGCAACAAACCGGCGCAGTGCTTGGGTTTGCTCCGAGCGCTGGCTGCGCCGTAAAAAAAACGAGTTGAGCTCGGGGGTGGGGATCACCTCACCCAGGCCCAGCAGGCGGGCGGTGTCGAGGGCACGGCAATACTGGCTGCTGTAGACCCGGGCCTCGGTAATGTCGTGGCGGCGCAGCCGGTCGCCCCAGGCCTCGGCCTGGGCCCGGCCCCGGGCGTCGAGATTGCGCTGGGTGTCGCAGCGTTCCAGAATAAAGCCGGGCGGGTCGCCGGTGCCGGGCGCATTGGCATGGCGCATCAGCAGCATGGCGCGACCTTCCTTCAGCGCCTGCCAGGCCTCGGCCTCGGCAGCTTGCGCCAGTGTTGGCACCAACAGCGCCAACAGTATCCATTTCATGATAAGCCTGGGCATGGTGTGTCCTCTATGTCATCAACAGGCAGACCGGCGGCCATCGGCGGTGCTTTCATGAGATTATGCCAACATACATGCATTGGCCTCTCCTTAAATCCAGGATCTCGCCGGCGTCTTTAGTCTATTGGCCGGCGAGCCAAGGCCCCGCTGATCTCTATTCCCTCAGGCTGGTCGCCAGACTGGCGGCCAGCTTATCTGCCACCTGCTCCCAGCCGGCGGCCAGGGCGCGCACCAGGGCCGGGTAACCGTCGTCGGTCAGCGGTGTTTCCACTCGAAAGGGGCGCTGCTCAAGCAGGTCGCCGCGCTCATTCAGCAGTTGCCAGCGGCCGCGGATCAGTGCCACGCCGTCGTAGCGTCCCTGAAAACGGTCCAGTTGCAGGCGGACTTCCCGTCCCGGTAGGTTGCTTACGCTGGGCTGCCCGCGAGCAATGATCTGGGCCCGGGGCAGGCTGGCGCCAAGCCGGTCCATCAGCCGCTGGCGCAGCTGACCGGGCAGGGCCTCGGCCCAGAGATGGCTGCGGGCCTGGTGCACGGCAATGTCGTCAAGCTGCATGACGATGCCGTCACCTTCCAGAAAGGCCGCCAGGGTGATGGGGGCCACCATCACCACCAGGCGGGCATCATGCTGCTGCTGAGCAGGGCTCTCCGGCAACAGGTAGGCGCTGCTGGCGGCATCGTTGCCGCCGGCACAGCCTGCAAGAGCCAGGGCGCCCAGCAGGGGCAGACAGCGCAGTGAAAGGGAGTGAAATGGCATCATTTGGCGGCCCTCGGTTGTGGATCCTGAATGGGGGTGCGGTCGAAGATCAAGGCGTTGGGCTGATCATTGAGTGTGCGGAGCACCGGCTGCATGTCCGCCATCAGCTGCTCCAGCCGCGACAGGGTTTGGGTCAGCTCGTTATAGCCCTGGGAGTCGGGGGCAAAGCCTGCCAGGGTGTCGTTGAGCTGGCGCAGGGTCTGGTTAACGCTGGCGGGCAGCTCGCCGGTGGCCGGATCCGCCAGCAGGGCATCCACCGAGGCGGCAATGCGATTGGCCTTGTCCATGGTTTGCTGGGTGGCCACCAGGGTATTGTTCAGGTTGCTGACCACCGGCTCGATGTCGAGGTTGTTGAGCTTGTCGAGCAGGTTGGAGACCTTTTGTTCAATCTGGGCAAAGCCGCCGGTGGTGGTGGGAAACACTCGGCGATCCACAAAGGTCATGGCCTGGAACGGCTCCGCCTCTTTCTGGAAGTTGAGATCCACAAACAGGGCGCCGGTCAGCAGGTTGCCGGCCTTGAGCGAGGCGCGCAAACCATGGCCGAACATGCGCTCCAGGCGGGCATGCCAGGCCTTGGTGTCGATGATTTCGGTGGTGTTGTCAAAGCGCTGGGGCTCGATGCGGATCAGCACCGGAATGGCAAAGCGGCTGAGCGAGTCCGGTTGCGGCGCGGTAAAATTCCAGGGCACGCTGACCACGGAGCCAATGCGTACGCCCCGGTATTCCACCGGCGCGCCCGGCTCCAGGCCGCGGACGGTGTCATCCACCAGCAGTACGTATTCCAGGTACTGATCATAACTGCCTTCGCTGGCGCTTTCCTCGTCCGCAAACAGCACATAGGTGGCGTTGGCCTTGGCCTTGTGACCCATGGCGGTGTTTTCGGGTACGCCAAAGGTAACACCGCCGCCAACCAGGGATTCAAGCGAGCCAATATTGACACGGAAACCCTGGGAGTCGAGGCGCATGTCGATGCCGGAGCTGGTCCAGAAGCGGGTGGTGGTGGTGACCAGCACGTCGTAAGGAGACTGTATGTATAGCCGCAACTGCATTTCCCGTTTTTCCGGATCAAATTCGCTGTGCTCTACCCGCCCCACGGTATAGCCCTGATAGCTGACCGGATCCCCGGTGGTGACGGCGTTACCCACCTGGCTGATAAGATTGATGCGCAGCCCCGGCGCATCGGGCGGTGCCACCGGGGGTTGCTCCAGCACCTGAAAGCGGCGTTTGGACAGCTCGCTGCTGCCGGGCAGCAACTGAATATAGGCGCCGGACAGCACGGTGTTCAGGCCGCTGATGCCTTCCCGGCCAATGCGTGGTTTCACCACCCAGAAACGGGTGTCTTCGTTGAGCATGTCTTCTGCCTGAGGGCTCATGCGGGCGGTGATCAGGGCATGCTGCAAATCCTCCGACAATCGGACGGTTTCCACCCGGCCCACTTCCACGTTACGGGTTTTGATCAGGGTCTTGCCCGCTTCAATGCCTTCGGCGTTGTCCATGACCAGGGTAATGGAGGGGCCGAGCTTGCTCAGGTTGTCGTAGATCATCCAGACGCCGATCAATACCGCCACCAGGGGCACGATCCAGATGGGCGACAGGGAGCGCTGTCGCTTGCGCTCGGCGCGGGAAGTGTCAGACATGGTTGGATTCCTTTCGGTTTTCATTGTAATGAGGGGTACCCGCGGGTGAGTCATCGGCCGGCGTGGTACCGGCTAACGCCGCGCCGGCCCAGATGCTGCGCTGATCAAACAGCATGGCCGCCAGCATGGTGAGCACCACCACGCCGGCAAAGGCCAGGGCCGCCGGGCCGGGCTCGATGGACATCAGGTTGCCATTGCGAATCAGCGCCACCAGTATGGCGACCACGAACACGTCCACCATGGACCAGCGGCCGACAAACTCGGTAATGCGGTAAAGGCGAATGCGGTACAGGCGGCTGAGCCCGGGCCGCGGGTGTTTGACGAAGTAGCACAGCCACAACAGGGCCAGGATCTTGCTGACCGGCACCACTATGCTGGCGGTAAAAATGATAAAGGCGATGGGCCAGTCGCCGTGCTGAACAAACAGCAGCACGCCGCCGAGAATGGTCGACGGCGTGCTGCTGCCAAGGGAGGTGGTCACCATGATGGGATAGAGGTTAGCGGGCAGGTACATGATGATGGCGGCCGCCAGCAGCGCCAGGGTGGCCTGATTGTTAATACCGCGCCAGGGATGCAGCGGCTCGTCGCAGCGCCGGCAACGGGCCTTGCCCTGCTCGGGCAGGGCGTTGACCAGGCCGCAGGTGGCGCAGCCACACAGGTTCTGCTCGCTGGCGGTACGGCCCGGCACGGCACCCGGTGGCGCCATGGCGCGCCGGTCGAGGGAAAACCACAGCCAGTCCTTGTCTACCGACTGTGTGGTGAGCAGCAGCAGCAGGGCAAAGGCGCAAAAGGTCCAGAACGACAGGCCAAGCTCGATGTCGGCCATGCCCACCACCTTGATCAGGCTCACCAGGGTGCCGATCACAAACACGTCCGCCATCATCCAGGGGGTGACGTGGCGCAGGGTGCGGGCAATCTGCCGGCTGCGGGGCAACGGCCGGCCCAGCAGCATGCCGGCGCACAGCCAGCTGACACTCAGCAAATAGACCAGGGGCAGAATAATCACCGTCAGCAGCACGCACAGGGCCACCAGCGGCTGATGCAGGCCAATCAGGATGGCGGCGCTGTCGGTCAGCTCAATGCGGTTGCCAATGCCGCTCAGTTCAAAGCCGATAAAGGGAAACGCCACCGACAACGCCAGGGCAATCAGGGTGGCCAGGGCCAGGGCCAGGCTGCGTTCGGCCGGATTGGCGTGGCGGCGGATCAGGGTGTGGCCGCAGCGCGGACAGTCGGCTTTTTCGCCGGGGGTGAGGGTCGGCACCGCCACCAGCAGATCGCACTCATGACACGCCCGCAGGCGCCGGCGGGAAAGGGCCCGCCGGCGGTGGGGCTGTGCCGCGATGGCGGGCGTGTATGGCGAATCAGACAAAAGAGCACCCAAAATAATGAAAGATCAGAAGCTTGATACTACGACAGGTGCTCACGCGGAACAAAGTTGAATCCGTGGCGCGGCCTCGCTGAACGAGATTGTATACATAATATGAATTTTTTGTTTCAGTTTGGATGGCCGCGGTCGATAAATAACAGATATCAATCCTGATGTCTGTGGTAGGAGAACAAGGTGTTTCGCAATATGAATATCGGCCTGAGATCAGGCCTGGCGTTTGGCGTCATTGGCGTGCTGATGCTGATCCTGGGGGGGCTCAGCCTGGTGCAGCTGACCAGCCTGAACGATCAGATCACCGTGCTGGCCACCCAGCGGGTTCCCAGCCTGACCGCGGTGGAGAACATCGACAAGGAGTTTCTGCGCATTCGTCTGCACAGCCTGGCACTGGCCAATTCGGCGGAGGCCGACAAGCGGGCCGAGTCCCGGGCCAACCTGGAGGCGGCCCGGCAAAAACTGGACGGTTTCAAGCAGCAATACGATAGCCTCGCCCGCATGCCCGAAGCCCGGGCGCTGTTAAGCCGCTTTACCGCCACCGAGGCTCGTTACTGGCAGGCCCATGGGCGTATTATGCGGCAGGCCGAGGCCGGGGATGTGGCCGGCGCCAACCTGGCGTCCCGCCAGGAGCTGGCTCCCCTGGCCGAGGAGTTGGCCGGTCTGCTGCATCAGCTCAATGCCCTGCAGCATCAGCGTATTGACGACACCAACAGCGAAACCGACAGCGTTTATGCTTCTTCACGCAACATCATCATCGCCATTCTTACCCTGGCCCTGGTGGGCATGGCGGCGCTGGCCTGGCTGCTGACCCGCAGCATAGTGCAACCCATTGGCGATGCGGTGCGGGTGGCCGAGCGGATTGCCGGAGGGGATCTGACGCACCCGGTGCAGATCAGTGGCAAGGATGAACCGGGCCGCCTGTTGCAGGCTCTTGGCCACATGCAGCACAGCCTGAAGGACACGGTCCGGCTTATCACCGACTCTTCCCACCGGCTGGCCTCTACCTCGGAAGAACTGAGCTCGGTCACCGAAGAGTCGACCCGCGGCCTGCATCGGCAAAGCCAGGAGCTGGAGCAGGCGGCCACGGCGGTGAATGAAATGACCGCGGCGGTGGAAGAGGTGGCGCGCAATGCTTCCAGTACGTCGCAGGAGTCGGAGCTGGCGGATGAGCGGGCCCAGTTTGGCCGTGACCGGGTGGGCCAGACGGTAATGGCCATGGAAGGCCTGGCCGGCGAGATTGGCGACACCATGCACAACATTGAGCGGCTGGCGGGGCGGGTGAATGATATTACCAGTGTGCTGGATGTGATCCGCGCCATTGCCGATCAGACCAACCTGCTGGCCCTGAATGCCGCCATTGAAGCGGCTCGGGCCGGCGAATCGGGGCGGGGCTTTGCGGTGGTGGCCGATGAGGTGCGTGCCCTGGCCCACCGGACCCAGGAGTCCACCAAGGAAATCGAGCAGATGATCCAGGCGGTGCAGCGGGGCTCCCAGGAGGCGGTTACCGCCATGAAAACCAGCAATGAGCGCACCGCCGGTACCCTGAATATCGCCCGGGAAGCCGGCGAGGCCCTGGCGCAGATCGCCACCAGTATCTCCGGCATCAATGATCGCAACGTGGCCATTGCCGGTGCTGCCGAAGAGCAGGCCCATGTGGCCCGGGAAGTGGACGGCAACCTGGTCAACATTCGGGATCTGTCGGTGCAGAGTGCCGCCGGTGCCAACCAGACCAGCGCCTCCAGCCAGGAGCTGGCCCGCCTTGCCGGTGAGCTGCACACCCTGGTGAACCGCTTTGTGATTTAACAAGTCCAGGCGTCACGCCCGTGAAGGTGGGCGTCCATGCGATATCCATAAAAAAAGCCCCGCTCGGCGGGGCTTTTCAGTATCAGTGATCAACGCGTATTACAGCACAGCGGCAATGCCGTCACACAGGGCGTCGATGTTCGCCTTGGTGATGCCGGCCACACTGATGCGGCCGGAGCCGACGATGTAGATACCGAACTCGTCCTTCAGCCGGGCTACCTGCTCCGGCGTGAGGCCGGAGAAGGAGAACATGCCGTTTTGACGGGCAATGAAGCTGAAGTCTTTGTCGACACCACGGGCGGCGAGTTTTTCCACGAACAGGGTGCGCATTTCCTGAATGCGGTCGCGCATTTCCGCCAGCTCGGCCTGCCAGTCGGCGTAGAGTTCGGGATCGTTGGCGATGATGGCCACCACATTGGCACCGTGGGAAGGCGGGTTGGAGTAGTTGGCGCGAATAATGCTCTTCACCTGGCTGAAGCTGGTGTTGGCGGTGTCGGCGTCTTTGGCCACCAGGGTAAAGGCACCCACCCGCTCGTTGTAGAGGCCGAAGTTTTTGGAGAAGGAGCTGGCGATCAGCAGTTCGGGGTTGTGCTTGGCAAACTCGCGCAGACCAAAGGCGTCTTCCTCTGTGCCTTTGGCAAAGCCCTGGTAGGCGAAGTCGAACATCGGCAGCCAGCCCTTGTCGGCGGCCAGTTTGGCCAGTTGCTGCCACTGCTCAGGGGTCGGATCGATACCGGTGGGGTTGTGACAACAGCCGTGGAACAGCACCACATCCCCGGCCTTGGCGTCTGCCAGGCTGGCCAGCATGGCGTCAAAGTCCAGATCCTTGGTCTCGGCGTTATAGTAGCCGTATTCCTTCACTTCCAGGCCGGCGGCGGTAAACACGGCGCGGTGGTTGGCCCAGGTGGGGTTGGAGATCCAGATGGTGTTGGTGTCGAGCTGGCGGGCGATGAACTCACCGGCGATGCGCAGGGCTCCGGTACCACCCGGCGCCTGGGCGGTACGGGCGCGCTGGTCAGCAATAATGCCGGCATCGGCGCCAAACAGCAGCTTCTGCACTACCTGACCATAGGCTTCAATGCCTTCTATGCTGAGATAGTTTTTGGTGGTTTGCTCCTGCACCAGGCGGGCTTCGGCCTGTTTCACGCAGCGCAGTACCGGGGTCTGGCCGGCTTCGTCTTTGTAGATACCAACGCCCAGGTTGATTTTGTCGGTACGGGTATCTTTACGGAACGCATCGGTCAGGCCCAGAATGGGGTCGGCCGGTGCAGCAGTGACCTTCTCGAACATAGTCTTGTCAATTCCTTCTTGTAAAAGCGAGTGTGGTCGCTAAGCGACAGCTGTTAGTTATATCACTTGCGCCGGTATTAAAAAATGGCTTTCCCGGGAATTTACCGGGCGTCGCCATGCCGGACATGGCCTGCCGGGGCTGGCTACTCGGCGGCGGACAGGGCGGGACGCACCAGCAGCCAGTAACTGGCCAGGGCCAGCCAGACGCACAGGCACATGACCAGTGCCATGGGCAGGGCAGAGAGGGCGTCACTGGCGTTGACCGCAAAGGTGGCCAGGGCGCCCAGGCCAAAACGTACCGTACCCGCTAGCGCCGAGGCGGTGCCGGCAGACTCGGGAAAGTGGTTGAGCAGTCCGGCCATGGCGTTGGCACCCACCAGGCTGATTTGGGCAATCAGCACCATGATGGCCGGCACCAGCCCCCAGAGTCCCCCCGCGCCGGTGAGGCCGCTGAACAGCAGGGCCACGCCGGCCAGTGCGGCCAGGATCAGGCCGGTTTTCAGCAGTCGGTCGCTGCCCAGGCGCTTGACCAGCCGGCTGTTGGCAAAGGTCAGTACCATCATCAGCACGATGTTCATGGCAAACAGCAGGCCGTAATGCTGGGCCGGTACGCCGTAAAGCTCGATATACACCAGCGGCGAGCCGGAAATAAAGGCAAACATGGCCGCCGTGGTCAGGCCGCCACAGCCGATATACCCCAGCGCGGCCCGGTGACGCAGCACCCGGCTGTAGTTTTGCAGCACCGGCCACAACCGAAAGGGCTGGCGGTGCTCGGGTTTGAGGGTTTCGGGAATGCGCAGGGCTAGCGCCACCGTCACCGCCGTGCCAATGGCGGCCAGCAGCACGAAGATGCTGTGCCAGTGACCGATAAGTAGCAGGTAGCCGCCGACGATGGGCGCCACCAGTGGGGCCAGGGTCATCACCAGGATCACCATCGACATCACCCGGGCGAACATGTCTCGTTCAAACATGTCCCGCAGCAGGGCGTTGAGCACCACGGAGCCGGCGGCGCCGCCAATGGCCTGCAACAGGCGAAAGGTCATCAGGGTTTCAATGCTGTTAGCCAGGGCACAGCCCAGGCTTGCCAGCGTAAACAGCGTCAGCCCGCCCAGCATCACCGGTTTGCGTCCCACCGAGTCGGCCAGGGGGCCATAGAACAGCTGACCCAGGGCAAACCCCGCCAGAAACACACTGATGGTCAGCTGGGCCTGGGACACCGGCACCCCCAGATCCCGCGCTATGGTGGGCAGGCTTGGCAGGTACATGTCGATAGCCAGGGGAGTGAGACCGGCCAGGCTTGCCAGCAGCAGCAACAGGGAGAAGGGCAATGCCATAACGCCATCCAAAAGTTACAAAAGAAACATCACGCCATGATAGCACCCTCGTCCGGGGCAGTGTCAGGGCTCGAAAGGATAAATATGTAGCCGCGGGATCAGCGGCTCGCCACCAATGCGCGCCGCCCGTTGCTTGCGGGCTTTGGCCGGCGGGTAATCACCCAGGTGAGTGATGGCGGGCAGCTCGTCCTGGCACAGCAGCAAGGGCAAATGGGCCTTGAATTGCTGCTGGCGGGGCGTCAGTGGCTCGCTCCAGCGCACGTTGACCATGGGATGGGTTTTCACCGGCCGGCGCAGTCTAAGCTCCACATGAGCGGGCAGCCGTTTCACATCGTAGATTTCCCGGTCTACGCATTGCTGCCAGGTATGCGCGTCCGTCAGCGGGGGAGGGCTGTGGCGGCTTTGCATCAGCTGCTCCACGAGCCTGGCCTTGTCCACCTTCTGAATGATCTGCTTGTTGGCCCAGGTAAAGCCCAGCCGAGAAGCAGTATGGGGCAGCAGGGTGAGCTGGCGGTAGACCTGCAGGGTAATAAGGCCGGGAAAGGTATGGTGCACCAGGGTAAATTTCTTGTCTTTATCATCCAATTGCTGCACCAGGGTACGAAAGGCCAGTTTAAGCCGGTTAACTTCTGCTACCTGTTGTTCAAGCAGCGCTCGGCTGGCGCCGGGCAGCAGGATAAAGCCGGGCAGGCGAAAGCTGGCCTTGGCGGAGCAGTCGGCCTTCAGGTGCCAGCGGCCAAAGGCGGAAAGAGCGGCGTCGAGGGCTGGCCTGCCGGTGAGTTGCGCTTGCACCTGAATATGCTCAACGGGCTCGTGCTCTTTGCCGAGGGCAACCTCGGGCAGGCAATAACAGGTGGCCACGGGCAAATCGCCCGCCTGGCGTAGAATCTCACGGTTCAGCGCGGCCAGGGCAGACTCCAGCAAGGACATGGTATGACGCAGTTCGGCAGCCAGGGTAAACATAAATATTATGCCAACATACAAAAGAGAGTTTAATCATAGCCAAACTCACACCAAGTGCAATCTGGAAATAACCTAAGCCATTAAAATGGCGGGTTACTTAACATAATAATGTGGCGGACGTAATTTAAGAACAAAAAAAGCCAGGTACAAATTCCGTGTACCTGGCTCAGGGGAATGGCTCATTAGCTGAGCCGTGCGCTAGTAAGAGAACACCCGACGCCGGGCGCCCTCTGTATAAATTTTAGACTTTAATCCTGAGTCCGCCAGCCATGGCCGGAAAATTGCGTGGTCAGAGTGGCTTGCAATTCGGAAACAGGCTGATTACTGTATGTATATACAGATAAGGAGCTCATCATGGCCGTAGAAGTTCAATATCGCGTAGTGCGAAACGGAATTGAAAAAATGACCTTTACCAACAAGAAAGAGGCGGATGCCTACGACCGCCTGCTGGATATGGCGGAACACATTGAAACCGTACTGGAAAACGCACCGGTTACCTTGAATGAAGCGGATCGGGAAGCGCTGGCGCTGTTTCTGGCCCAGCACCAGGCCGAACTGGCTGGACCGAAGAAAAAGCCCGTCAAAAAAACCGGCAAGGGCGATAACGCCGCCGATGAGACGGTCAAGGCCGTCGCCTGACGGAGCCTAGGCAGGCAGTCAGCCTGCTGCATCAGCTATACAGCGTCCGGTACAGCCCCGGTTGTTCCAGCAGCTCAACATGCGTGCCTGACTGACTGATTTTGCCATCCTCAAACACGACAACCCTGTCCGCCTGGCGCACCGAGCTTAACCGGTGCGCCACAATCAGGGTGGTCCGTCCGTGCAGAAAGCCCGACAGCGCCTGGTGCAGCCGCTGCTCGGTGTCGGTGTCGAGCGCCGAGGTGGCTTCATCCAGAATCACAATGGCCGGATCTTTCAGGATCATGCGGGCCACCGCCAGCCGTTGTTGCTGTCCCCCCGAGAGCCGCACGCCCCGGCGGCCGATCTCGGTATCCAGCCCCTTGTCCGTGGCGGCAATCACCTCATCCAGTTGCGCCACCTTCAGCGCCTGCCAGATGGCGGCATCATCGTGATCATCGCCCAGGTTCAGGTTGGCGCGCACCGTGTCGTTAAACAGCACCGGTTGCTGCAGTACCGTGGCCACGTGCTCGCGAATGGTGGCAAAGCCGATGTCGGCACTGCTGATGCCACCAAAGCGAATGTCGCCGCTGTCGGCGGGGTAGAGGCCCAGCAGCAGCTGAATAAAGGTCGATTTGCCGCCACCGCTGGCGCCCACCAGGGCCACCTTTTCCCCGGCGGCAATGCTCAGGCTGATGTCATCCAGCACCCGGCGTTCACCGTCGTAGGAAAAGCTGAGGTTGCGCACCTCTATCGGCAGGGTGGTGACGCCGGCAAAGGGGTTGAACCGGCCCACCGGCTCCACGGTATCTCCCAGGGCCAGCATGGTGTTGATGCGCTTGCGGGCCGCATCGGCGGCGTAAAAGGAATACTGCATGTTCAGCAGCTCCTGCACCGGGCCCATCATGAACCAGAGATAACTGAATACCGCGAAAATCTGGCCCACGGTGAGATCGGTGTACAGCACCATGATCATGCCCACCGCCCGGAACAGCTCCACCCCGGACAAAAACAGCAAAAAGCTGGCCTTGCCGGCGGCCTCGCTTTTCCAATGGTATTCAATGGCGGTGTCCCGTACTCCCCGGGCCCGGTCGATCACCCGCAACAGGTAATGGCGTTCCCGGTTGGCGGCGCGAATTTCCTGAATGCCGTCCAGGGTTTCCACCAGTGCCTGCTGAAACAGTTCGAAGGCCTTGTTTTCATTGCGCTTGAGGTACTTGACCTTGGAGCCGAGCCGGCTGGAGAAAAACACCACCACCGGGTTCAGCAGCAGAATAAAGAGTCCCAGCTGCCAGTTCAGCAGCAACAGCACCACGGCGGTGCCCACCACGCTCAGCAGGCTTATCAGCAACCGGCTCAGGGTCTCGCCCAGAAACTTGTCGAGGGTTTCCACATCGGTGATGTAATGGGAGCTGACGCTGCCGGCCCCTACCGATTCAAAGCGGCGCAGGGGAGTGCGCATCAGCTGGCGGGTGAGGCGGCGCCGGATCTGAAAGGTGATGTGCTTGGCCACCCGGGCAAATTGCCGGCCCTGCAATATGTTGAACACCAGTGCCATAAAACGCAGCAACAGGGTGATCAGCAGCACCGCCAGAATATAGCCCACGCCGGTCTGCCAGTCCTCGGGCAGCAGCGGGTCCAGCCCGGCTACCAGGGTGCCCGGTTGCTCCAGCAGCACCTCGTCCACCAGTAACGGCATCAGCAGGGGCACGGGCACCGCCAGCAGGGTGCCGGCAATGGCCAGCAAATGGGCCCTGATCAGCAGTGCTTTGTGGCGACGCATCATGCCGGTGAGCACCGACCAGTGCAAAATGCCGTTGTTCGGTTCTTTTTTATTCATCCATCACCATCATTGGTTTTCATTTTCCCAAAGGGCAGGTAAGTTAAGCCAAAATTGCCAACCTGCTGACACCATGAGTGAAAAAAACGCATTTTATCAAAGCCTGACCGCCCAGGCACTGGCCCTGTGCGAAGGTGAACCCAATCGCATTGCCAAACTGGCCAACCTCTCGGCTCTGCTGAACCTGTCGCTGGATAACATCAACTGGGTCGGCTTCTACCTGCGTGAGCAGGATGAGCTGGTGCTGGGCCCGTTCCAGGGCAAGCCCGCCTGTGTGCGCATTCCGGTGGGCCGGGGGGTGTGCGGTACTGCCGCTGCCACCAACCAGGTGCAGCGCGTCGCCGATGTGCATGCCTTTGCCGGCCACATTGCCTGCGATGCCGCCAGCAACTCGGAAATCGTCCTGCCCCTGAGTGATGATAACGGCGTTGTCTGGGGCGTACTCGACATCGACAGCCCGGTCCACGATCGCTTTGATGCGTGTGATGAGACCGGTCTGGCCGGCCTGGTGGGCGCCGTTCTGCCCCTGCTGTAACATGCCGGGGTCGCTTTTGTCCGTGCGGCCCTTATAATGTGAAGGTTTCAACGGGCGGTGCGCCCACTGGTCCCAATCCCAAGGTATTTCATGGAAAACTCCGAAAAACTGAAAAACAGTAAAGAAGTCATCGCCTACCTGGCCGAGCGCTTTCCCGCGTGTTTTATTGCCAACGGCGAAGCCAAGCCGCTCAAGATAGGTATCTTTCAGGATCTGGCAGAACGCATGGCCGAGGATCCCAAGGTATCCAAGACCCTGCTGCGCACCGCCCTGCGCCAGTACACGTCCAGCTGGCGTTACCTGCATGGCCTCAAGGCCGGCATGAGCCGGGTTGATCTGGACGGCAACCCCTGCGGCGAGCTGACCCAGGAGCACATTGATCACGCCAAGCAGGCGCTGAAAGACAGCAAGGAAAAGGTGTTTGGTCCGCGCAAGGAAAAGCCCGCCGGCAAAAAGCCCCGTCCGCGGGTGAAAAAGGTCGATCCTGCGAAACTCGCCGTTGAGCAGAATGTCAAAGTATTGCTGGGCAAGTCTCCGGTTCCCGCTACCATTAAGGAAGTGACCCGGGACGATGTTCAGGTGGAGCTCAAAACCGGCATGTCGGTACGCGTCAAGTTCGATCACATAGTTCTCTGAGGAGTAGGGTTTGATCAGTCACGGAATTCGTTTGTCCCTGGTGGCCGCCGCCGTGCTGGCCGCCGGGCTGGCCCGGGCGGTGACGCCGGCCATTGAGGCCGATGCCATTCCCGCTCTGGCCCCGGAAAGTCAGCATGCGGCTGCGGCTAAGCGGATTACCGCGCTGTTCACCCGTTCCCATTACAAGCAGTTCAGGCTGGATGATGCCTTTTCAGAGGCGATTTTTGATCGCTACATTGAAAGCCTGGACTTCAGCCGCAACATCTTTACCCAGGAAGATGTGCGCCGTTTCGAGCGTTACCGCGACAGTTTTGACGATCTGCTGCGGGCCGGCCGGCTCGACGCCGCCTTTGACATGTACAACGAGAGCCTGAAGCGCCGCTACGAGCGCCTCAGCTATGCGCTGTCGTTGCTCGATACGCCAATGCAATTCGACGGCACGGAAGACTACCAGTTTGACCGCTCCGAGGCCGACTGGCCGGCGAACCAGCGCGAGCTGGACGAGCTGTGGCGCAAGCGGGTCAAATTCGATGCCCTCAGTCTCGCCCTGGCCGACAAGGACTGGGACGAGATAAAAACCACCCTCACCAAACGGTACAACAACGCCATCAAACGCTTGTCCCAGAGTGAAAGTGAGGATGCCTTTCAGAGTTTTGCCAACGCCTTTGCCCGGGCCATTGAGCCTCATACCAGTTACCTTAGCCCGCGCAACGCCGAGCGTTTTGAAACCGAAATGAACCTCTCTCTGGAGGGCATAGGCGCCGTGCTGCAGGCGGAAGACGACTACACCGTGATCCGCTCTTTGGTACCCGGTGGCCCGGCGGCCAAATCCAGCGAGTTGCAGCCTGATGACCGCATCATAGGGGTAGGGCAAGAAGCCGAAAAAATCACCGACGTGATCGGCTGGCGTCTGGATGAAGTGGTGGATCTGATCAAGGGCCCCAAGGGCACCAAGGTATGGCTGCAAATTCAGCGCGGCCAGGCCGTGGCCACCACGCCGCGTATTGTCGAAATCACCCGGGACACGGTGCGGCTGGAAGACAGGGCCGCCAACGGCAAGGTGCTGGAGGTGAACGATCAGCGCATTGGGGTGATTGAAATTCCCAGCTTTTACGTCAACCTGAGCGTGGACGTGGCCCGGGAAATCGACAGGCTCAAGCAGCAGAATATTCAGGGGCTGGTCATTGACCTGCGCGCCAATGGCGGCGGCGCCCTGACCGAGGCCTCATCACTCACCGGCCTGTTTATCGACAGCGGTCCCGTGGTGCAGATCCGCGACGGACTCGGCCGTATTTCGGTGAATGGCGACGATGATAACCGGGTCAGCTACGACGGCCCCATGGCGGTGCTGGTGGATCGCTATTCCGCCTCGGCGTCGGAGATTTTCGCCGCCGCCATGAAGGACTACGGCCGGGCGGTGATCCTGGGTGAAAACACCTTTGGCAAGGGCACGGTGCAGCAGCACCGCAGCCTGTCACGCATCTACGATCTGTATGAAAGCCCCATGGGATTTGTGCAGTTTACCATCGCCAAGTTCTACCGCATTAACGGTGGCAGCACGCAAAACCGGGGCGTGAGCCCGGATATTCCGTTCCCCACTGCGGTGGAGGCCGAGGAAACCGGCGAAAGCCTGGAGAAAAACGCGCTGCCCTGGGATCAAATAGAGAGCCTTGACTTCTCTCATGTACGGGACCTGTCGCCTTACCTGCCCAAACTGCGTCAGCGCCACCAGGCCCGCATTGAGCAGGATCCCGAATTCGCCTATGTGTTTGAAGACATTCGCGAATACCGGAAACTGAAAGACAAGGACTCGGTGTCCCTTAACCTGGCCGAGCGCAAGGCCGAGCTGAACGAGCAGGATGCCAAGTCTCTGGAGCGCCTCAACGACCGCCTGCGCCGGGCCAACCTCAAGCCGGTGGAGACCCTGGACGACGCGCCCAAGGACTTCGAGCCCGAAGACAGCTACCTGCAGGAAGCGGCCCGCATTACCGCCGATCTGGCCAACCTGCTGGGCTGAGTGTTTGTCAGACGGGGCCCGGGTGGCCCCGTTTTTTCACGTTATTCCCCTTCATCATTCAACGAGATTCACTATGAGCCAAAGCCAACCTCAGGTGCAATATCGCGACGATTATCAGCCGCCCCATTACTGGATTGATACCCTGGATCTGGACATTCAGCTGCACGACACCGCTACCGAAGTGGTGGCCATCAGCCGGGTGCGCCGCAACGGTGAGCACAACGAGCCGCTGGTGCTGGACGGTGAGCAGCTGGAGCTGTTGTCGGTCTCGATAAACGGTGTGGACACCACCCAGTACGAGCAGGGTGAAGGCAGCCTGGTGCTGCCTCAGGTGCCTCAGGAATTCGTGCTGACCATTAAAAACCGCATCAACCCCGCCGCCAACACCGCCCTGGAAGGCCTGTACAAGTCCGGCAATGCCTACTGCACCCAGTGCGAGGCGCAGGGGTTTCGGCGCATCACCTATTACCTGGACCGGCCCGATGTGCTGGCCCGTTTCAGCACCCGCATTACCGCTGATGCCACCACCTGTCCCTACCTGCTGTCCAACGGCAACCGGGTGGGGCAGGGCGTGCTCGATGACGGCCGGCACTGGGTGCAGTGGCAGGATCCGTTCCCCAAGCCCGCCTACCTGTTTGCGCTGGTGGCGGGGGATTTTGATGTGCTGCGCGACTGCTACACCACTCACAGCGGCCGCGAGGTGGCGCTGGAAATTTTTGTCGACAAGGGCAACCTGCACCGGGCCGGCCACGCCATGGACAGCCTCAAGGCCTCCATGCGCTGGGATGAGCAGCGCTGCAACCTGGAATACGATCTCGACATCTACATGATAGTGGCGGTGGACTTCTTCAACATGGGGGCCATGGAAAACAAGGGCCTGAACGTGTTCAACGCCAAGTTTGTGCTGGCCGATGCCCAGACTGCCACCGACGACGACTACCTGGATGTAGAACGGGTGATCGGTCATGAATATTTTCACAACTGGACCGGCAACCGGGTCACCTGCCGGGACTGGTTCCAGCTGTCCCTCAAGGAAGGGCTGACGGTGTTCCGGGATCAGGAGTTTTCCTCCGATCTGGGCTCTCGCACCGTGAACCGTATTCACAACGTGCGCATTTTGCGTGGCCCCCAGTTCGCCGAGGACGCCGGCCCCATGGCCCATCCCATTCGTCCCGATGCGGTGATCGAGATGAACAACTTCTACACCCTGACGGTGTACGAAAAGGGCGCGGAAGTCATCCGCATGCTGCACACCCTGCTGGGCGAGCAGGCGTTCCAGGCAGGCCTGGCGCTTTATCTGCAGCGCCACGACGGCCAGGCCGCCACCTGTGACGACTTTGTGGCCGCCATGAGCGAGGCCAGCGGCCGGGATCTGACCCGCTTCAAGCGCTGGTACGGCCAGTCCGGCACGCCGGTACTGACGGTACGCGACCGCTTTGATGCCGATACCGGCCGTTATACCCTGAGCGTACGACAGCACACGCCCGCCACCCGGGATCAGCCGGAAAAACTGCCCCTGCACATTCCCCTCAGCCTGGCACTCTATACCGAGCAGGGCGAGCCGGTACCGCTGATGATGAACGGCCACTCGGTGGATGCGGTGCTGGACGTGCTGGAAGACGAGCAGGAGTTTGTATTTGAACAGGTTCCCTCCCGCCCGGTACCGGCCCTGCTGCAGGGCTTTTCGGCGCCGGTGAAGCTCGATTATCCCTACAGCGACGAGCAGTTGTCGTTGCTGGCCCGGGTCAGCCTGGATGAGTTTGTGCGCTGGGATGCGGTGCAGATGCTCATTAACGACACCGTGCGCCGCAACGTTGCGTTGCGGCAGCGGGGGGAACCCCTGGCTCTGCCCCGCAGCCTGCTGGACGTATTCCGCTGTGCCCTGGAAGATCGGGCCATGGATCGGGCGCTCAAGGCCGAAATGCTGACGCTGCCGGATCTGGCCAGCCTGCTGGAGCTGTTTGACCAGGTCGATATCGAACACCTGGCCGAGGTGCGCGCGCACCTGGCCCGAGAGCTGGCCGAGGCGCTGTTGCCGGCCTGGCAGCAGGCCCATGACGACAACCTGACCCCGGAATACCGCATCGATCACCACGACATGGCCCGCCGGGCGCTGAAAAATACCGCCCTGGGTTACCTGGCCCTGACCGGTGCCGAGCAGCCGGTGGCCAGCCAGTATGACAGTGCCGACAACATGACCGACACCCTGGGGGCCATGCGGGCCGCGGTGCGCGGTGAACTCGACTGCCGCCATGCCATGCTGGCGGACTTTGAGCAAAAGTGGCGTCACGATGGCCTGGTGCTGGACAACTGGTTCCGGTTGCAGGCCACGGCGCCCGGCGCCGACACCCTGGACCGGGTGCGTGAGCTGATGAGCCATCCTACCTTCAGCCTGGGCAATCCCAACCGGGTTCGGGCATTGATCGGCGCCTTCTGTCAGGGCAACCCGGCCCGGTTTCATCGCCTCGACGGGGCCGGTTACGATCTGCTGGTGGCGGTGCTGGAGCAGCTCAACCGCAGCAACCCCCAGGTGGCCTCGCGGCTGCTGACCCCACTTATTCAGTTCAGCCGGCTCGATGATGCCCGTCAGGCGCTGATCCGAGCGCGACTGCAGCGGCTGATGGCGTTGCCGGACTTGTCCCGGGATCTGTTCGAGAAGATAAGCAAGGCCCTGGATTGATGCGACGGCTTCGCTTTCGGCTGGCCATTTCCGCCACCGAATTGCAGCATTACTACACCGGCCGGGTATCCGCCCTGACGGTGATGACGGAGCAGGGGCTGAGATTGCAGCTGCCCCTGCATCACTTTCGCCGTTTCGTGGGCCATGGCGGCCTGAACGGCCATTTTGAAGTGGTGCTGGATGAGGGCAATGCCCTGCAGCAATTGCAGCGACTGACAGGGTAAAAAACGCGGAGCCAGGCTCCGCGTTGTTATTTTCAGAACGGGCTGAAAAATATTAACCAGGGAAATATGCCACTGTTAAGAATATAAATTCAATTATGTCGGCGGCACAGTGTATATATTCCGTACGCCAGTGATCCGGTCGATATTTTTCACATTCTTTCCCCGTGCACTTCTCGCTTTCCCCAAACACCGGGCATACACTGGACCCCATTCCAAGGGGTCAAATGACTGCCCCATTGGCTACGCTTTTCTCCATGGTCAATGCCCGTTCTCGAGGAATCCGAAACCATGACTTTTAATGATGCCACTACTTCCGTGCTGCTGGAAAATGTCGAACAACTGGTCAGTGAAAAATTTCCCGAACAGACCGCTCCCCTGGTACAGACCTTTGTCGCCAAACTCTACAGCGGCATGACCCACGATGATCTGCATCACCGCAACGACAGTGATCTTTACGGCGCCGCCATCAACCTGTGGAACGATTTTGAAACCCGACCCGACAACCGCCCTCATGTGCAGGTCTACAACCCCGAGCTGTCCCGCCATGGCTGGCAGTCACCCCATACCATTGTGGAGCTGGTGCTGCGCGATGCGCCCTTTCAGGTAGACTCCATCCGCATGGCGCTGAGCCGCCTGGGCATTACCGCTCATCTGATGCTGCACCAGCCCATGCACCTGGTGCGGGACAAGCAGGGTCGGCTGGAGCGCATTTTGTCCAGCAAGGACAAGGCCCAGCAAAACCGGGTGGAAACCGCGTTTCTGATCGAAATCGATCGCCAGCCCGAACAGCAAAAACGCGATCAGTTACGCGACGAGCTGCTGTCGGTGGTGGAGGAAGTGGCGCTGGCGGTGGATGACTGGCAGCCCATGGTCAAACGGCTGAACGAGGTGATCAAGGCCTTGCCCGGCCAGCTGAAAAAGCATGATCCCCAGGAGGTGGAAGAAAACCTGTCGTTCCTGCGCTGGGTGGTCAATCACAATTTTACCCTGATGGGCTACCGTCGCTACCATATCTCCGCCGTTGAAGGCGATCACGAGCTGGTGCCGGAGCACGACACCAGTCTGGGGCTGATGCGCAACATTCAGCACAGCGACGGCCTGCGTCTGAGCACCCTCACGCCCACCGCCCGGGAAGAAGCCCTCAGCCAGAACATACTGGTGCTGACCAAGACCAACCACAAGTCCCGGGTGCACAGGCCCGCCTATATCGACTACATCGGCATCAAGCGTTTTGACAACAAGGGCAATGTGATCGGCGAAGACCGCTTTATCGGCCTCTATGCCTCCAGCATCTACAACACCAGCGCCATGCAGATCCCGCTTATCGGCGAAAAACTCAAGCGCATTATCAATGCCTCGGGGCTGGAAGAGGGCTCCCATGCCTACAAGGCACTGCTCAACATTCTGGAAACCTATCCCCGGGACGAGCTGATCCAGGCCCGGGAAGACGAACTGCTGGAGATCGGCATGGGCGTGCTCGCCATGCAGGAGCGGGACATGACCCGGCTGTTTGTGCGCCGGGATCTGTTTGGCCGGTTCTTTTCCTGCATGGTGTATGTCACCAAGGAGCGTTACAACACCGCCCTCAGGGAAAAAACCCAGCGTATTTTCCAGCGCTATTTCGGCTCGGAAGAAGAGGTGGAGTTCACCACCTATTTCTCGGAAGGGGTGCTGGCCCGTACTCATTACCTGATCCGCGTGCAGAACAACACCATGGACATCAATGTGAACGAGATCCAGTCAAACCTGATCGAAGCCGCCCGCAGCTGGGACGACAAGCTGGAGCAGGCGCTGTCCGCCAGTTTTGGCGAGGCCGAAGGCAACCGGCTGAAGAACAAGTATCGCCAGGCCTTTCCCCGGGGATATACCGAAGACGTGATCCCGGGCTCGGCGGTGGCCGACATTGAACAGCTTGAGGCCCTCAGTGACGACAACCGCCTGGGCATGCTGTTTTACCGGGCCCAGGAGCAGGGGCAGGACTCCAACCGGGTGCGGCTCAAGCTCTACCACCGGGCCGAGCCCATTCACCTGTCCGATGTGTTGCCCATGCTGGAAAACCTGGGACTGCGGGTGATTGGTGAAACCCCTTACGAAATCGATTGCGGCGAAGAAACCTTCTGGATCCTCGACTTCTCCATGCTGCATCCGCGCGGCCCGCTCGAGCTGGACGCCAGCCAGCAGCGTTTTCAGCAGGCCTTTGCCCAGATCTGGAACAACCAGCTGGAAAACGACGGCTTCAACCGCCTGGTGCTGGCCACTCCGCTCACCGGCCGGGAAGTGAGCGTGCTGCGGGCCTATGCCCGTTACATGCGCCAGACCGGCGTCACCTTCAGCCAGGCCTACATCGAGGAAACCCTGTCCCGCTATCCGCACCTGGCCTGTCTGTTGTTCCGCCTGTTTGAACAGCGGCTGTCGCCCGCTCGCAAGCAAAATGCCAAACAACTGCAGGCATTGCACCAGGAGCTGCTGGACGAGCTCGACAAGGTGGCCAACCTGGATGATGACCGCATTATTCGTCGCTACATGGAGATGATCGAAGCGACCCTGCGAACCAACTTCTACCAGCCTGCCGCCGACGGCGCCGCCAAGCCTTATATTTCCTTCAAGATGGCCCCCGAGTCCATCAGCGAGATGCCGCTGCCGCTGCCCAAATTCGAAATTTTTGTTTATTCGCCGCGGGTAGAGGGCGTGCACCTGCGTTGGGGCAAGGTGGCCCGGGGCGGCCTGCGCTGGTCCGACCGCCGGGAAGACTTTCGTACCGAGGTACTGGGACTGGTCAAGGCCCAGCAGGTGAAAAACACCGTGATCGTGCCGGTGGGCGCCAAGGGCGGCTTTGTGTGTAAACAGTTGCCGGAAGGGGACAGGGCCGCCTTTCTCAAGGAAGGCCAGGACTGCTACCGGCTGTTTATTCGTGGTCTGCTGGATGTGACCGACAACATCATCAACGGCGAGGTGATCCCGCCGAAAAACGTGGTGCGTCACGACGAGGACGATTATTACCTGGTGGTGGCCGCCGACAAGGGCACCGCCACCTTCTCCGACATCGCCAACGGCATCAGTGCGGAATATGGCCACTGGCTCGGCGATGCCTTTGCCTCCGGCGGCTCGGTAGGGTATGACCACAAGAAAATGGGCATTACCGCCCGGGGCGCCTGGGAGTCGGTCAAGCGCCACTTTCGGGAACTCGGCATCGACTGCCAGAGCACCGATTTTACCTGTGTCGGCATCGGCGACATGGCCGGCGATGTGTTCGGCAACGGCATGCTGCTGTCGAAACACATTCGGCTGGTGGGCGCCTTTAACCACCTGCACATTTTTATCGATCCCGAGCCGAATGCCGCCGCCAGCTATCAAGAGCGCCAGCGCCTGTTCACCACCCCCGGCACCACCTGGGACGACTATGACAAGTCGCTGATTTCCGAGGGCGGCGGTGTCTTTGCCCGCTCCGCCAAGTCCATCAGCCTGTCGCCCCAGATGAAAAAGCTGCTGGGTACCCAGAAAGCCAGCCTGACGCCGACCGAGGTGATCCGCCACCTGCTGATGGCCCAGGTGGACTTGCTGTGGAACGGTGGTATCGGCACCTACATCAAGTCGCGCCGAGAGACCGACACCGACGTGGGGGACAGGGCCAACGATGCCGTGCGCATCAACGGTGAAGATCTGCGGGCCCGCGTGGTGGGCGAGGGTGGTAACCTGGGCTGTACCCAGCTTGGCCGTATTGAATACGCCAGCAAGGGCGGGCACATCAACACCGATTTTACCGACAACGTGGGCGGAGTGGATTGCTCCGACAACGAGGTCAACATCAAGATCCTGCTGAACAAGCTGGTGGCCGAAGGCGAACTGACCCAGAAACACCGGGATCAGTTACTGTATGACATGACCGACAAGGTGGCGGACATCGTGCTCACCAACGCCTATCGCCAGTCCCAGACCATTTCCATCACCCAGCACAGAGGCGCCCAGGCCCTGAAGGAGCACCAGCGCTTTATGCACTGGCTGGAGCGAGAAGGCAGTCTGGACCGGGGCCTGGAGTTTTTGCCCAGTGACGAAGAGCTGGCCGAGCGCATGGCCGCCAACCGCGGCCTGACCCGGCCCGAGCTCGCCATTCTGGTGGCCTATGGCAAGATGGTGCTGAAGGACATGCTCAATATTCCCGAGATCACCAATAACGATTATATCGCCCGGCTGTTGCCGGCCAGCATGCCGGAAAAACTGGTAGCCCGCTTTGGCGAGGCGCTGATGGCGCACCCGCTGCGCGGTGAAATCATAGCGACCCGTCTGGCCAACATCATGGTCAACGACATGGGCTGCAATTTTGCCAACCGGATGCTCGACGAAACCGGGGCCGGTATCGGCGACATCGCCGTCAGCTTTATGATTGCCCGGGAAGTGTTTGGCCTGAACGCGCTTTTGCGAGACATTGAAGCCCTGGACAACCGGGTGCCCGCCGATCTGCAGTTGCGCATGTTCTACCAGTGCCGGCGCATGGTGCGCCGCGCCACCCGCTGGTTCCTGCGCAACCGCAACCGTAACCAGGGGCTGGAAGACACCATTGCCCAGTTCAAGCCCGCCTATGATGCCCTCGGCAAGCATTTGTACGAGGTGATGGTGGACAGTGAGGTAACCGAGCACAAGAACCAGGTTTCCCGCCTGGGGGAGCAGGGCGTCCCCGAGTCCCTTGCCGCCCGGGTTACCCACATGAGCACCCTGTTCTCGGCGCTGGATCTGGCCCAGATCAGCCATGAACACCAGCAGGATATTCAGGGCGCCGCCCGGGTGTATTTCCACCTTGGCGCCGAGCTTGAGCTGCACTGGTTCCTGGATCAGATCAACCAGCAGGCGGTGGGCAACCACTGGCAGGCCCTGGCCCGGGCCTCGTTCCGGGAAGATCTGGACTTCCAGCAGCGCAGCCTGACCTCGGTCGTGCTGAAAAACTGTAAAGGAAAAGGGGAATGCGATACCATGCTCGCCCAGTGGCTTGATGAGCATGAGCAGCTGCTCAATCGTTGGCGACACCTGCTGGCGGACTTCAAAACCTCCGGCAGCCATGAATTCGCCCAGTTCTCCGTCGCCCTGCGCGAACTGAACCTGCTGCATCTCAATTGTGTGAACGCCGCCTGAGCAGGCGGCCACGAACAAAAGCCCCGGCCATGACCGGGGCTTTTTTATAAGGAAGCGAAACGTGTATTCCCTGGTAAAACCCCTGCTGTTTCAGTGTGACCCCGAACATGCCCACGAGTTGACCATCAAGGCGCTGGCCAAAACCCAGCGCACGCCGCTGGAAGCGCTGTATCGTCGTCCGGCCATTCATAATCCGGTGAACGTGATGGGCCTGACCTTCAGCAACCCGGTGGGCCTGGCCGCCGGCCTCGACAAGAACGGCGAATGCATCGATGCCTTTGCCGCCATGGGTTTTGGCTTTGTGGAAGTGGGCACGGTGACACCCCGGCCCCAGGACGGTAACCCCAAGCCCCGACTGTTCCGGGTCAAGCCCGCCGAAGGCATCATCAACCGCATGGGCTTTAATAACAGGGGCATTGATTACCTGGTTGAAAATGTAAAGAACGCCCGCTTTAACGGCATTCTGGGCATCAATATCGGCAAAAACAAGGATACGCCCATCGAGCACGGCAAGGACGACTACCTGATCTGCATGGAGAAGTCCTATGAGCACGCCAGCTATATTACCGTGAACATCTCTTCGCCCAATACGCCGGATCTGCGTTCGCTGCAATATGGCGATGCCCTGGATGATCTGCTGGGCTCCCTGAAAGAAAAGCAGGCGCAACTGGCAGAAAAATACCACAAGCAGGTGCCGCTGGTGGTCAAGATAGCGCCGGATCTGGACGAGGCGGAAATTGAGCAGATTGCCGACAGCCTGGTGCGGTTCAGGCTCGATGGCGTGATCGCCACCAATACCACCCTGGACCGGGAGCTGGTGTTTGAGCTGCCCCACGCCCAGGAAGCGGGTGGCCTCAGTGGCCGTCCGGTGCAGAACAAAAGCACCCAGGTCATTGCCGAGCTGTCGCGCCGGCTTGATGGCAAACTGCCGATCATCGGGGTAGGGGGCATCGACTCGCTCACCGCCGCCCGGGAAAAAATGGCCGCCGGCGCCAGCCTGGTGCAGGTATACTCCGGCTTTATTTATCATGGCCCGAAACTGGTACAAAACCTGGCCACCTATCTGTAAGCTGTCATAATAATTTTCCCTCAACCACAAAATTCAATATATATTTAAGGCGTTGGGGGAAATTTTTTATTTTCACAAGGTGTGTGAATGCTGCTACAACCAAATGATCAATGGTGCTGGTTTGTCGGCGCAGACCGGCACCTGATGCTGGATCTGGGAGAGGAGATGCTCTTTGCCACTCCCTATTCACAAAAAAAACTGATTTGCGCCGACACGCTGCGGCAGAATTTTTCGGTGGAAGACACCGGGCTCTATTATACCTTTCTCGACAAACTCAGCTGTGTGGCCACGCCCTCCCGGCGGGTGCAGGCGGCGCTTAATGGCGTGGCCGTGGCCCGCTTTTATAAACCATTGATGCCCCAGAGCTGGTTTTTCGAACCTCAGGCCGATTACCATCAGCCCCAGCTGGGGGAACTGATTGGCCTCGACAGCGGCGAGCGCCGGCTGACCATGATGGTGGTGGAAACCTCGCCGTCGGCGTCGTTGTGTATTTCCCTGTCGGCGGACGTGCTCTTGAGTGACTCAAAGAAACTGCCGGTGTTTGGTGCCATCAAGGTGATGAACGACAGGCTGTTCAGCCTTGAAACAGACATGCAGATACAGGAAATGCGTCGGGTCGGCTGAAGCCGGCCGATGTGGTTTCACATGCGGTATTTTTAAATCTGGGGAGTATTACTAAGGCAGGGGAGTGTGTTCACCGGATTGGTTGCGGGAGCCGGATTTGAACCGACGACCTTCGGGTTATGAGCCCGACGAGCTACCAGGCTGCTCCATCCCGCGGCCGGTGTAATCACTTTGTCATTGCTTTGCAGTTATCAGTTGGTTGCGGGAGCCGGATTTGAACCGACGACCTTCGGGTTATGAGCCCGACGAGCTACCAGGCTGCTCCATCCCGCGCCAGTAACTGATAATGCTGTTGTGTCGTTGGTGTTAACCGATTGGTTGCGGGAGCCGGATTTGAACCGACGACCTTCGGGTTATGAGCCCGACGAGCTACCAGGCTGCTCCATCCCGCGGCCGGTAACACTACAACGTACACATTCTGAGAACTGGTTGCGGGAGCCGGATTTGAACCGACGACCTTCGGGTTATGAGCCCGACGAGCTACCAGGCTGCTCCATCCCGCGTCCTCAGGTGGTGCATACTAGTGATCCCCGTCACCAAAGGCAAGCCCCCGATTGAAACTTTATTTCGTTCGCTCAACAAAACGGCAAGATGTTCAACTGCTGAGCAGGGGGCGTGGCGGCCGGCTGCACCATTAATCCGCAGAAATCGCTCATCCACTCATGTATAATGCGGCCTCTCTATTTCTGACCATGCGTGATTATGCTGCCGTTTTTTGCTACCTGCCCCAAGGGCCTGGAATCCTTACTCTCTGATGAACTGCAAGCCCTTGGCGCCAGCCAGGTGCAGGAAACCGTGGCCGGCGTGGCCTTTCAGGGCGAACTGGAGGTCGCTTACCGAGCCTGCCTGTGGTCGCGGCTGGCCTCGCGCATCATGCTGCAGCTGGCCGACTTTCCCATGCGTGACGACATGGACCTCTATCTGGGCGCCAGCAACATAGAGTGGGAAACGCATATTCAGGAAGGCCAGACCTTTGCGGTGGACTTTTCCGGCAGCAACCGTGCCATCACCAACACTCAATATGGCGCCCTGAAAATAAAAGACGCCATCGTCGATCGCCTGAGCAAGCGCCGGAGCGAGCGGCCCAGTGTTGACAAGCGGTTTCCCGACATTCGTATTCTGGCGCACCTGAAGCGGGAACGCGTGAGCATTACCCTGGACCTGTCCGGCCCGGCCCTGCACCAGCGTGGCTACCGCCAGCAGCAGGGGGAAGCCCCGCTGAAGGAAAACCTGGCCGCCGCCATTTTGTTGCGCAGCGGCTGGGATGCCAAAAGTCCGCTGGTGGATCCCATGTGCGGCTCCGGCACCCTGCTGATAGAAGCCGCCCTCATGGCCGCCGATCAGGCACCGGGGCTGCTGCGTCCTCGCTTTGGCTTTATGGCCTGGTCCGGTCACGACCGTGAGCTGTGGCAGAGCCTGCACGCCGAGGCCACGGTGCGCGCCACCCGCGGTCTGAACAAGGCCGAAGCGGTGATCCATGGCGTTGATCAGGACAAACGGGTGCTGAGCTTTGCGCGGGAAAACGCCGAAGCCGCCGGCGTGGCGCAACTCATCCACTTTACCCAAGGGGTGGTGAGCGAGCTGAACAATCCGAGCGAACAGCCGGGCTGGCTGATTTCCAACCCGCCTTATGGTGAGCGGCTCAGCGAGTTCCCCTCCTTGCTGGGCCTGCACCAGAGCCTGGGTGACAGGTTACGGGATCAGTTCAAGGGCTGGCATGTCAGCCTGATCTCCAGCTCCCCCGAACTGCTCAGCTGTTTGCGCCTGCGTCCGGAAAAAACCTACAAGCTGTTTAACGGGGCGCTCGCCTGCGAACTGCGCAACTATTTCATTGCCGAGGACGCCCGGCCGGCGCGGCCACTGGCGGAAGACTTTGCCAACCGCCTGGCCAAGAACCTCAAGGCGCTGGACAAGTGGGCAAAAGGCGAGGGCATTGACTGCTACCGCCTGTATGATGCGGACCTGCCGGAATACAACGCCGCCATTGACCGCTATAAAGATCATCTGGTGATCCAGGAATACGCCGCGCCCAAGAGCGTGCCCGAGCACAAGGCCCGGGCGCGTTTCTTTGACCTGGTGCAGGCCACCATGACGGTAACCGGCGTGCCCGGCAATAAGGTGGTGCTCAAGGTGCGGGCCCGTCAGAAGGGCAATGAACAGTATGAGCGGCTCGACAAGCGCGAGCAGTGGATGGAAGTGCAGGAGCACAACGTCCGCCTGTTGGTGAACCTGCACGACTACCTGGATACCGGCCTGTTTCTCGATCATCGACCCATTCGTAAGCGCCTCGGCGAGCTGGCGAAAGGCAAGGACGTGCTCAATGTCTTTGCCTACACCGGCACCGCCACCGTGCATGCGGCCCTGGGCGGCGCCCGCTCCACCACCACGGTGGACATGTCGAAAACCTACCTCGGCTGGGCCGAGCGCAACATGCAGCTGAACGCCATGACCGGCCGTCGCCATCACTATATTCAGGCCGACTGCCTGAGCTGGCTGGCGAAAACCGACGGCGATTATGATCTGATCTTCGCCGATCCGCCGACCTTCTCCAACTCCAAGCGGATGGAAGACAGCTTTGACGTGCAGCGGGATCACCTGGAGCTGCTGCACCTGCTGAGCAAGCACCTGCGCAAGGGCGGCCTGCTGATTTTTTCCAACAACAAGCGCAACTTCAAGATGGACATGGAGGGCCTGGCGGCCCTGGGCCTGGAAGCGAAGGACATTACCCGCTCAACCCTGCCCAAGGACTTTGCCCGCAATCCGCAGATCCATAACTGCTGGGAAATCCGCTGGAGTGACCAATGAAACTGACGCTGTTTTCTACCGACGGCTGCCATCTGTGTGAGCAGGCTTGGGCCATGCTGGAGCAGACCGGGCTGGCCGCCGAGGCCGAGCTCAAGGACATCATCGACCACGAACCGTGGCTGGCGGCCTACCGCCTTCGCATTCCGGTCCTGCGCCGGGCCGACGGTGCCGAGCTGGACTGGCCCTTTACCGCCGACCAACTTATTGCATTTAATCAGGAACCATCATGAGTCTGCTTACCCTGCAAAACGCCCTGCTGGCCTACGGTGACGCACCGCTGCTGGATGGCGTGGAGCTCAATATTCAGGCCGGCGAGCGGCTGTGTATCGTCGGCCGCAACGGTGCCGGCAAGTCCACCCTGATGAAGGTGATCGCCGGCGACATTCAGCTCGACGATGGCCGCCGCCAGGTGCAGCAGGACGTGGTCATTGCCCGGCTGGAGCAGGATCCGCCCAAGGCGGACGACGATCAGACGGTGTTCGACTATGTGTCTGCCGGCTTGGCCGAGCTCGGCGAACTGCTGGCCCGCTACCACCACCAGCTGGAGCAGGTTAGCCACGACAGCTCGGAAAAAGCCATGAACGAGCTGATGCGGCTGCAGGAGCAGGTGGAGCACGCCAACGGCTGGCAGTTCGATACCCGCATCAACCAGAGCCTGACCCTGCTGGGCCTGAACGGTGACACCCGGCTCAAGGATCTCTCCGGAGGCTGGTTGCGCAAGGTGGCGCTGGCCCGGGCGCTGGCCAACGATCCCGACATTCTGCTGCTCGACGAGCCCACCAACCACCTGGACATTGACGCCATCGCCTGGCTGGAAAGCTTTTTGACGGACTTTCGTGGCGCCATTGTCTTTATCAGCCACGACCGCGCCTTTATTCGCAAGATGGCCACCCGCATTCTCGATCTCGACCGGGGAAAACTGTCCAGCTGGCCCGGCAACTACGACGACTACCTGGTCAGCAAGGAAGAAGCGCTGCGGGTGGAAGCGGAGCAGAACGCCCTGTTCGACAAGCGCCTGGCCCAGGAAGAAGCCTGGATCCGCCAGGGCATCAAGGCCCGTCGTACCCGTAACGAAGGCCGGGTGAGGGCACTGAAGGCATTGCGCAATGAGCGCAGCCAGCGCCGGGAGAGCCTCGGCAAGGTGTCCGTGACCCTGGATGACGTGCGCCGCTCGGGCAAGATTGTGTTCGAGGCCGAACACCTCGGCTTTGATTATGAAGGCAAGCCGCTGATTCAGGACTTTTCCGCCCTGGTGCAGCGGGGCGACAAAATCGCCCTGGTCGGCCCCAACGGCTGTGGCAAGAGTACGCTTATCAAGTTGTTGCTGGGACGCCTTGAGCCCAAACAAGGCAGTCTCAAGTGCGGCACCAAGCTGGAGGTGGCCTATTTTGACCAGTACCGGGAGCAGCTCGACCCCGAGCGTACCGTGATGGACAACCTGGCCGACGGCAAGCAGGAAGTGGAGGTGGGCGGCAAATCCCGCCATGTGCTGGGGTACCTGCAGGACTTTTTGTTTGAGCCCAAGCGGGCTCGTACGCCGGTGAAGGCGTTGTCGGGCGGTGAAAAAAACCGGCTGCTGCTGGCCCGGCTGTTCTTAAAGCCCAGCAACCTGCTGGTGCTCGACGAGCCCACCAACGATCTGGATGTGGAAACCCTGGAGTTGCTGGAAGAGCTGCTCGCCGATTATCAGGGCACCCTGCTGCTGGTCAGTCACGATCGGGACTTTATCGACAACACCGCCACCCATTGCTGGACCTTTGAAGGCAACGGCCGTATCGACGAATACGTGGGCGGCTACCAGGACATGCAGGCCCAGCGGGCACGCCAGGCCGAGGGGAGCGCATCGGCCCCGGCCAGGGCAGAAAAAGCCGGGCCGGCCAGGGCCGAAAAGCCGAAAGCCTCGGGCAAGAAGCTGTCTTACAAGCAGCAACAGGAGCTGAACGGCCTGCCGGCCCGACTCGAGCAACTGGAGCAGCAGATTGAAACGCTGCAGCACGCCATTAACAGCCCGGACTTTTTCTCCCAGGCCGAGGAAGTGACCCAGCAAACACTGCAGCAACTGGCGGCGGTGGAAAGCGAGCTGGAAGCGGCCTTTGCCCGTTGGGAAGAGCTGGAGGAGCTGGCGGCGGGTTAATCCGGCGGGTTTACCACATTGGTTATAAGTCATGCCGGCCCTTGAGCCGGCATCTTTTTGGCCGCAGCCGACGCCATGCCACCACCAGGCGCCGGCTCAGTTCCTGCGCGGCAACGATTTGGTCCCGCGGCCATCTGCACCTGAAGTGATCAAACTCACATTTCGGTGTTTTCTCTTTTCATCAAAACTTCATAAATATCAGTCGCTAAAACGCCACACTGCTCTATGCTCAAAAATTAACCCTTGAGAACGGCGGTCAACTCATCTATTTCTTAAGTGCGGCAGGATGAAACGCCGCGCACTTTTTGTTGATTAAACGAGGGTAATACCTATGAAGAGACAAAAACGTGACCGTTTGGAAAGAGCGCGTACCCGCGGTTACCAAGCTGGAGTCAGTGGACGTTCCAAAGAGCAGTGCCCCTACAACGATTTTGACGCCAAAGGCCATTGGCTAGGGGGCTGGCGAGATGCCATGGAAGACAAAGGTTCCGGCCTCTTCATCAAGTAAAACAAGTCATCATCATCAACAAAAAGGCCCCGCAATTGCGGGGCCTTAACGTATTCGACCAATCAGAACGTGGAGGTGTCGGTAAACAGGCCCACTTTCAGATCCTTGGCTTCGTAGATGGGGCGGCCATCCACTTCCACCACGCCATCGGCGATGCCCATGATCAGCTTGCGCCAGATCACCCGCTTCAGGGTGATCTTGTAGGTCACCTTTTTGGCGGTCGGCAGGATCTGGCCGGTGAATTTCACTTCACCCACGCCCAGGGCACGGCCCTTGCCGGGACCACCTTTCCAGCCCAGGAAGAAACCCACCAGCTGCCACATGGCATCCAGGCCCAGGCAACCGGGCATCACCGGATCGCCGGGGAAATGGCAGTCAAAAAACCACAGGTCGGGAGTGATATCCAGCTCGGCCAGGATCTCGCCCTTGCCGTGCTCGCCGCCCTCGTCACTGATGTGCACAATGCGGTCCATCATCAGCATGTTGGGGGCGGGCAGCTGGCTGTTGCCGGGGCCAAACAGCTCGCCCTGGCTGCAGGCCAGCAGTTCTTCTCTGGTAAAGCTGTGTTTACCCAGTTCTTTTTGTGAAGGCATTCCACTCTTCCGTTTTTTCATCGGGCACCGAGGCCCGGGTGTAAAATTGGCGTCACTTTAGCGAACAGCTGTGCACCAGGCAAGTCCGATCTGTTAACGGCGCCACAACCGGCGCCAAAAACCGCTTTCCATAGTATGACCGTTAAGGTCGTCCAGCCGTTCACGAATGCGACCAAACAGGGTGTAGGGATCGTCCACCTTGCCCGCTTCGCAGCCCATCAGCAGGGCGATGGCTTCTTCCACCCGGGCCACCGGATGAATGTGGAAACGGCCTTCGGCCACGGCGTCGGCGACCTCGTCCGACAGGTTGAGCTGCAGCCGGTTGCTGGCCGGGATCAGTACCCCCTGCTCACCGGTGACGCCCTGCAGGCGGCACAGCCGGTAAAACCCCTCGATTTTTTCATTCACGCCGCCCACCGGCAGCACGTTGCCAAACTGATCCACGGCACCGGTGATGGCGAAATGCTGGTAAATGGGCTCCCGGGCCAGGGCCGAGAGCAGGGCACAGAGGCCGGCCAGCGCCGCGCTGTCGCCGTCGATTTCGTGGTAGGACTGTTCAAACACCAGGTTGGCGGATAGCGGCGAGGGGTGTTCGGCACCAAACAGGTTGGCCAGGTAGCCGTGAATGATCATCATGGCCTTGGCATGAATATGCCCGGCCAGATCCGCCTTGCGCTCGATGTCGGCCACGTCGCCGTCGCCCAGGTGCACGGTGGCGGTCAGCCGCACCGGCTCGCCAAAGTCGTAGGGATGGCCGGCAATCTGAATAACCGACAGGCCATTGATCTGGCCGACTTCCCGCCCTTGAGTCTGCATCAGGTACTGGCCGTCGCGCACCCCCAGATCCGACTGCTCCACCAGAAAATTAAGCCGCTGATCCTGCTCTTCCTGGGCCAGGCGCAGGTGACGTTCGGTTACCAGCTCGCTGTGTTCCCGGGCGGCAATCACGTCCGCCAGCTGCATCATGGCCACCAGTTGGGCTTCCACCAGCGACAGCCGGTGCTGGTGCTCGGTGATGCGGCTGCCATAGCGGCACAGCCGGGCCACGGCGCCCGCATCCATGTCGCGCAGACCGTACTTTTGGCGCAGGTGCGCCAGGTAGCCCAGGTAGGAGGGCAGATCCGCCACGGCGTCCCATTCCGGAATGATATCGGCACGCAGAAACGCCAGGGTATCGAGCTCCCGGTCGAGCAGGTGCAGCTCGGCCACCGCCAGCCGGTCGCCCACCAGAATAAGGTGCACATCCAGCGGCGGCGGCTCGGGCTGAAAGTAAAAGGCGGCCATCTCGCTGGGCCGGCTCCATTCCACCCGTTGGGTGGCCAGGGCGTTTTTCAGCCGGAACCAGAGGTTGGGCTGATCCAGCAGCTCCTCGATGGGCACGATGAGATAGCCGCCGTTGGCCTGGTGAATGAGCCCCGGCTCCAGCAGGTGATGGTGACTGAACACCGAACCCTGCTCGGTCTGAAAGTGAATGGCGCCAAACAGCTGCTCGGGAGTGAACTGGCGGGCGTGCACAATGGGAATGCGGTTGTCGTGCCGATGCACCATCAGATTGATCAGAATGGGATGGCTGAAACCGCCGCCCGAGGCCACATGCTGGGCCAGACTCGACAGGTAGTCGGCCACCTTTTCATCCTGGCCCTGCTTTTTAAGAATGCGCTCAACGATGTGCTCCGCTTCCAGATGGCGGGAGCTCAGCTCCAGCAACTGGCCCACCAGCTCGCAGAACTCAATGCCGGTGCCGGCCTTGAGCCGCAGCCAGATGGGCTTTTGCGGGTGATGCAGGTTTTCCGCATAACAGAGGTCAAACAGATCGGCGTGATCGGCGTGGCGCTTGACCAGATCCTGCACCAGCTCTTCCACGTCCAGGCCGGCAAAGCCGTTCAGCAACAGAATGGGATTGACGGAATTCAGCCCCGACAGAGTGGCAAAGGCCGAGTCGGCCCGCTGCTGCAGGGCGCTGAAGGGCAGGGGAGCCGCATCGTTCAGAGTGGTCAGGTTGGGTAATGAAAATGCAGGGGCCAGCTCGGCCGGGCTCAGTGATTGCACTGGTTCACTCGTTCTAGGGGTCAATGGCGGCCAGTATACTGCAGCGGCGCGTTCGTTACAGCCGGCCCGGCCATTTTCCCGACTTGCTTTGCTCAGCCTCGGAACGGCCAGCCGCTGTCACGACCGTGACTAGCATAAACGTCTGCGATGAAAACTGTGGCCCCGGTAAATCTTGATACTTGCCAGCATAATATATGGATGAGTGGCACCGAAGGCCCCAAGCCGGTTGTTCGGTGCCACTGGTTCAGTCAGCCAGCTTTTGCTGCACGCTGGTGACCTTGTCGGCCATGGTCTGCGCCCGGTCGTTGCGGGTGCCGAGCTTAATATGGCTGGTGATGCGCACGGCGCCGGCCTCGTGCAGTACTTCATGGCAGCGCCTGACCGCCGCCATCACGTCGTCCCATTCGCCTTCCACATTGGTGCCATAACCATGCATGGTGTGCGTGAGTCCCGCATCCTCAAAAATCTGCTGACACATGGCCACATAGGGCGACACCGACACGCCAACGCCGCCGGGCGAGACCATGATATCCATCAGTACGTACATAACTGCTCCTTGGTGAAATGATTCTAAGTGAAGTGCTCAGTCATTCGAGCCAAAGCGCAGGCTGACCACAAGGGCCAGATGGCGAGTTTGCATTGGCCAGTGGAATGGTGGGTATTCGGACTATCGAATACAATATTTAACATAATATACATTATGCGAAGTAAGAGATGGATTGACTTAACAGCCCGAAACCCAGCACTGCCACGGCTTGCACGGTGTTTCGGTGTTCTCTAATCAACCTCTCCCAGACCGCTTTTGTGCTCTCTGACTTGGCTCTGGCCTTGGCCAGCTCTAGTAGTACTTCGCTTGGGTCCAGACCGACAACCTTAGCAATGTAAGTTGCTGTTTCATCTGTAAATTCTTTTTGTCCGCTGTAAATTTCTGATACGTGAGCTTTGCTAAATCCTAGTTCTGCTGCGACTTGCTTCTGAAGGTTGTATTTCTTTGCCTTCATCAGCTTCTCTATGAGCGTTTTTGAGTACATTTCGTGCATTCCTTCAAAGTCAAGAGTCTTGATTCTAGTTCGTTAGTAATCTGATTTCCTTGCTTGTTGTTCGCAAAACAGCGGACTAACATCATTGCCAATTCGTAAGTTTGAGAACTGACCATGACTGCATCAATCTTTCTTAACGATTACCAGGTCGAGCTGCTGTGCAAGGCTCGCGACCTTCAAGAGCGCCGTAAGGCTTCACTTGACTCCATTTCTGATGGGACCTTTCCCTGTTCTACTTTTGATGCGATTCAGGTTTATCAGCATTTGGATGAGCAGCTCGATAGTACCCTGATTGATTTTGCATCATCCGTCCTTCTTTATCTTCCCGCTGATTTTGCTGAGTGACTGTCATGGCCATCACCATCTACTGGCAAGAACAACCTGAATTCGGCCCCGGCTGGGTGTCTGCTTGGGTTGGTGGTGAGGTAGAAATGTTCCCGAGCATGAGCCGCCTTCGTCAACACTTGATGTTCGAGTATGACGATTACGAACTCTCTGAGGTTACCCAGGACAACTGGCGCGAACTGTACGATGCCGGGGTGTTTCGCCATGGCTAAGGTCATTCACGATTACCTCTCGTTCACCTGGTCGCCTGAGCAGCTTTTGCGAATGAAGGCGCTGGCCCGTACTGGTGCCATTGTTACTACGCCCTACTCCAAGCGGTTTGACGGTCAGCATGATTGGGCGTTCTGGCGTGACGTGAGCAACGCCTTCCGGCGTGAAATGGCAGACCAGCTTGATGAGGCCATGGGCGGTGCTGAGTTCGTGGCGGCTGACCTCGACTATAACGATGCGTACAGCGACATCGTCCAGCATTACGGCGTCCAGTTACTTGATTGTCTTTGTCACGGTGAGGTGGCGGCTCTGGTGCAGGAACTTAACTTGCACATGGTTCCGGACAATGACCATGGTATTACCCAGCGATTCAGCTATGAGCCCCGGCGTGGTGGCATGTACGGCTACCAATACTCGGCCACGCTCAAAATTGACGGTGCTAATGCCGGGATAGTGGCATGGGGTGCTGAGAATGGCGGCTGCATGGTGTCAATTACCGGTGCCGGCTGCGAGGCCGTCGATTTCACCATTATGCACAAGATTCTGAACCGGTTACCGGGTATCAAAATCACCCGGGTTGATCTCGCCCTGGACGACTATGAGGGCATGGCGTTCTCTGCTGCCGGTTTCCGCGAAATGGCATTGGACGGTCTGTTTTCTGGCAAGGGTCGTCCCCCTCGGTATACCTATATCGAGTCGGGCCATATTAATCTGATTGACTCCAAAGCTGCTAAAAAGCGTTTCGGCATGGTGCCGGATTTGGGGTGTTCGTTCTACGTTGGTGCCCGTGAGTCCGGCAAAGTGTTCCGCGCTTATGAGAAAGGTCGACAAATGCAGTCCGAGGAACATCCGAACTGGCAACGGGCTGAGGTTGAAATCAGGTCAAAGGACCGGGTTATTCCTCTGGACGTTTTGCTTAATCCTGATGCGTATTTTGCTGGCTCCTACCCTGCTTTGGCTGGGCTTTTAGAACAGGTCGAGCCCGAGCGCATTCGTACGTTCAAAAACAAATTCAAAATAGACCGTCAACGGGCTATTGAGTCCGCGGCCATCCAGGCCGGGCGGTTGATCAACTATCTGGCACGGTTTGAAGGTATTGCACCTGGTGAAATCTGTCACCGGCTGACTTCACACCTTGGCATTGATGATATTCCGGAGCGGCTAAAGCGGCCGCTTAGCTACGAAATTTTATCAACAAGCGGCACAATCGAGCCGGCGTTTTAATTAAGGGGTGTTCATATGTCTATGATGCATGTAATGGCGGTTATCCAGGTGACCAAAGGTTTTGGTGTTTCTCGCAAGTCTGGCGTTCCCAAGCCCTATGACTTTGCCCAGCTCACCTATTTGGTGCCGGCAAAGTCTATTACCAAGGAAGAAACCAACATCATTAACTACGGGTACGATAGCCGTGATATTGGGGTGATGAATACGCCTGAAACCATTGAAACGCTGAAAAGCATTCCGTTTATGCAGCCGGTCAAGCTCGTTCTTGAAGCTGACCCGGAAAACCCGAGCCGTAACGTTGTAGTGGGTTGGGAAGCTGCATAATGGTGATATACGCCTGTGACGCCGTGGTTGATGGCGTCTGCCAGAATCCGCAAGCGTTAGAGGTGTATTTTATGTCCAGCCTTATGGCTGAATCATGGCCGTTAATCGGCGCTATGGCACTGATGATATGTGTTGCCGGCGGTTACGGTCTTATTAGTAACTTTGTATCGAGGTGATAAATATGGAAGCAATCGACGTAACCGAGGCTTTAACCGCTATTGGCCTGCTTACTGCTGCTGTTGCTGCTATCGGCGGGGCTAAAATGGGCGTTAATGGTCTGGTGTTTGTGTGGCGTAAAATTCAGGGTGTTGTTAGCCGTTAAAATGGCTCTTCCCGCTGTTGTTTTTCTGGGGGGCTTCGGCTCCCCTTTTTTATTGGGTGCAATATGTTAATTATGGACGCTGAGGGATTATGGCTATTCGTTATTTCATTATGTTTCTTGGGCTGTGTTTTTCTAATATGGCGTTAGCGGCTTATAAAGTTGATGTTGTCAGTAACATTTATGCTAAACCGGCTGATATTCAAATCACTTATTATAGTTCTGTTTCTTTAAGTTCTGAGCAGGTTGCCAATAGTATTGCTTCTAGCGCGGGCTGCTCTCCTATGGGCTATGATAGTTATTATAAATCTTATAAAAGTTATTGTGGCTCCGGCGATAATACTAAGGTTCGCTATACTCGCGTAACCGTTAGTTATTCAAATTGTATTATTTATGATGATGGTGCATCCTGCAAACAGCCCGATGAGGGTTGTTCTGATTTAGATTCTACATTTACAACAACAGGTTCTATTTCTTCAGCTTGTCTTAAAATGCCTTCTGGTTCTTATTGTGAAAGTCAGTGTGCTTCTGGCATTTGTGTTGATACTGGTGACGGTGTTCATGACCATACATTGACCGGTTCGTCTTGTTCTCCTACTGATACAACTAATGACATTTGCGAAACAAATCCAGTTACTGGAGAAACAAAATGTTTCTCATCTGAATACAATCCAAACCCGACTAATCCAGCTAAACCTGATTCCGGCATCTCAGGTCCTGTTGATACATCTACGGGTTCAGGCGGTGGCTCTATATCAACTGGTGGTGGCTCTACCTCTGGTGGCTCTGTCAGTTCTCCTGTTGACTCTTCAGGTGCGACTAGGGATTATACGGCGGCATTGAACCAGATGATTGCCAATCAGCATGAAATCAATAACAGCGTCCTTTCTGTCGTAAATAACCAGCTTCACAGCTATAACGCCTTATTGTCCATTAGAGCTGCTAATCAGGGTATTAGGGATAACACCGCTGAATCTAATCAAATTTTGTCTGACATATTGGCAAGACTTGAATCTATGGGTTCTGGTTCTGACGGCGGTAACGATGGTGGTGACTCAGGTTCTGACGGCTCCGGTTCTGGTGGTGACTCTGGTTCCGTGTCTGGTGCGGGATCCACTTATGAGCTGCTGGCCAACGCCGATGTTCCCGAACTACCAGGGCAATCCAGTGTCTTGCCTGAGCAGGTTGTTGATTTTTCCAATTTCGAGCAATACATAAAAACGGACTATTTTGGCGGCGGTTCTGGTTCCTGTCCTCCTGATTACTCAATTACCATTCCTGGCTTTTCCGACTTCACGATTACTTATCAGCCATTCTGTGACTTTGCCGTTCTTGTTCGCCCGGTGATTATTCTTCTGGCATGGGTGGCGTTTATTCTTTCATTGCGTAACTTGAGGGCCTAACAATGCACTTCGTCACTGCGATTCTGATGGGTTTACTGGCGTTCTTGGGTGAGGCATTAACTCGTTGGCTGCTTTCCCTTGGCGCCGGCTTTGTGGTTTATCAGGGGGCTGATTTTATGCTTTCCCAACTTATCTCTAAGGCGCAGTCTCTATGGAATGGACTCCCTTCCCATATCATTCAAATTCTGGCCATGGCCGGCGTTAATGAGGCCATATCAATTGGTCTTTCCGGTGTTGTCTTTCATGTAACCATGTCCTTTGTTAATCGTCGAATTATGTCGTTTCGGAGTGCTCAATGATACGTTTAATTACTGGCTTTCCGGGGGCGTCTAAATCACTCAATACTGTAAAGGAGGTGATTGAGGATTTAGATTATTCTGGCCGTCCTGTTTATTACTACAATATTAAGGCGCTGATTGTCGATTTGGATTTTGCTTGCACCTTCGCCGGCTGGTTTTATGGCAAGTGGCTACCTAATGCGTCCGATGCTGATTTAGAGCGGGTGTTGCCTATCGTGCGGGCTATACATAAAAAGTCTGATGTTGTTACCGAGGATGATTTGCCCTTTTTGGTTTGTTTTTGGCGGCAAGAGCCTATTTATCAGACTTGGATTGATTGGGTTCTGAAGCTGTATCCGGAAAAGAAAACTGCCGAGCTTCGTCGTTTCCTTGATGCCTGTAAGCATTTCGATTTTAAGCCTACAAAGAAGCGGCTTGAACGGTTTAATCTGCATTGGAAGAAAATGGAACATCCGCACCAGTGGTATAAATTGCCTTATGGTGCCGTCATGATAATCGATGAGGCGCAGGAATTTTTTCCGCCTCGTTCTGTTGGCTCCAAAGTGCCGGAGCATATAGCAAAGATGAACGTTCATCGGCATTCAGGCTTTGACCTGCATTTGGTAACGCAGCAGCCCCGCTTGGTTGATACACAAATTCGGTCTGTCACTGGTCGCCATATTCATTTTCATAATCCGGATAATGGTGAAAAGGTCGTTCGTTATCAGTCCAGCAAATTGATGGACGTTGAAAATGAAAGCAGTCTGAAAGAGTGTTTAAATCTGAGTTATGAAAAGCGTGATGCCAAGTTCTATGGTTCTTATTATTCCGCTGAAATACATACCCACAAAAAGATAGTGCCCGACTTTTATAAGAAAATAATCCCATCGTTGCTCTTGGCCCTGGTCGGTATGGGTGGTGCTGGCTATGTGTTTATGCAATTGGGTTTTTCTGAAGTATTTGCCGGCGAAGCTGAAGAAACAGTAAACCACCAGGTCGAGTCACAAGAACATGAACAAGGGGAACAATACGATGAACAAATTCAAAATACTGCTCGCTGCCTGTTTGTTGGCGAGCGTCGCATCTGTCGTTAATGCTATCGAGACCGATGGTCAGCCCATGACCCTCGACCAGTTCTCCGACTTGATAGGCATGGCCATTGGGCGCAACGTTGTGATCTCCTCTGCGCTGGATATGAATGCCAGGGTGTATGGTGCTGATGTGTCTGATAACACCATTGATGTTTTTGAGGCGGTTATTAAAGCGAACGGTCTTCAAATTCAGACCGTGGGTGACGTTGTTTACATTTACCAACTGGATGAAACCATAAAGCCCGATTACGGCATATTCCCGATACGATTGACTTATCCGCGGCCCACATTGGCCGATGATATGTCGGCTATGTTTACGTGGCTTGAAAGTGTTCATGAAGCGCCTTGCTCATTCGTTCAGGCCTCGCCTTTGGCTGTCCATGCAAACTGTCCCTTATTCGTTCAGGATGCTGTTAAGGCGGTAGGCGGCATGTTTGATGCTACGCCACCGCAATATGTGGTTCGGGCCTATGTTGTCGAAACGACGAATATTACGGCGTCCGAGTTGGGTCATAAGTTCGGTTATCGTGGATCCCGCTCTGGCGTGGTGTGGAACCCGCAACCTGACATCAAAATTGACTTGGGTAATGCGGCCATCCAGGCCGACTTCGATGACTTCACTTTGTTTGGTCGGTATCTGGCCCGTGAGTCCGGTGTATCTATGGTCAGTCAGCCTATGCTTGCAGTCGACGCCGGCTTGCCGGCTCGCATACACGTTGGCAACAACGTGCCTATTGTTGTCAGGGCGGCTACCGAAGAGCAGGGGGCCAGTATTGAGCGGCGTGATGTGGGCGTGATCCTCGACGTGTTGCCGGTTCAGCTTTCCGGGGGCCGTGTGCATTTGACCGTTAAAACCGATGTCAGTCGGGTCGATGAAGTGACAAACCAGTTTGGTGCCATCATATCCAGTCGCTCCATTGATACCACGCTCACTCTTAAGGAAGGTGAAACCGTGGTGCTCGGTGGCCTGATTGACTACTACACGGAAAAGTCAGCACAGGGCATACCGATATTGCGTTCCCTGCCGCTGGTCGGCTCCGTGTTTCGCGGCAGCCTGGACAACGCAGACCGGCGTGAAATATCCGTGATGCTGCGTGTTGAGCCGGCATAACCGCGCGGGGGATGCGTGCGCTTGCGCACGGGCGCGCGCGCGGTTGGCCGCCTCCTTCGCACCGTCTACTTATTTCACTGGCTGCCTTTCAACCGTGGCCGCGAAAACGGGCCTTCATCCATTGGGGCCCCGCTTGCGGGGTGGGTATGGGCAACGCCCATGTTAAACCTGCGTCATATCGGCCCCCTCCGGGGCCTTTCGTGTATCTGGGGGAGTGGGGTTGAACATAGCTCGCCCCGCGTCCTGCTAAACCCTAGCGGCCATACAGTTCATGCCGGGCTATTGCCGCACGGCAGGCACGGTTCCGGGGCTTCCCCCCCCGTATAGTAATACGGGGGGAATTACACTCCGACCTATCGTCTTACTCGGTTCAGCCTTTCCCGAATCATCCGGGCACGTTCGGGGTCACCCTGGGCGCCGGTGTCCACAGCGTATTGCAGGGCTCGGATCCTTTTCGCCGTGAACCTTAGCCCTTCGGGGCTGATCAAGTGCGCTCCGGATACCCGCCAGCCTTCCCAGTCTTTCGATAGTGGGGCCAGGCGCTGGCCGGTGGCCATCTGCATCAGTAGTCGGCACTCGGGTGGGATGGGCCTTCCCGCATCCCATTTTGTGACCGTCATCACGCTTTTAAAACAAAGTTTTGCTGTTTCTTCGACTGTCAGCCCACATTCAAACCAACGAAAGATGTAATTTTTGTTATGTTTCGCATACTTCAACTTAAAAGCCTCGTTTTCTAGTGTTTTCAGGCGTTTAAGTCAATCTCTCAATTTAACAATCCCTTGCATTATGCGAAGTGGTGTATGGTGGGCCTAGCGCCCATTCCGGGCTGTCCTCCCAGGGCCATGCTCGCTGTCACCACACTTCCATTACTCTTCAGTCCCGCAATCGGTCCAGCCGTTTGTTGGCGGCACTTTCGTGGCGCTCCACCTTGCCGGTGTGCAGGTATTGCGAGGTGGTGTCGATGCTGTCGTGGCCGGCGTCGGCCTGCACGTGAGACAGCGGCCGGCCGTTGTAGTTGATGTCGTGGGTAATGCCGGTGTGACGAATGCCGTGCACGGTGAGCGTGCGCATCTCGGCGGCATCCTGATCAAAGCCGTCGGTCATGGCGGCATCGGCGGCGGCGGCCAGCAGTTCGTTGAGCAGTTCACGCAATTGGCGAATCCCCAGGTTGGCGTTGAGAAGGCCCCGATCCCGGCCTCGCCCGGCGGCCCGGTGGCGGACAAACAACGGGGTGGCTTCACCGGGTGCCGGCAGCGGCGACAGTTCCAGATAGGCACGATAGCGCTTAAGGGCATCCAGCAGTTCCCGGGATACCGCCACCGTGCGCTTTTTGCCGCCCTTGCTGACGGGAATGTAAAAACTCCAGATCCCGGTTTTGGCATCCCGCCGAAACTGGCTCATCACCGGGGAAAAGCCCGGCCGGGCCGCCACTTCCGAAATGCGCAGGTAACAGCCGTACATCAGCGACACCAGAAACAGGGTGCGTTCATGGCGTTCGGGAGCCTCATCGGCCAGCCGCTGGGCGGTGTTCATCACGTAGGACCATTGCAGATCGCTGAACACCCGCACCTCGTCTTCTTCGCCAAACCGGGTCGCCACCGGGGCCGTGGTGCCAAAGCGGCTGTGGCGCATCCACATGGTGGCCGGGTTGCGCTCGGTGACTTCCTCATTAATGAGATAGCCATAAAAGGAAGACAATACCGCCATCTTGGTTTTCAGGGCCTTGTCGCTGAGCCGGTACGGCTGCTCGACGCCGTCGAGCTTTTTACCCAGAAACGGCCGCCACAACGGATTGGGCCGGCGCTCGCCCAGCTCCCGGTCGGCCATGAACTGGGCCACATTGCGATAGGCAATCAGCGCCTTTGGCGGTGCCAGGCAATAGTCCACATAGCGGTTCATGGTACGCCGGGTTACGTCCACCGGCGAAATCTGCTCCACCTCCAGGCACCAGTGCAGAAAGGTAGTCAGCTCGCTGCGGTAGGTCTTGTAATTATTCTCGCTGTAGCGGCTCTCCAGTAGCCACTCCATGGCGTGCTCATAGATAAAGGCGGCGTCGGGCACCCGGCCGAGGGTGAGCTCGGCGATATGCTGATTGACCAGACTATTGCCCTCTTCCAGGTACTGGGGAGCGTCAAACAGGGGAAAAACCGGGGGTGTGTCCATGGGCTGAAAAGACAGAGACAAAGAATGGTGCACGCATAATGCCGATAAATCCAGTTATCGGCAATGAGCCTGAGGGGTGTGCACTGCTCTATGCTTTAGGTTCATTCACTGATGGGAACCATTGCCATGAAATTACTGATGCCGTTGCTGTTTATGTTACTGAGTACCGCCCTGCACGCCGAGGTGATCACCGAAGAGCGGGATTACCAGGTCGACGGCCAGACCTTTCGGGGCTATTTCGCCCTTGACCGCACCGCCACGACGCCCCTGCCTGGTGTGCTGGTGGTACACGAATGGTGGGGGCTGAACGATTATGTGCGGGAGCGCGCCCGCATGCTCGCCGAGCTGGGTTATGCGGCCTTTGCCCTTGACATGTATGGGGACGGTAACACGGCCACTCACCCGACCCAGGCCGGTGCCTTTGCCGAGGCCTCACTGTCCTCCCTGCCCCAGGCAGAACAGCGCTTTAACGCCGCCCTCGCCCTGCTGGCATCCGATGAGCGGGTTGATGGCTCCCGCATCGCGGCCCTGGGATATTGTTACGGCGGTGGCGTGGTACTGCACATGGCCCGTGCCGGTGCCAAGCTCAAGGCAGTCGCGAGTTTTCATGGCTCTCTGGCGCCCAAATCCGCTCCCCTGCCCAGCCACAGTCCGGTACGTATCGCCGTGTTCAACGGCGCCGCCGATCCCCTGGTGCCGGCGGCACAGGTGGCGGCCTTTCGGGAGGAAATGGAGCAGGCCGGTGCCGATTACCTGCTGATCAATTATCCCGGCGCCTTGCATGGCTTTACCAACCCGGCGGCGGATCAGACCGCGACCGAATTCGGCCTGCCCCTGGGCTATGACAAGGCCGCCGACGAGGACTCCTGGCAGCGGCTTCAGGTGTTCCTGAACCAGAGCCTCAGATAACCTCTGGCGGGTCAGTGCCTGACCTCAAACAAAAAGCGGTAACTCAGGGGCTGCCCCCGGTGTTCCACTTCCACCACCCAGGCCCAGAGCATGCGGGCCTCGGTGCAGCTGCCCACCAGCGCCTGCCCCTGCCAACGGCCTTCGCTTACGGGCTTTAGCAGGGCCGGCAGCGTTCCCATGTACATGCTTTCCCCTTCCAGTACGCTGCGGGTCACCCTCGCTTCGGGATCCGACAGCAGCAGCTCAAGGGTAAAGGGGGTTTCCGCCTGAAGCTCATCACTGACCAGGCGGGCCTCGGCGGTCAGTCCCTGTTGTTCAAGGATGCATTTATTGTGACTTACATCACAATAATCGAATTTTTCCGTGACAACGTCAGACGCTGGCGGCTCGTCGCTGCAGGTCCGCAACCAGAAGGCGGCGGATAAAACAGCCATTACCAACAGAATTTGCACCAGTTTGGGGCCGGTCAGTCGCTCTCTCATGGGGTTTTGTATCCTGTTTCGGGACGCATTCAGGGGCCGGGTTGATCTCGATCAACGCGCGCCCTTATGCCTTGTGTGGGGCCTTAAGGGGTAATCATATTACTGTTTATACTGTTTTTTTGGCACCCACTCCTTTATCATCACTGCCGGGTTTTTGGGGCCTGCTTTGCTTTGTTAACAAAGGGTTAATGAAGCTTTGCGGGTAGTGAAAGCCTGATAAATAGAAACCGGTAATTTTATCCTTCCGATGTGAGCACTTCGCGTGAGCACAAGATCTGAATAACAGCAGTGGAAGCGGAACTATAACGATGAGTCAAACTAATAATCAACCAAACTACAACTACACAGTAGTTCGTCAGTTTACGGTCATGACCGTAATCTGGGGCGTTGTAGGTATGTCGTTGGGTGTGCTGATCGCAGCACAGCTTATCTGGCCTGCCCTCAACTTCGAAACACCCTGGCTGACCTACAGCCGGTTACGTCCGTTGCACACCAATGCGGTTATTTTTGCATTTGGTGTCAGCGCCCTGATGGCCACGTCCTTCTACGTGGTGCAGCGTACCTGTAATACTCGCCTGTTTGGTGGTCCGCTGGCCTCCTTTGTGTTCTGGGGCTGGCAGGCGATCATCATTTCGGCGATCGTTACCCTGCCGCTGGGCTACACCAGCAGCAAGGAATACGCCGAGCTGGAGTGGCCGATCGACATCGCCATTGCGGTGGTCTGGGTGTCCTACGCCATTGTGTTCTTCGGTACCCTGTACAAGCGCACCACGTCCCACATCTATGTGGCCAACTGGTTCTACGGTGGCTTTATTCTGACCGTGGCCGTGCTGCACATCGTCAACAGCATGGCCATTCCGGTGTCCGGCATGAAGTCTTACTCCATGTACTCCGGTGCCGCCGACGCCATGATCCAGTGGTGGTACGGCCATAACGCCGTGGGCTTCCTGCTGACCGCCGGTTTCCTCGGCATGATGTACTACTTCGTGCCCAAACAGGCCGGCCGCCCGGTTTATTCCTATCGTCTGTCCATCGTGCATTTCTGGGCGCTGATCACCCTGTATATCTGGGCCGGTCCGCACCACCTGCACTACACTGCCCTGCCCGACTGGGCGCAGTCTCTGGGCATGGTAATGTCTCTGATCCTGTTTGTGCCGTCCTGGGGTGGCATGATCAACGGCATCATGACCCTGTCCGGCGCCTGGCACAAACTGCGTTATGACCCCATTCTGCGTTTCCTCATCGTGTCCCTGTCGTTCTACGGCATGTCCACCTTTGAAGGCCCGATGATGGCGATCAAGACCGTGAACGCCCTGTCCCACTACACCGACTGGACCGTGGGTCACGTGCACTCCGGCGCCCTGGGCTGGGTTGCCATGGTATCTATCGGCTCCGTTTATCACCTGATCCCCAACCTGTTCGGCCAGAGCCGCATGTACAGCCTGGGTCTGATCAACACCCACTTCTGGCTGGCGACCATCGGTACCGTGCTGTACATCGTGGCCATGTGGATCAGCGGTGTGATGCAGGGTCTGATGTGGCGTGCGGTCAACGAGGACGGCACCCTGACCTACAGCTTTGTTGAAGGTCTGCAGGCCTCCTACCCGTTCTACTTCGTGCGTTTCCTGGGCGGTGTCTTCTTTGTCGCCGGTATGCTGCTGATGCTGTACAACGTGTACCGTACCATCAAGGCGCCGAAAGGCTCCCTGCAAGCTATCCCCCAACCGGCCTAAGGAGACTCGTGAATGAAAAACCGTCATGAACTGGTCGAAAAGAATGTCACCTGGTTGGCAATTCTGACCGTTGTAGCCATCAGTTTCGGTGGTCTGGTAGAAATCGTACCGCTGTTTTTCCAGCAGCAGACCAACGAGCCGGTTGAGGGCCTGCGCCCCTACACCGCACTGGAAATGGAAGGCCGTGATATCTACATCCGTGAAGGTTGTACCGTTTGTCACAGCCAGATGATCCGTCCGTTCCGTGCCGAAACCGAGCGCTATGGTCACTACTCCGTGGCCGGTGAAAGCGTGTGGGAGCACCCCTTCCTGTGGGGCTCCAAGCGTACCGGTCCGGATCTGGCCCGGGTGGGCGGCCGTTACTCCGACGAGTGGCACCGTGTGCACCTGATCAACCCGCGTGACGTGGTGCCCGAGTCCAACATGCCGGCCTTCCCCTGGCTGGAAACCAATGTGCTGGACGGCGCCAACACCGCCGAGAAACTGCGCGTTTTCCGGGATAACTTCGGCGTGCCCTACACCGACGCCGACATTGAAGGTGCCGAGGCCGCGGTGAAGGGCAAAACCGAAATGGATGCCGTCATCGCCTATCTGCAATCCTTGGGACACGCCCTTAAATAACCGGAGTCGATATGGATTTCAGTACCTTGGAAGCCCTCAAGCCGATGCTGATAAGCTTTCAGACCCTGGCCCTGCTGATTTTGTTTGTAGGCATAGTGTGGTGGGCCTACGGCAAGCGCAGAAAGGGCAAGTTTGATGATGCCGCCAACTCCATCTTCGATGATGAGGAGCGGGAAAAACCGCGCCGGGGTACTGAGCAGGATCGCGCAGGAGCTAATAAAGAATGAATACTTTTTTGAGCATTTTTGTAACCGTGATCAGCCTGGGCACCATTTTTGGCTGCCTGTTCCTGCTGATCTGGTGCACCAAAGACAAGATGGGAATGGAAGAAGGCGCGCCCACCGGGCACACCTTTGACGGTATCTCCGAGCTGAACAATCCGCTGCCCAAGTGGTGGAGCTACATGTTCATCTTCATGATCGTCTTTTCCCTGATCTATCTGGTGCTGTATCCGGGCCTGGGCAACTTCAAGGGCGTACTGGGCTGGGAAAGTTCCAACCAGGACATTCGCTCCCTGGAAGAGTCCCGTGCGGCCTCTGCCGCCGCCCGGGAAGAAGGCCGGCTGGTGCAGTACGAGCGTGAAATGGTGAAGGCCGATGAGGTCTTTGGTGCCAAGTTCCGTGAACTGGTCTACGAGGCCGATGGCCAGACCTACCGCGCCATTGCCGACATCGCTCACGACGAGGAAGCCACCAAGGTGGGCCAGCGTCTGTATCTGCAGAACTGTGCCCAGTGCCACGGCTCCGACGCCCGTGGTGCCCGCGGTTTCCCCAACCTGACCGACGGCGACTGGCTGTGGGGCGGCTCTCCTGAAGCCATCAAGCACACCATCATGGCCGGCCGCAAGTCTGCCGGTATGGCGGCTTGGGAGCCGATGCTGGGTGAAGAGGGCGTGAAAGAAGTGGCCAGCTATGTGCTCAGCCTGTCCGGCCGCAAGGTCGACCCGGTGGAAGCACAGAAAGGCCAGGCCCGCTTTGGTATCTGTGCCGGCTGTCACGGCGCCGATGGTAAAGGTAACCCTGCCCTGGGCGCGCCCAACCTGACCGACAACATCTGGCTGTATGGCGGCTCCCGCGCCGCGGTGGAAGACTCCATTCGCAACGGTCGTGCCGGTGTCATGCCCGCCTGGAATGACATTCTGGGCGAAGACAAGGTGCATCTGCTGGCATCTTATGTCTACAGCCTGAGCAACGAGCAATAAAGCCCCCGGGCTTTGAATTGAAAGCCCCGTTCGCGGGGCTTTTTTGTTATATTGGCAGCCGACCTTTTTCGTAGTAGGAATCCCTGTTATGCAACGTCCCTGGTATCAACAATTCTGGCCCTGGTTTCTGATCGCTCTGCCGTTCTGTGTGGTGGTGGCCAGCCTGTATACCCTGTATCTGGCCAGTACCCATGCCGATACCATGGTGGTCGATGACTATTACAAAAAAGGCCGAGCCATCAACCAGGATCTGAGCGAGCTGAAGGAAGCCGAGCGGCGCGGGCTGGTGGCCGAAATCCGCTTTAACAACGGCGAACTGGCGGTGAAAATGCAGGGCGAGCATGAGGCCGGCGAAGCCATTTATCTGCTGCTGAGCCACCCCACCCTGGCCGAGCAGGACGTTCGCGCCCTGCTGAGCAGTGATGCCAACGGCGTTTATCGCCTGCGCCCGGATCATGAGCTGCTCAAGGGCAAATGGAACCTGCAACTGGAAGCCTTTGACAAGCGCTGGCGACTGCAGGACACGATTTACCTTCCCACTTCCGACTGGCTTCAAATCCGCCCCGGGAGCTGAGCATGACCGGCTGTTTTCACTGCGGTGAGCCGCTGCCGGCGGGCGCCGAGTTCAGCGCCACCCTGGACGGCGCGTCGCGCCGGTTCTGCTGCCCCGGCTGCCAGGCGGTGGCCGAGACCATCATCGACTGCGGCCTCGGCAGTTACTACCAGCACCGCACCGGCACCGCCCCCAGGGCGGAAGCCCTGCCCGACGAGCTGCGCCGGCTGCAGCACTACGATCTCGATGAAATACAGCAGGACTTTGTGCTGGAGCGGGATCACCTGCGCGAAGTGCAGCTGTCCATCGGCGGGCTCTCCTGTGCCGCCTGTGCCTGGCTGATTGAACGGCATCTGTCCCAGGTGCCGGGGGTGCGGCTCATTCAGGTCAATACCACCACCGAACGGGCCCGGCTGCGCTGGGACGAGCGCGAAACCCGGCTCAGCACCCTGCTTGCCGCCTTTGCCCATATCGGCTACCAGGCCCGCCCCTTTCTGCCGCACCAGCAGGAGCAGGATTACAACCGGGAAGTGAAGTCCTACCTGCTGCGCATGGGGGTGGCCGGCATCGCCAGCATGCAGGTGATGATGGTGGGCTTTGCCCTGTACGAAGACCTGTTTCCCGATATCGACGCCGGCCTGGTGCAGCTGTTCCGCTGGGTCAGCCTGTGGCTGTCGGTGCCGGTAATGGGCTATTCCGCCCTGCCCTTTTACCGCAATGCCTGGCGCGGCCTGAAAAACCGGGCGCTGAACATGGACTTGCCGGTGTCCCTGGCCATGCTGTTCGCCTTTGTGGCCTCGGTGTATGCCACCGTCACCGCCAGCGGCGAGGTGTATTACGAGTGCGTGTCCATGTTCGCCTTTTTGCTGCTGACCGGCCGCTTTCTGGAGATGCGGGCCAAACGCCGGGCCTCGGAAACCACCGCCAACCTTACCCACCATATTCCCATGCTGGCCAGGCTGGAAACCGGCTCCGACGAGCAGGAAGTGGCCGCCCGCACCCTGGTGCCCGGCCAGGTGGTGCGAGTGTCGCCAGGCGCCGTGATCCCCGCCGACGGGGATATTCTGGAAGGCCACACCAGCATCGATGAATCCATGCTGACCGGCGAGCACCTGCCGGTGTTCCGCGGGCCCGACGAGCCGGTGTTTGCCGGTACCACTAATGTGGAGTCTCCGCTGCGCATTCGCGTCAGCCGCAGCCTGGCCGATGCCCGGGTATCGGAAATCCTGCGCGCCCAGGACGACGCCCTGCTCGACAAGCCCCGGGTCGCGGTACTGGCGGATCAACTGTCCCGCTATTTTGTGGCGGCGCTGCTGTTGGCCACCCTGGGCACCTGGCTGGTATGGCTGCAGCTTGATGCCGATCGCGCCTTCTGGGTCATGCTGTCGGTGCTGGTGGCCACCTGTCCCTGTGCCCTGTCCCTGGCCACCCCCACGGCGCTGACCGTGGCCACCTCCCGCCTGACCCAGAGCGGCGTGCTGGTGCGCCGGGCCCACGTGCTAGACACCCTGCCCCGGGCCACCCGCATGGTGTTCGACAAGACCGGTACCCTCACTCAGGGCAAGGTCGCCTTGGCCGAGGTAACCCCGCTTGGCTCACAGTCCGACGCGCAACTACTGGCCCTGGCCGCGGCCCTGGAAGCCGGCTCCGAGCATCCCATTGCCCGGGCCTTTTCGCCCCATGCCAACGCTGCCATACAGGTTGAACAGCGTCAGAACCATGTGGGCCGGGGCGTGAGCGGCATGATTGACGGCCAGGAATGGCGTCTGGGCAGTGCCGCCTGGCTCAACCCCGGCGCCGAAGACAGCGAACTGTGCGTCTATCTTGCCGGCGAGCAGGGCCTGGAGGCCCGCTTTGTGCTGGCGGATCCCCTGCGCGATGAGGCCCCTGAGCTGGTACGCCGCTGCCATGAGCAGGGCCTGAACACCACCATTCTCACCGGTGACGGCTCCGGCCAGGCCGACCGGGTGGCCGAAACCCTGGGCGTAAGCGAGCTGCGCAAAAATGCCAGCCCCGACGACAAGCTTGCCTACCTGCGACAGCGGGCCGAGCAGGGTGAGGTGTGCCTGATGGTGGGAGATGGCATCAACGATGCGCCGGTGCTGGCCGGCGCCCATGTCTCCTTTGCCATGGCCGGTGGCACCGACATTGCCAAAAACAGTGCCGATGCCATTTTGCTGGGCGACAGCCTGCAGCGCCTGCTCTCGGCCCGGCGCATTGCCGCCGCGACCCGGCGGGTGATCAAGCAGAACTTCAGCTGGGCTCTGGGCTACAACCTGGTGGTGCTGCCACTGGCGGCCATGGGCCAGGTCTCGCCCTGGTTTGCCATGATCGGCATGTCCGCCAGCTCGCTGATCGTCATGTCCAATTCCCTGAGGTTATCCCGCTTATGAATGGTGACACCATTTGGTATCTGATCCTGCCCATTGCCCTGATCCTGCTGGCGGTGGTCATTGCCGTGTTTTTATGGTCGGTCAAGAGCAACCAGTTCGAGGATCTGGACCGCCACGGCAACAACATTCTGTTTGACGACGACCAGGATGCGCACCGCCGGGCCCAGCGCAAGCACGACGATGACCAGTCAGCTTGACCCGGTTGCCGCCCTGATGATCGGGTTTCTGGGTGCCGGCCACTGCATTGCCATGTGCGGCGGCGTGGCGGCGGCCTTTTCCATGGCCATTCCGCCCACCCAGCGGCGCTGGCAGTGGCTGTATCTGCTCAGCTACAACGCCGGCCGCATCATCAGCTACGCCCTGGCCGGTGCCTTGGTGGGGGGGGTGTTCGCCGGCCTGGCCGACATCAGCCTGGGCAAGCAGGGCCTGTTGTGGCTGCGGTTGCTGGCCGGCATCATGATGGTGTTGCTGGGCTTGTATCTGGCCCGCTGGTGGAGCGGACTGCTGGCGCTGGAGCGCCTCGGCAACGGTCTATGGCGCCACATCAAGCCCCTGGCCGGGCGCTTTGTGCCCTTTCGCCACCCGCTGGCCGCCCTGCCCTTTGGCATGATCTGGGGCTGGCTGCCCTGTGGCCTGGTGTATTCGGCCCTGACCTGGAGTGCGGTTTCAGGTGGAGCTGCTTCCGGTGCGCTGGTGATGGCCCTGTTCGGTTTGGGCACCCTGCCCACCCTGCTGGCCCTGGGGGGCCTGGCGGGCTCGCTCAGGCACTGGCTGAACCACCCCGGGTTCCGCCGGCTTTCCGGCATCCTGTTGATTTTTTACGGTTTATTCAGTTTTTACCAGGCCAGCCTGATGCTTTACTAAGCTATTAACCGGTTTTTATTGGTGCTATGATTCAGGCTGAGTATCAATCAGGCGACGGAGCACATGGGAAAAATAATCAAAACCGGCAAACAAGCCACGGGTCGCGCCATACACTGTCAGGATTGCAGCATCAGCCAGCTGTGCATTCCCCTCGGGCTCAACTCCGACGAGCTGGATGAGCTGGATAACATCATCGAGCGTAAAAAACCGATCCAGAAAGGCCAGGAGCTGTTCAAGGCGGGTGAGGAGCTGAAGTCCCTCTATGCCATTCGCGCCGGTACGGTCAAGTCCTATACCATCACCGAGCAGGGTGATGAGCAGATCACCGCCTTTCACCTCGCCGGTGATCTGGTCGGTTTCGACGCCATCAGCAGCGGCAGCCATCCTTCCTTTGCCCAGGCGCTGGAAACCGCCATGGTGTGTGAAATCCCCTATGAGGTGCTGGACGAGCTCTCGGGCAAGATGCCAAGGCTTCGCCAGCAGATCATGCGGTTGATGAGCAGCGAGATTAACGGCGACCAGCAAATGATATTGCTGCTTTCCAAAAAAACCGCCGAAGAGCGCCTCGCCGCCTTTTTGTATGGCCTGTCCAGCCGGTTTGCCAAGCGCGGCTTCTCTCCCCGGGAGTTTCGTCTCAGCATGACCCGGGGCGACATCGGTAATTATCTGGGGTTGACGGTGGAAACCGTGAGCCGGCTGCTGGGCCGTTTTCAGAAAAACGACCTGATCGCGGTGGATGGCAAATACATTCACATTCTCAAATTGCCCGAGCTCGCCGCCCTGGCCGGTGCCAACGAAGCGGAATGAGCGGCGCCAGAAGGAGGTGCCCATGATCAAGTATCGACATATTCTGGTGGTGATCGATCCGGTCGCCGAGGCCCAGCCGGCCCTGCACCGGGCCGTGTCGGTGGCGGCCCTGCAGGAAAACGCCACCATCACCCTGTTTCTGGCCATTTACGACTTTTCCTACGAGATGACCTCCATGCTCTCGAGCGAGGAGCGGGACGAAATGCGCGAGGGCGTGCTGCAGGGCCGTGAAGAATGGCTCAAGACCCTGCTGGAGCCCTACGCCGGCAGCAACATCGACTTTCAGCTCAAGGTGGTGTGGCACAGCCGGCCCTTTGAGGCCATCAACCAGCAGGTGCAGGAGCACCATCATGATCTGGTGGTGAAAAGCACCCACAAGCACGCCATGATCCAGTCGTTTATCTTTACCCCCACCGACTGGCACCTGCTGCGCAAGTGCCCTTGTCCGGTGCTGCTGGTGAAGGAGCGGGACTGGCCCATGGGCGGCACCGTGCTGGCGGCGGTCAACTGCTGCAGCGACGACGAGGCCCAGGAAGCGCTGAACGAGAAAATCATTACCGAAAGCGCCGAGGTGGCCCGGCTGTTGTCGGCCACCCTGCATCTGGTCAACGCCTACCCCATCACCCCGGTGAACATGGCACTGGAGTTGCCCGACTTCGATCCCCATGCCTATAACGCGGCGGTAAAAAAGCACCACGAGCGGGCACTGTATGAATATGCGGTGCGCTTTAACCTGGAGTCGGAAAGCCTGCATCTGCACGAAGGGCTGGCGGAAGAAGTCATTCCCCACTGTGCCGATGCCATCGACGCCAGCCTGGTCATTCTTGGCTCGGTGGGCCGCACCGGCCTCTCGGCGGCGCTGCTCGGCAATACCGCCGAGCATGTGATCGACAAGCTCAGCTGCGACGTCCTGGTATTGCGCCCGGATGCCTGACCCTTCTGGCGCCTTGCCCTTGAGGCGCCAGTCACTATAATAGCCCCCAGTTTTTTCGCCGGGGGCATCATGTCTGTTCAATCCGCCAAGCAAGTCTACAACTTCAACAAGCTGCAAAAGCGGCTGCGCCGCAACGTAGGAGAGGCCATCGCCGACTTCAACATGATCGAAGACGGCGATCGCATCATGGTGTGCCTGTCCGGCGGCAAGGACAGCTATGCCATGCTCGACATTCTGCAGAACCTGCAGGCCCACGCTCCCATTCGCTTTGAGATTGTGGCGGTCAACCTGGATCAGAAGCAGCCCGGCTTTCCCGAGCATGTGCTGCCCGCCTACCTGGACAGCCTGGGGGTGGAGTACAAAATCGTCGAGGAAGACACCTATTCCATCGTCAAGGACAAGATCCCCGAGGGTAAGACCACCTGTTCACTGTGCTCGCGGTTGCGCCGGGGCATTCTGTATCGCACCGCCACCGAGCTGGGCGCCACCAAGATTGCCTTGGGTCACCACCGCGACGACATTCTCGAAACCCTGCTGCTGAACATGTTCTACGGCGGCACCATGAAGTCGATGCCGCCCAAGCTGGTGAGCGACAACGGCAAGCATGTGGTGATCCGGCCGCTGGCCTATTGCAAGGAAAAGGATCTGGTGCGCTATGCCACGGCCCGGGAATTTCCCATTATTCCCTGCAACCTGTGCGGCTCTCAGGAAAACCTGCAGCGCCAGGCGATCAAGTCCATGCTGCAGGACTGGGACAAACGCTTTCCCGGCCGCATTGAAAGCATGTTCCGCTCGGTGCAGAACCTGGTGCCCTCGCACCTGCTGGATCACCGGCAGTTCGACTTCAAGGGCATCAACAGTGAGTCCGGGGTGATTGACGGCGGCGACATTGGCTTTGACAAACCCGACTTTGCGCCGCGTTTTGAGGCGAACGACGATGAGGCGCCCGAGCTCGGCGAGCGGCTGCAGATTGTGGAAGTAAAATAACAAAGGCGCCGAGGCGCCTTTGTTATACCTTACAGCCAGGGCGTGACCCGGCTGGCAGGCAGTTGCCAGTGATCCTCACCGGCGAGGGCCGCATCGTCCAGGGCCAGCTTGGGCAGCCCCTGAACAAGTGCGTTCTTGTCCAGGGCCTGCAGCTGTACGCCCTTTATCTCGGGCACAAAGTAGCGGCCCGGCCAGCCGGCCATTTCCTGTAACAGGGTTTTCATTTCATCGCGGATCACCGCCAGTTGCCGGGTATTCACCTCGCCGGCGGGCAGCAGGCTCTGGATCTGAATGGATATTTCGCAGCGTTCCGGTTGCTCAACCTCCAGCCGGACCACCGCCTTGTCCAAATCCAGCTGCTTGTCAAAAGGCAGCACGAATTCGCCATGGGGCAAGAGGGTGACCTCACCCCGGGTCTCCCCCGCCACCTCCACGGTTCCCGACTCGATATGGCACCAACCCGTGCCATCGTGACGGCTCAGGTAAAAGCCGAGGGTGGCGTGCTCAACCTTGGCATCGGCCACGGTATCGAGGTGCTTGTAAAAGCCGCTGTAACCCAGGTCGAGGGGCGCGGCGTGGGCCGAAACGGCGAGCAGGGCCAGACTGGCCCCGAGCAGTGATGATCTCATGCCTCGAAATGATCTCCTGAAGGTGAAGCAGACGCCGGTACGGCGCCGTCGTCAGTCATGCCTTCCACGCCGCAGGCTTCCCGGTAAATAATGCCCTTGACCACCATGTAAAGCGGGGCGGCCCAGATCAGGCCAATGCCAAAGGTCAGCACGGCGGCCATGAACAACAGGGCCAGCAGCAGGTGAATGGCGATGAGGTTCAGCCACTGGCGGGCGAACAGCCGGAGGGAAACCAGAATGGCCTGAAACGGGCTCAGGCCTTTTTCCAGGATCAGCGGAAACACGAACATCAGCGCCACGCTCACCACCAGGGTAGGCAGCATTGACAGTGCCGCCGGCAGCCCCAATGCCACCCCCAGGGGCAAAAACAGGCTGGTCATAAAGCCCATGATCAGGCTGGCCACCGCCAGCGGCAGCACGTAACGGAAATAATCAAAGATCTGGCTGGGACGAATGGGCTTGTTGACCGCCCGGTGAATGCCCATCATGTCCAGGCCACCGCTCATGGGCGCCATGATCATCGAGATCAACAGGCCCAGCAGGCTGGCGCGCCAGTCACCGGTTTCGCTGTCGCCGGTAACGCTCAGCAGCAGCTGGTTCAGCACCAGCCAGCTGCCGGCCACCCCGATGGCGGCCAGCAGCAGTGTCAGTTTGGCGCCGTGGATCCGCTCCCAACCTTCCTGGAAGACGGCCCTGGGCTTAAGCGAAAAACCGCGTTCCAGTGACTGCTGAAGGCGGGTAAATCTGGGTTCGTTCATTGCTATGGGATCTGGTTCAGGGAATGGGGCCATTATAACGGCATCGGCCGGCTCTCGTAACCCGTTGTCGACAGGATAAAAACGGCGCCCATGGTGCCGGCGGTTAAACAACAAATCCGTTTGTTGTGGCAATTTTTATTTGCTTTGCTTCACTCCGGACGAGTCCTAGAATGCGCGCTTCCTTTACCATACCGAACGCCGGGCGTTCCTATCGAGGTGCATTCAGGCAAATGGCCGTTCACAAAGATCCCATCGTTACCCTTGCCGGCATCACCAAGGCCTATGACGGCAAGACCATCATCGACAACCTGGACTTGTCCATTTACGACGGCGAATTTCTTACCCTGCTGGGTCCTTCCGGCTGTGGCAAGACCACGGTGTTACGCCTGCTCGCCGGGCTGGAAACCGCCGATGCCGGGCACATTACCCTCGCCGGTGACGACATCACGCAAGTGCCCGCCGAACAGCGCCACGTCAATACCGTGTTTCAGAGCTACGCCCTGTTTCCCCACATGACCATTTTCGACAACGTGGCCTTTGGCCTGCGCATGCAGAAGGTGGCCAGGGCGGAGCTGAATGCGCGGGTGGAAGAGGCACTGAAGATGGTCCAGCTTGAACACCTGTCCGGTCGCTATCCGCACCAGTTGTCCGGTGGCCAGCAACAGCGCATCGCCATTGCCCGGGCCGTGGTCAACCGCCCCCGGTTGCTGCTGCTGGATGAGTCGCTCAGTGCCCTCGACTACAAGCTGCGCAAACAGATGCAGGTGGAGCTGAAGGCACTGCAGCGCCGGCTAGGCATTACCTTTGTGTTCGTCACTCACGATCAGGATGAGGCCCTGTCCATGTCCGATCGCATTCTGGTGATGCAGGGCGGCCGGGTGGTGCAGGAAGGGTCGCCCCGGGATATTTACGAGTCGCCGGCCAACCTGTTTGTGGCGCGCTTTATCGGGGAAATCAACATTCTCGACGGCGAGCTGCTCGCCCCCGCCGAGCAGGGATGGCATGCCCGGGTGGAAGGCCGCGACTGCCTGGTACACAGCCGCCACGCCTTCAGCCCCGGCGATCGGGTGTGCGTGCTGTTGCGCCCGGAAGATGTGCGCATGTCGGCGTGCCTGCCCGGTGACAACGGCTCGGGGATCACCGGGCAGGTCGTGGATCGTCAGTACAAGGGCGCGACCCTGGACTCCCGGATACGGCTCGACGGCGGCCGGGACATATTGGTGTCGGCATTTTTCGATGAAGACGATCCCGAGCCGGATTATGCCCTGGGTCAGCAGGTGAACATCAGCTGGGTGGACGGCTGGGAAGTGGTGCTGCCTTATGAACAACACTAACGGGTTTCGTAACCTGGCGGTAGGCGTGATCGTCGGCTGGCTGCTGCTGTTTGTGTTTCTGCCCAACCTGATGATCATCGCCACCAGCTTCCTGACCCGGGATCACGCCAGCCTGGTGAGCCTGGTGTTCACCGCCGACAACTACGGCCGGCTGTTTGACCCCATGTACTTCAAGGTGCTGTGGCATTCGCTGATGATGGCGGGCCTGGCCACCCTGCTGTGCCTGCTGATCGGCTATCCGTTCGCCTTTGTGGTGGCCGGCCTGCCGGCGCGCTGGCGACCGGTTATGCTGTTCCTGATCATAGTGCCGTTCTGGACCAACTCGCTGATCCGCACCTACGCCCTGAAGGCGGTGCTGGGCACCAAGGGACTGCTCAACCAGGGGCTGCTGGCCCTGGGCATTATCGAACAACCACTGCGCATCGTGTTTACCGAGGCCGCGGTGATCATTGGTCTGGTGTACATTCTGCTGCCGTTCATGATACTGCCGCTCTATGCCGCCATTGAAAAACTTGACCACCGCCTGCTGGAAGCGGCCCGGGATCTGGGTGCCGGCGCCCTGCCCCGCTTTGTGCGGGTGATTCTGCCGCTGACCCTGCCCGGCATTGTGGCCGGTTGCCTGCTGGTGTTTCTGCCGGCGCTCGGCATGTTCTATATCTCGGATCTGCTGGGCGGCGCCAAGCACCTGCTGATCGGCAACATCATCAAGACCCAGTTCCTCAATATTCGCGACTGGCCCTTTGGTGCCGCCACCAGCGTGACCCTGACTCTGCTGATGGCGCTGCTGATGCTGGCGTACTACCAGGCCGGCAAACTGCTCAACCGCAAGGAGACGCTGGAATGATCAACTGGCTGAAAGGCAGCCTGCTGTTGCTGGTGTTCGGCTGTCTGTATCTGCCCATCGGGGTGCTGGTGATGAACTCCTTCAACAGCTCCCGTTTCGGTGTACGCTGGGATGGCTTCACCCTCGACTGGTATCAGCGTCTGGCCAATAACGCCGGGTTGATGGAAGCGGCGCGCCATTCGGTGACCGTGGCCCTGCTGTCGGCCACCATCGCCACCCTGATCGGCACCCTGGCGGCGGTGGCCCTGTATCGCTACCGTTTTCGTGGCAAGCGTTTTGTGGGCGGCATGCTGTTTGTGGTGATGATGTCGCCGGATATCGTGATGGCCATCTCCCTGCTGGCGCTGTTTGTGGTGATCGGCGTGTCCCTGGGGTTCTGGTCGCTGCTGTTTGCCCACGTGACTTTTTGCCTGCCGTTTGTGGTGATCACGGTGTTTTCCCGGCTCAAGGGGTTTGATGTGCGCATGATAGAGGCGGCCCGGGATCTGGGCGCCGGTGAAACCGTGATTTTACGGCGCATTCTGTGGCCGCTGGCCCGCCCGGCCATTGCCGCCGGCTGGCTGCTGAGCTTTACCCTGTCGCTGGACGACGTCATTGTCAGCTCCTTTGTGACCGGGCCCGGCTACGACATTCTGCCGCTCAAGATTTACTCCATGGTCAAGGTGGGAGTTTCCCCCGAGGTTAATGCACTGGCCACCCTGATGCTGGCGGCGTCGCTGGTACTGGTGGTGATTTCTCAACTGTTGTTAAGGGACAAACGCTGATATGAAGATTCGCTGTTACCCGCTGGCAGTGGCACTGGCCGCCGCCCTCCCCACCCTGGCCGTGGCCGAAGACCGCCTGGCCGTTTACGCCTGGGCCGAATACCTGCCCGAAGGCGTATTGCAGGCCTTTACCCAGGAAACCGGCGTGGCGGTGGATTACGCCAGCTTCGACTCCAACGAGGCGCTCTACGCCAAGCTGAAGCTGCTGCAGACCAGCGGTGCCAAAGAAAGCTACGATGTGATTTTTCCGTCCAGTTACATGCTGAGCAAGATGGCCCGGGAAGGCATGCTGCAACCCCTGGACAAGAGCAAGCTGCCCCACTTTGCCCAGCTGGAGCCGGGGCTGCTGGATCGGGACTTTGACAAGGGCAACACTTACAGCACCCCCTACGCCTTTGGCAGCACCGCCATTGCGGTGAACCGGGATGAGCTGCCCGAGGCCGAGGTGACTCGCTGGGCGGATTTGTGGAGCCCGGATTTCAACGGCCAGCTGATGCTGACCGACGACATTCGCGAGAATTACCAGATGGCGCTGCTGACCCTGGGCCATTCCGCCAACAGCCGGGACTCACAGGAAATTGAAGCCGCCTATGAGAAGCTGGTGACCCTGAAGGATAACGTGCTGCTGTACAATTCCGACAACCCGCGCATGCCCTACGTCACCGGCGAGACCAGCATCGGTCTGCTGTGGAGTGATCAGGCCTACAAGACCCAGCAGGACGGCCTGAACCTGGAGTATGTGTATCCCGAGGAAGGCGCCATTTTCTGGGTAGACAGCGCCGCCATTCCGGCCAATGCCAAGTCGGTGGAGGCCGCGCACCAGTTCCTGGACTACCTGATGCGCCCGGCGGTGGCCGCGCAGATCATCAGCGAGCTGGGGCTGGCGGTGCCCAACCAGGGCGCCAAGGCCCTGCTGCCGGCGGAGCTGGCCACCAACCCGGTCTTGTTCCCGTCGGCGGAGGTGGTGGAAAAGGGCCACTTCCAGGATGATCTGGGGGATGAAGTACTCGCCATTTACGAGCAATTCTGGGTCAAGCTGCGTACCCAGTAATGTTGAAAGGCCCGCATTTGCGGGCCTTGTTGTTTAAGGGATCAAGTTGTTTAACGGCTGAGGATTTTTCTGTTGCGGCCGGCCAGCAGCTCGTTGACGTAGTCGGTCACCACCCGAGTGGCGGGGCCATAACGGTGCTCGTCAAAATTGTCCTGCACCTCACTCGGCGCCAGGTTGATTTCCAGGGTATGGGCATGGTGCATGGCGGCCTCATGCACGAAGCCGGCGGCCGGATAAACATTACCCGAGGTGCCGATGGCGATAAACAGGCTGGCCTCGCTCAAGGCCTGGTAGATGCGATCCAGCAGCAAGGGCATTTCGCCAAACCAGACCACGTGGGGGCGCAGGGGCTCGGGGAACTGGCAGCAATGGCACAGATCCGTGGTATGCAGGGGACCGGTCCAGCTGATGGTCTGATTGCTGTGGGGGCAGCGGGCCTTGAGCAGCTCGCCGTGCATGTGCAGCACGTTGTGGCTGCCGGCCCGCTCATGGAGATCATCGATGTTTTGCGTCACAATGGTCACCTGCTCCGGCCATTCGGCTTCCAGCCGGGCCAGGGCATAATGCGCGGCGTTGGGCTCGACCGTTTGCAGTAACTCCCGGCGTTGATTGTAAAAACGCTGCACCAGCGCCGGATCCCGCTGGTAACCTTCCGGTGTGGCCACGTCTTCGATGCGGTGCTCCTCCCACAGGCCATCCGCGGCCCGAAAGGTGCGAATGCCCGATTCGGCGGAAATGCCCGCCCCGGTAAGAATGACGATGTTTCCTTTCTGCACGTCGCCCATGCCTCTGCTAAGTCCATCCTGCCTCATAGGCTAACAGCCTGTGAGGCGCAGAGCCAATAGTGCCTTAGTCTAAACACAAAGAAGCCAGGCGGTTGCCTGGCTTCGGTATTACTCTGCGTCGTTCAGGTCGGCGTTTTCCACCCGGGCCTTGAGTTTTTGCCCCGGGCGAAAGGTGACGACGCGCCTGGCCGAAATGGGAATGTCTTCCCCGGTTTTGGGATTGCGCCCGGGGCGCTCCCCCTTGTTGCGCAGCTCAAAATTGCCGAAACCGGAAATCTTGACCTGTTCACCCTGCTCCAGCGCGGTACGAATTTCTTCGAAAAACGCTTCAACCATGTCCTTGGCATCCCGTTTGCTGATGCCAAGCCGGGTGAACAAATGCTCTGCTATATCGGCCTTGGTTAACGCCATAAGCTCAATCCCTCAAGGAAGCATTAAACTCGTCGGATACCGCCGTTACGATGCGAGCAACAGTGTCGGCAATTTCCTTTTCTTCCAACGTCCGTTGGGTGTCCTGCAGTACCAGGCTGAGTGCCAGGCTTTTCTTGCCTTCGGCGATCCCCTGCCCCTGGTATACGTCAAACAAGTTTAATCCAACCAGCTGATTACCGCCAACTTTCCTAACCAAATCAAGGATATCGGCGGCGGCAAGGTTCTGATCGACAACCAGGGCCAGGTCGCGGCGGTTGGCCGGGAAACGGGAGATGTCCACCGCCTCCGGCACCCGGCGTTCGGTCAGCGCGGCCAGCTCGATTTCAAACAGGTAAGCCTGAGACTTGAGCCCCATTTTTTTCAGCAGACTGGGGTGCAGGGCGCCAAACTGGCCTACCGGCCGGCCGTTACGCAGCAGGCGTGCCGACTGTCCCGGGTGCAGGGCAGACAGCTCGGCTCGCTCCACACTGAAGGTCAGTTCGTCGGCACTGAGGGCCAGCAGGCTTTCCACGTCGCCCTTGAGGTCAAAGAAGTCGGCGGCCTGGCTGCTCATGCTCCAGTGCTCGTCCACCACCGCGCCCAGCACCAGGCCGGCGAGCACTGGGGTCTGACGCACGCCGTTCTCGGCGGTGTCGTCGGGCACAAAGATCAGCCCCTGTTCAAACAGGCGCAGCCGTGACTGCTGACGGTTCTGGTTGTATACCGCCGCCTGGATCAGGCCCGGCCACAACGACAGCCGCATGGCGGACATGTCGGCGGCGATGGGATTGGGCAGTACCATGTGCTCAGCACCCGGGAACAGCAGTTGTTGTTGCTCTGGATCCACAAAGCTGTAGGTGATGGCTTCCTGGTAGCCCAAGTCCACCAGGGCATCCTTGAGCCGGTTCAGTGGCAACTGCGCCTCACGGTGGGACGACATGGACAAATTGGCCCGGGGCGCTACATCGGGAATCTGGTTGTAGCCATAGATACGGGCCACTTCTTCCACCAGATCTTCTTCAATGGCGATATCGAAGCGGTAACTCGGCACCACCACGCTCCAGCCCTCGGCGGTGGTGGTGACGTCCAGTCCCAGTCGGGTCAGCATTTCGGTCACCTGGGCGGCGTCGATGTCGATGCCGATCAACCGGTTGAGCTTGTCATGACGCAGGGCCACGGTGGCGGCCTGGGGCAGCTTGTCTTCGGCCACGGCTTCAATCACGGGGCCCGCCTCACCGCCGCAGATCTCCAGCAGCAGCGCCGTGGCGCGCTCCATCACCTTGTGCTGCAGCTGATAGTCAACGCCGCGCTCATAGCGGTGGGAAGAGTCGGTGTGCAGGCCGTAGCTGCGTGCCCGGCCGGTGATGGCCAGCGGGCTGAAGAAGGCGCACTCCAGCAGTACGTCGCGGGTGGTGTCGGTGACACCGGTAGCCTCGCCACCAAAGATGCCGGCCATGGCCACGGGGCGCTCGCTGTCGGCAATCACCAGGGTATCGGCGTTCAGGGTCACTTCGTTGCCGTCAAGCAGGGTCAGTTTTTCGCCCTGCTCCGCCATGCGTACTCGAATACCGCCGTTCAGGGTATTCAGATCAAAGGCGTGCATGGGCTGGCCCCACTCCAGCAGCACAAAGTTGGTGATGTCCACCACCGGATCGATGCTGCGAATGCCGCTGCGGCGCAGTTTTTCCTGCATCCACTGCGGGGTTTCGGCCTTGACGTTGATGTTCTTCACCACCCGGCCCAGGTAACGGGGACAGGCGGCGGGGTCGTCCAGGCGAATATCGAGCCGGTCGTCAATGGTCGCCGGCACGGCGGCAATCTCGGGCCAGGCCACGTCCTGGTTGTTGAGCACGCCCACTTCCCGAGCCAGCCCTGCCATGCTCAGGCAGTCGGCACGGTTGGGGGTCAGATCCACTTCAATGGTGACGTCGTTCAGAGACAGGTAGTCGCGCACGTCGGTGCCGATGGGCGCGTCGGCGGGCAGCTCGATGATGCCGTCGGACTCAATATCGATGCCGAGCTCATTGTAGGAGCACAGCATGCCGTGAGAGGGCTGACCGCGCAGCTTGGCTTTCTTGATTTTGAAATCGCCGGGCAGCACGGCACCGACCACGGCCACCGCCACTTTCAGGCCCTGGCGGCAGTTGGGTGCGCCACAGACGATGTCGAGCAGCTCGTCGCCGCCCACATTAATTTTGGTCACGCGCAGTTTGTCGGCATCTGGGTGCTGACCGCATTCGACCACCTCACCCACGATGACCTGGGAAAAGTCACCGGCGACGGGCTCGATGCCATCCACTTCCAGTCCGGCCATGGTGATCTGCTCGGCAAGGGCCTCGGTGCTGAGACCGGTGTTGACCCATTCATCCAGCCATGATTTTGAAAACTTCATTATTGCTCCTGCCGCTTACCGGAATTGCTTGAGAAAACGCAGATCATTTTCGAAGAAGGCGCGCAGATCATTGACGCCATAGCGCAGCATGGTCAGACGTTCCACGCCCATGCCAAAGGCAAAGCCGCTGTAGCGCTCCGGATCGATACCCACGGAGCGCAGCACGTTGGGATGCACCATGCCGCAGCCCAGTACCTCCAGCCACTTGCCGTTCTTGCCCATCACGTCCACTTCGGCGCTGGGCTCGGTGAACGGGAAATAGGACGGACGAAAACGGATTTGCAGATCTTCTTCAAAGAAGTTGTGCAAAAAGTCGTGCAGTACGCCCTTGAGCTGGGTAAAGCTGACGTTTTCGTCCACCAGCAGGCCTTCCACCTGGTGGAACATGGGGGTGTGGGTCTGATCGTAATCGTTACGATAGACCCGGCCCGGTGAAATAATGCGAATGGGCGGCTGCTGCTGTTCCATGGTGCGGATCTGCACGCCGGAGGTCTGGGTGCGCAGCATCAGCTTGGGGTTGAAATAGAAGGTGTCGTGATCGGCCCGGGCCGGGTGATGGGCCGGAATGTTGAGGGCGTCGAAGTTGTGGAAGTCATCCTCGATTTCCGGACCTTCGGCCACCTGAAAACCCAGCTCGCCGAAAAACGATTCGATGCGCTTGATGGTGCGGCTGACCGGATGCAGACCACCACTGGCCTGGCGACGGCCCGGCAGGGTAATGTCCAGGGTCTCGCTGGCCAGTTTGGCATTCAGCTCCGCCAGTTGCAGGGCGTCGCGTTTGGCGTTCAGTGCATCGTTCACGGCCTGTTTGGCCTGGTTGATGGCCTGACCGGCGGCAGGGCGTTCTTCCGCAGACAGCTTGCCGAGCGCCTTGGACTGCTCGGTAAAGGTGCCCTTTTTGCCCATGTAGCGAACCCGGATTTCATCCAGTTCGGCGGCAGTGGCGGCAGCCTGGATCTCCGCCTGCGCCTTGACGATCACGTCTTCCAGCTGATCCATGTATTCCTCGTTGACTTGCCCGTATACACGGACGCTAAGTATTAGAAAGGCCTTGATAATAAAGGAAATGCCCTTTTGCTTCCAGCGTGGAGCCGGGCAAAAGGCAACAAAAAAGGAGGCCGTAGCCTCCTTTGAAAATCATCATAGTCCGACTTATGCCAGGGCTTCTTTCGCTTTGGCAACCAGAGCGGTGAAGGTGGTCTTGTCGTGCACGGCGATGTCAGCCAGGATCTTGCGATCGATTTCAACAGAGGCCTTTTTCAGACCGTTGATGAAGCGGCTGTAAGACAGACCGTTCTGACGGGAAGCCGCGTTGATACGGGCAATCCACAGCTGACGGAACTGACGTTTTTTCTGACGGCGGTCACGGTAGGCATACTGACCGGCTTTGGTTACCGCTTGTACCGCTACGCGATAAACGCGTGAACGGGCACCGTAATAACCTTTGGCCTGCTTCAGAATCTTCTTGTGACGAGCGCGTGCAGTGACACCACGTTTAACTCTTGGCATTGTTCACTCTCCTCTTAAGCGGTGGGCAGCATGGATTTGATCTGGGCAACGTCAGACGCCGCTACCAGACACTTACCGCGCAGCTGACGCTTACGCTTGGTGCTTTTCTTGGTGAGGATGTGACGCAGGTGGGACTGCTTGCGCTTGAAGCCACCAGAGCCGGTTTTCTTGAAGCGCTTGGCAGCGCCCTTGTTGGATTTCATCTTAGGCATGAAATACTCCGCATTGTTAATAACATCAAACAGACAAGGTGAGCCGGACGCATTGCCCGGCTACTTGCAGAACCTTACTGTTTCTTCTTAGGGGCAAGCACCATCACTGCCTGGCGACCTTCCAGCTTGGGAAAGGATTCAACCACGGCAAGTTCTTCAAGTTCGGTCTTGATGCGGTTAAGCAGGTCAAAACCGAGCTCCTGGTGCGCCATTTCACGACCGCGGAATCGCAGCGTGACCTTGGCCTTATTGCCTTCTTCCAAAAAGCGAATCAGGTTGCGTAGCTTTACCTGATAGTCGCCTTCATCAGTACCGGGCCGGAATTTGATTTCCTTGACCTGGATTTGTTTCTGCTTTTTCTTCTGTTCCTTGGTCGCTTTACTCTTTTCGTAAAGGAACTTGCCGTAATCCATGATTCGGCAAACGGGAGGCTCGGCATTGGGACTGATTTCCACCAGATCGACGCCCGCCTCGCTGGCAGCGCTCAGTGCCTCATTGATGGACACGACCCCCAATGCTTCACCTTCCAGGCCGACCAGACGAACTTCTTTCAGTCGGATTTCTTCATTCAGTCGATTGCGGGGAGCGGGCTTGCCCCCTTTTTTGGCGCCTTTTATAACCTATCCTCCACTGTTTTCTTTCCGCGGGTCTGAACCTCTTGTTGAATGAGCGCGATCAGCGCGTCAACATCGAAGGTTCCCAGATCCTGCCCTTTTCGGGTACGAACCGCTACCTTGCCGGCGTCGACTTCTTTGTCGCCACATACCAGCATGAAAGGTACCCGCTTGAGAGTATGCTCGCGGATTTTAAAGCCAATTTTCTCATTTCTCAAGTCCGCCTTGGCTCTAATGCCAACATTATTCAGGGACTCGACCAGGTTTTTGGCATATTCGGACTGATTGTCGGTAATGTTCAGTACCACCGCCTGGGTGGGAGCCAGCCAGGTCGGGAACAGACCGGCGTATTCCTCAATCAGGATGCCGATAAAACGCTCGATGGAGCCCAAAATGGCGCGGTGGATCATCACCGGCACATGGCGTTCGTTGTCTTCGCCCACATAGCTGGCCCCCAGGCGACCGGGCAGGGCGAAGTCGAGCTGGACGGTGCCGCATTGCCAGGCACGGTTGAGGCAATCGTGCAGGGTGAATTCAATCTTGGGACCGTAAAAGGCCCCCTCGCCCGGCTGCAGCTCGTATTCAATGCCGTAGGCCTTGAGCGCCTGCTCCAGGGCCAGCTCGGCCTTGTCCCAGATCTCGTCGCTGCCGATGCGCTGCTCCGGACGGGTGGACAGCTTGACCGCGATGTTGGTGAAGCCGAAGGTCTCGTAGGTGTCGTACACCATCTGGATACAGGCGGACACTTCGCTCTGAATTTGATCTTCGGTACAGAAGATGTGGGCATCATCCTGAGTAAAGCCGCGTACCCGCATCAGACCGTGCAGGGCGCCGCTCGGCTCGTTGCGGTGGCAACAGCCGAATTCGGCCATGCGCAGCGGCAGATCCCGGTAGGACTTCAGCCCCTGGTTGAAGATCTGCACGTGGCCCGGGCAGTTCATCGGCTTGATGGCGTAATCCCGGCTTTCGGAATGGGTGGTGAACATGTGATCGGCGTACTTGTCCCAGTGGCCGGACTTCTCCCACAGCACCCTGTCCATCATGAAGGGGCCTTTCACCTCTTCATATTTGTATTCGCGCAGCTTGTCCCGCACAAAGGTTTCCAGCTCGCGGAAAATGGTCCAGCCGTCGTTGTGCCAGAACACCATGCCCGGGGCCTCTTCCTGCATGTGGTACAGGTCGAGCTGTTTGCCTATCTTGCGGTGATCCCGCTTGGCGGCTTCTTCCAGCTGCACCAGGTAGGACTTCAGTGCCTTCTTGTCGGCCCAGGCGGTGCCGTAGATGCGCTGTAGCATCTTGTTCTTGGAATCACCACGCCAGTAGGCGCCGGAGACCTTCTGCAGCTTGAAGTGCTGGCAGAAGCGCATATTGGGCACGTGCGGGCCCCGGCACATGTCGATGTATTCCTCGTGGTGGTACAGACCGGGCTTGTCATGCTGGCTGACGTTTTGATCGAGGATCTCAATTTTGTATGACTCATGCCGACGGGCAAAGGTGTCCCGCGCTTCCTGCCAGCTCACCTTCTTTTTGACCACGGCGTATTCGGTCTTGGCCAGCTCCAGCATGCGGGCTTCCAGCTTCTGAACGTCTTCCTCGGTCAGGGTATGCTCGAGGTCAACATCATAGTAAAAGCCGTTGTCGATCACCGGACCAATGGCCATTTTGGTTTCAGGCCACAGTTGCTTGATGGCATGTCCCAGCAGATGGGCGCAGGAGTGACGAATTATCTCGAGGCCGTCCTGATCCTTGGCGGTAATGATCGACAGGGTGGCGTCGTGGCTGATGAGCTCACAGGCATCCGCCAGCTCGCCATCGATGCGCCCGGCGATGCAGGCCTTGGCCAGGCCCGGACCGATATCCTGGGCCACGTCCATGATGGTGACGGGTTGCTCGAAATGGCGTTGGCTGCCATCGGGAAGGGTAATTGTCGGCATGAAATATCCTTGACAGTGGTGCACCCTACCAAAGTGCACATGTATGTGTGAAAACGGTCGTGTCATTCGTTCCCGACCATCTGGCGTTACCTTGCCAGCCTGGCACGCAATGGGGTTACCCGGCGGCACAGGTCGAGGGCGAAAAGGGTAACAGAATTCGTGCCCCGTCGCCACGCGCGCTCAACCGCCCGATGGCTTTTCCGCCTGATGCTTGAGGCGAATATAGCGGCTGTGGGGAATATAAAGCAGATCGGCCACCTGACGCACAATGGCCTCCTCCTGGGGATCCAGCTCGCCATCGGCCAGTGCCATCTGCCACAGGGCCAGCAAAATGGCTTCCCGCTGAGGCACCGGCAGCGCCTTGAGGTGAGTGGTGAACTCAAACAGGGAGACCGCCTCCTCCTGTCGTGCCCTGCCCTGCTCCAGCCAGTCGTGCACCTCGGCGGAGGTCTGGCCAAACAACCGGGCCAGCAGGCTTTCCAGTTGTTGCCGCTCGCGGTTGCTGGCCACACCATCGGCCAGCATTACTTCGCTGAGCAGTGCCGCCACCGCCACTTCTTCCTGCATGGGCAGAGGCGGTTCGTGTTTCGGGCCTGACAGCCATTGTTTCAGTCGTTTTATCATGCGGTTTACCTCATTCTGTGCTCGCCCCCGGTCGTGCCGGCTTTTGACCTATACTGTGGCAAAACCCGGCACCCAGGAGTGAAACTGCCATGTGGCCCATCATTGCCAGTCAGATCAGCGACGCCATCAACACCGAGTTCACCCTGGTTGAGCGCACTCCCCTGAGCGGTGGTGACATTAACCAGGCATTTCGTATCAGCGATGGCCACCACACCTATTTCGTTAAACTCAATGACCGTGCCGCCATCGATATGTTTCGCGCAGAATGGACGAGTCTGGAGCATCTGGTCAACAGCCAGACCCTGAGAGTGCCCCGTCCGGTGTGCTGTGGTACCACCGTCAGCAGCAGCTTCCTGGTGCTGGAATACCTGGAACTTGGAGAGGCCGACGAGCAGGGCTGGCACATGCTGGGTCGGCAACTGGCGCATTTACATAAGGGCAGTACCCAGCCCATGTATGGCTGGGATGAAGACAATTTCATCGGCACCACGGTGCAGCCCAACGCCTGGCACAAAAAGTGGGCGACCTTTTTTGCCGAGCAACGCATCGGCTGGCAGTTGCAGTTGCTGGAAGACAAGGACATTCATTTTGGCGATATCGAGGAAATCGTGGGGGCCATCAAGAACCGTCTGGCCAGCCACCAGCCCAGCGCCTGCCTGTTGCACGGGGATTTGTGGCGTGGCAACCTTGGTTTTTGTGAACGACAGGGAGTGTTGTTTGATCCGGCCAGTTATTTTGGTGACCGTGAAACCGATATCGCCATGACCGAACTGTTTGGTCAGTTTCCCAGCGTGTTCTACCAGGGTTACGACGCCGTCTGGCCCCGGGAAGAGGGTTACCGGGCGCGGCGCGAGATCTACAACCTCTACCACCTGCTCAATCATGTTAATCTGTTTGGTCAGCCTTATCTTCAGCAGGCCAAAACCAGCCTGTTAAACATTATCGCCAGCTAGGAGAAGCCATGTCGCAACCCGTGGTGTTGATCACCGGCGCCGCCAGGCGCATTGGTGCAGAAATCAGTCGTTGTCTGCATGCTCAGGGATATTGCCTGGTATTGCACTATCACCACAGTGAACAGGAAGCCAGCGCCCTGGCCGACAGCCTGAACCGGGCGCGCCCCGACAGTGTGCGCCTGCTGCAGCAGGACCTGACCCGCCTTGATGAGATCAACGCCATGGCCGACCGCGCCCTGGGCTGTTTTGGCCGCATCAGCGCCCTGGTCAATAACGCCTCCGCCTTTTATCCCAGTCGTTTTGGCGAAATCACCCCGGCCCAGTGGCTGGAGCTTTCCGCCACCAATGCCGCCGCCCCGCTGCTGCTGAGCCAGGCCCTGACCCCCGCCCTGGTCCGAGAAAAAGGCGCCATTGTCAACATGGTGGATATTCATGCCACCAATGGCCTGCGTCATCACCTGCCCTACAGCATGGCCAAAAACGCCCTGGCCACCCTGACCCGGGCCCTGGCGGCAGAGCTGGCTCCCGACGTGCGGGTGAACGGCATTGCGCCCGGCCCCATTATCTGGCCCGAGCACGAACTGAGCGAGGCACAAAAACACAAGGTGCTGGGATCGGTACCCATGGGTCGGCTGGGAACGCCCCAGGAAATTGCCGATACCGTCGCCTTTTTGCTGGAAGGGCCGGCCTACCTGACCGGTCAGATCATCGCCCTGGATGGCGGCCGCTCTTGCCAAAGTCTGCCCGAGGCCTGATCACGTCACTACCGGGAGAACTGTCATGCGTGATTATTTTGAGCAAACCATTATCTGTCCTCATTGCGGCCACCATACCCGTATTGAAGTGGATGCTTCCGGGGGCGATCAGAATTATTACGAAGATTGTCAGGCCTGCTGCAATACCATGCACATCACGCTGCTGTGCCATGAAGACAGTGACGAAGTTGAAGTACGGGTAGATGCTGACGACGAGCAGTATTTTTAGCAATTCGCTCATTGGTTATACATATTGATGTATGTTGGCATAATTTAATTGGTTGATGAAAGCCGGGACTTCCCGGCTTTCGCTTTATGGCTGACGGGCCAGCACCCGCTCCACCGTGTCCACAATGGCCTGGGTTTGCGGATCCACCTCCAGGTTGGCCCGGTAACCGGGCTGCACCCTGCCCAGGTTGGTGCGGGACAGGGTTTCGGGGATCAAATGCACGGCAAAATGCTCGGCGGTCACCTCCCCCAGGGTCAGGCTGATGCCATCAACACCAATATACCCCTTGGTAAACAGATACTTGTTTAAGCCCTCGGGCACGGCAAAGCGCAAGGTGGTATTGGTCTCGGTCTCAATGCGTTCCAGCAGTTCACTCATGCCCATGATGTGCCCGGACATGGCATGGCCACCAATGTCGTCACCAAAACGGGCTGCCCGCTCCAGGTTGACCTGGTCCCCCACCTTGAGCTGCCCCAGGTTGGTGACCCTCAGGGTTTCCTGCATCAGGTCAAAGCTGACCTTGTCGCCATCAATGGCGGTGACGGTCAGGCAGCAGCCGTTGTGAGCCACCGATGCCCCCAGCGCCAGTCCGGGCAGCAGTTCGTCGGGCAGGGTCACCACATGGGTACGAAAGTCGGCTTTTTCAATGATATTCAGCAGGGTACCCTGCCCCTGCACAATTCCGGTAAACATCGCGTAAATCCATATAAAAGCAGTTTAAAATAATGGGAAAAGGCACCGGCAACCGTTATATTCACGGTTTGTGGCGATGGCTATCATTTCGTACCACTCTCCGGTCATTCATGCGCGCCGGCCAGTCACGTCCACGGCATTTTTCCTGAGCGAGAGCAACATGTCCTTTTCCTCTTTTCTGACCGAAACCCGGCATTTGCTGCGGCTGTGTGGTCCCATACTGGTGGCCCAGATCGCGCAAACCACCATGAGCTTTGTCGATACCGTGATGGCCGGGCAGATCAGCGCCACCGACATGGCGGCGGTGGCCGTGGCCACCAGCTTCTGGCTGCCGGTCATCCTGCTGGTACAGGGCGTGGTCATGGCGCTCACCCCCATCATATCGCAACTCAACGGCGCCCGTCGCCACGATGAGGTGGCCGGTGCCGTACACCAGGGCTTCTGGCTCACCCTGGTGGTACTGGTACCGGCTTCGCTGGCATTGTATTTTTCCCCCATGGTGCTGCACTGGATGGACGTGGAGCCCTTGCTGGCGGAAAAAACCACCGGTTACCTGCACGGCATTCTCTGGGGCATGCCCGCCTATGCCCTGTACCAGGTGTTGCGTAATTTCAGCGAGGGGCTGTCCCATACCAAACCCACCATGATCATCGGTTTTATTGGCCTGGCGGTAAACGTGCCCGCCAACTATGTGCTGATCCACGGCAAACTCGGGCTGCCCCAGCTGGGTGGCGTGGGGTGCGGTTATGCCTCGGCGCTGGTGTTCTGGGCCATGCTGATTGCCATGATCATCTACACTCACCGCTCGCCCCTGCTGAACCGCTTTGCCGTGTTTACCACCCTCACCGCCCCGGATTGGGCCAGCATCGGGCGTATTTTTCGCCTGGGTTTTCCCATTGCCATGGCGATTTTTTGTGAAGTGACCCTGTTTACCGTGGTGGCCCTGCTGCTGGCTCCGCTGGGATCCGATGTGGTGGCCGGCCACCAGATTGCCATCAACTTTTCCAGCATGATTTTCATGCTGCCGCTGAGTCTCGGCATGGCACTCACCATACGGGTGGGCCACCGCCTCGGCGAAGGCCTGGCCACCCAGGCCAAAATCGCCAGCCAGGCGGGCATCGGCTTTGGCGCCCTGCTGGCGGTGGCCACGGCGCTTGCCACGGCCCTGAGTCGCTACTGGATCAGCGGCATTTATACCGATAATGCCGAGGTGCTGGAGCTGGCCGCCAGCCTGCTGCTGCTGGCTTCCCTTTACCAGATATCCGATTCGGTGCAGGTGATCGGTGCCGCTGCCCTGCGCGGCTATAAAGATACCCAGGTGATTTTTTATATCACCCTGGTGGCCTACTGGCTGTGTGGCTTGCCGGTAGGCGTGGTGCTGGGGCTGACCAACTGGCTGGTGCCGGCCATGGGCCCCCACGGCTTCTGGCTCGGTTTTCTGGTAGGCTTGACGATAGCGGCTTGTTTGTTGATATGGCGGTTAGGAAGGATTCATGAAAAGGTCCATCATCGTGATCGCGCTGGCCTGCCTCTGGTTGACGGGCTGTGAGGATCGCCAGGCACTGAAAACGGCCTTTGACACTTACCTGGCCCGAGTGGCCAACGTGCTGGACACCGAGCCCCCTGCGCTGACCAACCCGCCGCCACTGCCTTCGCTGCCGGCCCAACGCCGGCTGCAAATGGGTCAGCCGCGCATCAGCGCCGGGCTGCTCGATACCCTAAAATTGGGAGAATGCCGGCTGTTGCCTCTGGTGGGCGAGCACAACAGCCCCATCGGCAAAAGCCAAAGTGCCGGCGCCGTGCTGCTCTATCATCTGCGCTTTCAGCAGGGGCTGCAGGACTGCCGGAACCAGAGCGGTGATAAGGAATTGCAGACCTGGCTGCAGGAGCTTGAGCAACAAAAAGCCCCCCTGCTGCCCGGTTATCACTGGAACATGATGGTGGCTGAGCCGGAAATTCGTGCCGCCCTGACGCCGCGCCAACGCCCGGTGGCCGACGATCACCGTGGCTTTCAGGCCACTCTCAACGCCTTTTCCCTGTTTGCCAGCCTTCACCAGCAGGCCGGGGGAACGCCGCAGCTCGACAGGCTCGACAGCACCGCCTTCAACAACCGCTTGGGTGGCCTCTATAACAACGACTACCTGGGCGAGCTGTACTATTCCCTGCACAGCGCGGCCCATTACCTGAAGCAAAGCATCGGCTTTCTCGGCAGACTGGAGCAATTCGACTGCGGACCGGCGGGCAAGGCCGATGCCGAACGGCTGCGCAACGCCATGGAGCACTATTACATTCAGGACATTCAGGCCCGGCTGGGCGAGCTGGACCGCCATTTTGTGCGCCTCGCCCCCCTACTGAAGCAAAGTCTAACGCCACCGCCGGAACGCCACGACATCATGGCCGAATACCGGCAATGGTATGCTTCCGGCCTCAACAGCCAGATTTATACCCGCTACCGCCAGCTAACACTGGATCACGCCAGCGCCTGGCAGAAATTCCTGCGCCGGTGCAATCTTTCACCGGGCTGAACAATAGTTCTCCATCCGGTTGTTGCGGAAGAAAAAAGGCTTGCCCAGCCCCCGCCCCTTGGCTAGTATACGCAGCGCCTCAGGGCACGATGCGTTCTTAGCTCAGTTGGTTAGAGCACCACCTTGACATGGTGGGGGTCGGTGGTTCGAATCCACTAGAACGCACCAGTTATTATTCACGCAGTATCAAAGCGTCCTTAGCTCAGTTGGTTAGAGCACTACCTTGACATGGTAGGGGTCGGTGGTTCGAATCCACTAGGACGCACCAAATTAATATAAAACGCGTTCTTAGCTCAGTTGGTTAGAGCACCACCTTGACATGGTGGGGGTCGGTGGTTCGAATCCACTAGAACGCACCAGATTCAAAAAAAGCCCGCTTACAGAGCGGGCTTTTTGCTTTTCTGATATCGCGGTTACGGTGCCTTGGCAATATGGGTGTCGCTCAAGGCGCGAATGTAGGCCGCCAGGGCTTCTTCCTCTTCGGGATAAAAGTCAAACTGACCGACCACAAACCCAGCGGCATTGAAAAATTCCGGCTCCGGCCAGCAGTCATTGGCATGGGCCTCCGCTTCGGTGGCATTGACAATGGGGTAATCGATCACCTCATAGTTGGCTATCACCGGTCCACCAAGGGCAACCCTTCTTTGCTCATCTTGAGGCACAAAGTCACAGCGCTTTTTCAAATCCCGGCTGCCGTAGAAATGAATAATGCCTTTCAGGCTCTTGAAGTAGCCATTATGCGCATAGGCCTTGATGAAGCCGTCTTCCTCTCCCTTGGCGACGTCACGCAGGGTCGGCGAGCGGAACTCACCTTCATGAAGCTCAGATCCAGAAGTATTGTAATCAACATGCCCCTTCAGGCCGATGATTTCTCCCTTTAAGGTATCGGGTATCTCGCGGTTATAGGGAATACCGATATTATGATAGGCCTGATCGGTATAAAGTTGTCTTGGCTCGGTGCCATCATCGCCAGGATTATCGGCATGGCATACTACGCATAGCGCATTAATGCCCACCCCTGAAAAACTGGGGTTCCCGGTGCTGATTGGGCCATTCGCCAGACCCCGATCCCCCGGGTTGCCGTCATTCAAATCACCCCTTGCACTGCTGATGCCATAAAAGATATCGTGGCCACGATTAATCTTGCGGATTTCGGCAGCATCCAGCCCCAGCCCCACAAAGGCCAACGGAAACTTGCCCCAGGTGTTCTGGTCTTGTTTCAGCCATGCCAGTGCGTTGCAAATCTCGGGTGTGACGTACTCGGCATAATCGACCTCGCCTTTGCAGCCCAGCTCCCGATAGAGGGCCAGATCCCTGAGCGAGCTGAACGAGTTCACATCCGGTGAGGTCTGGTAGGCCGCCAGCGACAGGGCAATCCGCTTAAAGGCCACCCGGTAGGCGGGGTTGTGTTTGGGGTTGTTCTGGCAGTTGACCGGCTCGCCAAAGGCCTGCTCATAGAGTTTCTTGTACTTCGCGGTTTTCACCTGCTGGCATACCTTCTTTTCACCGGCGTTCTGCTCTACATTGGGTCGTTGGGCCGGGTTGAGGGCCTGGTCGGTCAGTGGCCCCAGAAAAGCGGCGTAATCACCGTAATAACGCGGATTCAGCTGCAGATCCTCCCAGGCCACCGATTCACTGACTGCCCCATTACCCTGGGGGTAAGCGCCATCGGGTGCGGTGCCTTCGGCACGTCCATCCCAGAACAGCCCTCCGCACCACTCGGGTATACCAAAGATATTGCCTTCATTGCAGGGCTGAAAATGTCTGACAAAACTGCCATAGGCCACGGTAGGCGGCTTGATCTTGCCCCGATCACCGGGCTTGGCCCCCGGGGCACCGACCGGCCCCAGATTGGTTTCGGAGTCGGGAAAGGTCCAGCCCTGCTCGGGCGCGTGGCAAGACACACAGCCCTGCTTATTGCCCGGGGTAGACAGGGATTCGTCAAAGAACACATGCTTGCCGAATGTTGCGAGCACCTGTTGTTGCGTATTAAAGGTAACGGGCCGGGCATCCGCAGTGGTCACCGGCAAGAAGGTGGCAACAAGTGCCAAGGGTGCAACCCGAGTGACTCTCGCCATTGATACCATCAGAGCAACCAGGCTTGCAGTGCCTTCTGCCCTTGATGCTCCCTGTTGTTGTTTATCCATAACAGCCTCCAGACTCCCGGGCAAAAATACGTGACTCGCGATAGATACGCATTCGCCCCATGAATACGATGCCGGTTACCGTCACCGGCAGACTGAAGGAAACAAGGCATCATCCATGCCATAACTTATATCCTTTTGATTTTTATCAGCTAATTTCAAAGCTGATAACAAGCCCCTCCTCCCTCTCTGTAAATACCGGTTAATACTTAATACTGAAAAACATCCAAGCCATTGTTTTTTTAAGTCATTTAGTCGACTTGTAAGTGTTTCATACATGAAACAGTGATCATCACAACCGACTCGGTAGCAAGAAAGGCCGGGTTACTTCAGCAGAATTAATGTATGTTGGCATAATAAGCATCTTGCCACATGTTAAGCACCCTCAAACTGAACATTGAAACAATGTGATTTTCCCGTTACCGGCTTTTGTCCACACTGGCCTTAATCACTGCGCCCGAGGCGCCCATAACAAGAGTCTGAGAGAGTGCCAGCATGAACAAAAACCCGTTAGCCGCCCACTGGATGCCATTCACCCCCAACAAGGGCTTCAAGGCCAGCCCCCGTATGCTCACCGGTGCCGAAGGCATGCACTGGATCACCGACGACAACCGCCGGGTACTCGACATGACCGCCGGTCTGTGGTGCTGCAACGCCGGCCACGGCAACCCGCACATTGCCGAGGCCATCGCCCGCCAGGCCCGGGAGCTCGACTATGCCCCCTGCTTCGGCTTTGGCCATCCGCTGTCATTCGAACTGTCGGAGCGTCTCGCCGCACTGGCGCCGGGCAATCTGAACCGGGTGTTTTATACCAACTCCGGCTCCGAGTCGGTGGACACCGCCCTGAAAATGGCGCTGGCCTATCACCATGCCCGGGGCGAAGCTGGCCGGCAGCTGTTTATCGGTCGCGAGCGGGGCTATCACGGGGTCAACTTCGGTGGCATTGCCGTCGGTGGCATCACCAGCAACTACAAGGCTTTTGGCCAGTGGCTGCCCACCGATCACCTGTCTCATACCCAGGATCTGGCGCGCAATGCCTTTTCCCGCGGCCTGCCCCTGCACGGCGGCGTAGAGATGGCCAACGAGCTGGAGAAACTCATCAAGCTGCACGACGCCAGCCGTATTGCCGCGGTGATCATCGAGCCCATCACCGGGGCCGGCGGGGTGCTGCCACCTCCGGTGGGTTACTTGCAGCGCATTCGGGAAATCTGCGATCAGCACGGCATACTGCTTATCTTCGATGAAGTGATCTGTGGTTTTGGCCGCACCGGTAACGTATTTGCCAGCCAGACCTTTAACGTACAACCCGACATCATGACCACCGCCAAGGGCCTGACCAATGGCGCCGCCCCCATGGGGGCCGTGCTGGCCGGCGATCACATTCATGATGCCATCATGGAAGCCAGCGCCAGCGGCGTGGAATTTTTCCACGGTTACACCTATTCGGCCCATCCCCTGGCCTGTGCCGCCGCCATGGCCACCCTGGATGTCTACGAGCAGCACGGCCTGTACCAGCGCGGCGCCGCGGATGGCGAGATCAGCCGCTATTTCGAACAGGGGCTGCACAGCCTGAAAGGACTGCCCGGCGTGATCGACATTCGCAACTATTCACTCATTGCCGCCGTGGAGTTCGAGGCGCCAGCCGGCCAGGCCGGCACCACCGGGGCCGCCATTCAGAGCATGGCCTGGGAGCAAGGACTGATGCTGCGCTCGCTGGGCGATGCCATCGCCATGTCACCGCCGCTGATCATTGAAAAAGAGCATGTCGACCAGACCATCGGCATTCTGGAACGCTGCATTCGCCAGCATTTTGGCTGAGCCGTTAAATCAAGCCATCAAAAAGGGCTGCCACGGCAGCCCTTTTTATCGTTGCAATCACTAATACCGGTTAACCGGCAGTCAGCTGGCTCAGTTGTACCCGGGAGGCTTCCAGGCCGGCTTCACGAGCATCACCGCCCATGTTCAGGCCTTCGGCATAGACAAATTCCACATCCGTAATGCCCAGAAAGCCCAGCACGGTTTCCATATAGGGTGCGATCAAATCCCGGGAACTGCCCTTGTGCTGACCACCACGGGTCGTGATAACCACCGCTTTCTTGCCCTTAAGCAGGCCTTCCGGTCCTTGCTCGGTATAACGAAAGGTCACGCCGGCCCGACATATCAGATCAATCCAGGCCTTGAGCTGTACCGGAATATGAAAGTTGTACATGGGAGCGGCAATCACCACCCGGTCGGCGGCTTTCAGCTCCGCAACCAGCTCGTTGGACAGCGCCAGCAGTGAACGTTGCTGGTCGTTCAGCTCACCACCACCACGCAGGGCCTGGGCGCCCTCACCGTCCAGCACGGGCAGTGGCGCGGCGGCCAGATCCCTAACCCGGCAATGCTGCTCGTCCAGCTGGGATACGAAATAATCAATTAACCGGCCGGATTCGGAATGTTCACCAAGAATGCTGGATTTGAGTATCAGGGTATGGGACATGGGCTGGCTCCGTAATGCAGTAATATTGAATGAAATAAAAAGCCCAACAACAATGGGCACTTGTTGAATTAAGTTCAGACTAACCCGGACAAACGGAGAGAAAAACCGGAAATTCATGGCCAATATATTCAAAAATTTCGAACATATTAATGCCGCCATAATACGTTGACGTTAACGTAACCAAGCAGTGCAGATAAAAGAAAACCCTCGGCTGGCGAGGGTCAAACAAACGGAAACGTGCTTAAACAGAGCTATGCATCTCACCTAACAAGTTGCTTTCATTGAGCTGCAGCAAATGGCTAGACCGTGATGCTCGTTCAATGTAACCGGAGCAAAATGTGAAGTCAACGTAAAAAATCATAAAAGACAGCAGGATTTGCCGTTACTTTTCCGAGTGTTACGTTGACGTCATGGTAAACACTTGGGTGCATCATGGAGTGCTGGATGACACCGGCTTCCATGCATGCCGGCAGCGGTGCCACAACACCGGGCTTCCCTGTCTCGCGGTCTCAGGGAAGTCCCCTCGGCGTTTTGCACAAATGTCAGTTTTTTCCGGGCCTTACACGAGCACAATGGCGCAACCCTGACTAACCTTATCATTACAGGATGTGAAATGTGTGTGCGCACGGCTCTGTCTTTTATCAAGAGTCGTTAGTAATCAGGGGGAATGACCATGGGTATTTTCGAGCACTATCAAACGCGCTATGAAAAAGCCAAGGAAGAGGAATACAGCCTGCAAGAGTTCCTCGACCTTTGCCGCGAAGACAAGGCCTGTTACGCATCCGCTTCCGAGCGGTTGCTGATGGCCATCGGCGAGCCGGAAATGATCGACACCGCTCAGGTGCCCAGATACAGCCGGCTGTTTTCCAACCGGGTAATTGCCCGCTACCCTGCCTTCGCCGAATTTTACGGCATGGAAGACAGCATCGAGCAGATCGTGTCCTATCTGAAACACGCCGCCCAGGGGCTGGAAGAGAAGAAACAAATTCTTTATCTGCTGGGTCCGGTGGGGGGTGGTAAGTCATCCCTGGCCGAGTGCCTCAAGGCCCTGATGCAAAAGGTGCCGATTTATCGTATCAAGGGGTCGCCGGTCAACGATCATCCCTTCTGTCTGTTCGACATGAACGAAGACGGCCCCATTCTGGAGCAGGAATACGGCATTCCGCGCCGCTACCTGAGGCCTATCATGTCTCCCTGGGCAGTTAAACGCCTGCACGAATACGGCGGCGACATTACCCGCTTTCGGGTCGAAAAGGTGTACCCCTCGGTGCTTGACCAGATCGCCGTAGCCAAAACCGAGCCCGGTGACGACAACAACCAGGACATCTCCTCGCTGGTGGGCAAGGTCGATATTCGCAAGCTGGAGCATTACGCCCAGGACGATGCCGACGCCTATTCCTATTCCGGTGCCCTGTGCAAGGCCAACCAGGGCATGATGGAGTTCGTGGAAATGTTCAAGGCGCCCATCAAGGTGCTGCACCCGCTGCTCACCGCCACCCAGGAAGGCAACTATAACGGTACTGAAGGGCTTTCCGCCCTGCCCTTTGACGGCATCATTCTGGCCCACTCCAACGAGTCGGAATGGCAGCACTTCAAACACAACAAGAACAACGAGGCCTTCCTCGACCGGGTCTATATCGTCAAGGTGCCTTATTGCCTGCGGGTCACCGAGGAAGTGGAGATTTATCAGAAACTGCTGACCAACAGTGAGCTGTCCACCGCCAAGTGTGCCCCGGGCACCCTGGAAACCCTGGCCCAGTTTACCGTGCTGTCTCGACTCAAAGAGCCGGAGAATTCCAGCATCTATTCCAAGATGCGGGTCTACGACGGTGAAACCCTGAAAGACACGGATCCCAAGGCCAAGTCCTACCAGGAATACCGGGATTACGCCGGCGTGGACGAAGGCATGACCGGCCTGTCGACCCGCTTTGCCTTCAAGATCCTGTCCCGGGTATTCAACTTCGACCACGCCGAAGTGGCCGCCAACCCGGTGCACCTGTTCTATGTGCTTGAGCAGCAGATCGAACGGGAGCAGTACCCCCAGGAAATACACGACCGTTACCTGGAGTTCATCAAGGGGTACCTTATCCCCAAATACGTGGAGTTCATCGGCAAGGAAATTCAGACCGCCTATCTCGAGTCCTACTCCGAGTATGGTCAGAACATCTTCGACCGTTATGTCACCTATGCCGACTTCTGGATTCAGGATCAGGAATACCGGGATCCGGATACCGGGCAGCTGTTCGACCGTTCCGCGCTCAATGCCGAGCTGGAGAAAATCGAAAAACCGGCCGGCATCAGCAACCCCAAGGATTTCCGCAACGAAATCGTCAACTTCGTGCTGCGGGCCCGGGCCAACAACGCCGGCAAAAACCCCAACTGGACCAGCTACGAGAAGCTCAGAACCGTTATCGAGAAGAAAATGTTCTCCAATACCGAAGAGCTGCTGCCGGTCATCTCCTTCAATGCGAAAACCAGTGCCGACGAGCAGAAAAAGCACGACGACTTCGTGGATCGCATGATGGAAAAGGGCTACACCCGCAAGCAGGTCCGGTTGCTGTCCGAATGGTACCTGCGGGTACGCAAGTCAAGCTGATAGCGATCAGTTGGGGGAATCATGGCGCATTTTATCGACAGACGACTGAATGGCCGCAACAAGAGCGCTGTCAACCGGCAGCGCTTCATCCGCCGCTACAAACAGCAGCTTAAAAAGGCGGTATCAGACGCGGTGCTCAAACGCAGCATTCAGGATATCGACAAGGGCGAGAGTGTCTCTATTCCTACCCGGGACATCTCCGAGCCTTTCTTTCATCACGGCAAAGGGGGGCACCGGGATCAGGTGCACCCCGGCAACGATCAGTTTATAAAAGGTGACAAGGTCGACCGCCCTTCCGGCGGTGGCGGGGGGGGCAGTGGCAAGGGCGATGCCAGCAACCAGGGAGAAGGTCAGGATGACTTCGTGTTCCAGATCTCCAAGGACGAATACCTGGATCTGCTGTTCGATGGCCTGGAGCTGCCCAACCTCGAGAAGAACAAGCTCAACAAGATCAGCGAAATGAAAACCTTTCGCGCCGGCTACACCGCCGACGGGGTGCCGGCCAACATCAATGTGGTGCGCTCACTGCGCCAGTCTCTGGCCCGGCGCACCGCCTTGCAGGCAGGGAAAAAGAGAACCGTGGCCGATCTTGAGCAAGAGCTGGCGGAGCTGGGCAAGCGCCCGGCGGAAAACTACGCCCGCATTCAGGATCTGGAGGACGAGATCACCGAACTCAAACGACGCATTGCGGCGGTGCCCTTTATCGACACCTTCGATTTGCGTTACAACAACTTCGTTAAACGGCCGGTGCCGTCTACCCAGGCTGTGATGTTCTGCCTGATGGACGTTTCCGGCTCCATGGATCAGGCCACCAAGGACATGGCCAAGCGCTTTTACCTGTTGCTGTATCTGTTTCTTACCCGCAGTTACAAAAACGTGGACGTGGTGTTTATTCGTCACCATACCCAGGCGAAAGAAGTGGACGAGCAGGAATTTTTCTACTCCCAAGAAACCGGCGGCACCATCGTTTCAAGCGCGTTGCAGCTAATGAAAGAAGTGATGGCCGAGCGATACCCGGCAGATCAGTGGAACATCTACGCCGCCCAGGCGTCGGACGGTGACAACTGGGCAGACGATTCTCCCCTGTGCCGGCAACTGCTGCAGAAAGACATCATGCCGCTGGTGCGTTACTACACCTATATCGAGATCACCAATCGGGCCCACCAGAGCCTGTGGCACGAATATGAAGCCATTGCTCGGCAATTTTCAACCTTTGCCATGGAGCACATTCGCTCGGTGGATGATATCTATCCCGTGTTCCGGGAGCTGTTCAGGAAACAGGCGGCGTGAGGTAACCTATGGCACAAGCACTGAAAAAAAGCCGGCCGCTCAGTGACGGACCGGACTGGACCTTTGACCTGCTCGAGGCCTACCACAGGGAAATTGCCCGTATCGCCGAAAGCTACGGGCTGAGCACCTATCCCAACCAGATTGAGATCATCACCGGCGAGCAGATGATGGATGCCTACTCCAGCATCGGCATGCCCATTGGCTACCATCACTGGTCCTACGGCAAGAAATTCATTCAGACCGAGCAAACCTACAAGCGTGGCCAGATGGGCCTGGCCTACGAGATTGTCATCAACTCCAACCCCTGCATCGCCTACCTGATGGAAGAGAACACCATGCCCATGCAGGCACTGGTGATGGCCCACGCCTGCTACGGTCATAATTCCTTTTTCAAGAACAACTACCTGTTCAAGGCCTGGACCGACGCCGAGTCGATTATCGACTATCTGCTGTTTGCCAAGCATTACATCAACGAATGCGAGGAAAAATACGGCGTTTCGGAAGTGGAAAGCCTGCTCGACAGTTGCCATGCCCTGATGAACTACGGTGTCGACCGCTACAAACGGCCGCAGAAGCTGTCGCTGGCGGAAGAGCGGCGCCGGCAAAAGGCACGCGAGGCCTACCTGCAAACCCAGGTCAACGAGCTGTGGCGTACCCTGCCGCGCATGCAGGACGAAAAACAAAAACAGAAACAGCGCTACCCGAAAGAGCCGGAAGAAAACCTGCTCTATTTCATTGAAAAACACGCGCCCCTGCTCGAGCCCTGGCAACGGGAAGTGGTGCGCATCGTGCGCAAGATCAGCCAGTATTTTTATCCGCAGAAACAGACCCAGGTGATGAACGAAGGCTGGGCCACCTTCTGGCACTACACCATTTGCCAGCACATGTACGATGAAGGCCTGGTCACCGACAAGTTCATGATGGAAATACTGCACAGCCACACCAATGTGGTGTTTCAGCCGCCCTACAACAGCAAATACTATTCGGGCATCAATCCCTATGCCCTGGGCTTTGCCATGTTCCAGGATATTCGTCGCATCTGCGAGGCGCCCACCGAGGAAGACCGGGCCTGGTTTCCGGACATTGCCGGAACGGACTGGGTCAAGACCCTGCACTTTGCCATGGAGAATTTCAAGGACGAGAGTTTTGTCAGCCAGTTTCTCTCACCCAAGGTGATGCGGGATTTTCACCTGTTTGCCGTGGCCGACGACGATACCCGCAACTACCTGGAGATTTCCGCCATTCACGACGATGCCGGCTACCGGCAGTTGCGCCAGACCCTGTCTAACCAGTACAACCTGTCGAACCAGGAGCCCAATATTCAGGTCTACAACGTCGAGGTCAAGGGCAACCGCTCGCTGACCCTGCGCCATGTTCCTCACAATCGCATACCGCTGTCTGACTCCTGCCACGAGGTGGTCAAGCATGTGCACCGGCTGTGGGGGTTCGACGTTTTTCTGGAACAGGAAGAAGCCGACGGCAGCGGCACCCTGCTGAGCCGCTGCCCGCCCAAAAGCGAGTCTGCCGGCTAGCGCCACAACAGTGGTCAGAAGCAACAAGGCCTCTCATTGAGAGGCCTTGTCATTATGAGGATTGCACCCAGGGATCGGGCCACTGATCGCGCATCTCCTGCCACAGCCGGCCCGAGGCCTTGCCGTACTCCCGTACCAGCTCCACTACGGCATCCGCCTGCCCAGAACGGGCGTGAGCAGCCAGGTTGCGGTAATAGTCAGCCGCCAGAGTGCGGGCGCCGGCACGGGAGAAGTAATAACGACCAACCCGGCAATACAACCCCTTGAAACCGTTGAGGATCAACCCGTAAATGGGATTGCCCGAGGCAAAGGCCAGACGACGGTGCAATTCGTAATCAAACGTGGAATAGGCCTCGGCATCGTCGGGCAGCCGCTCCAGCCCCGCCACCAGCTCCTGCACGGCATCGGGATCATGGCGGATGGCCCCGCGAATAAAAATACTGCTGATATGGGTACGGGCCGATAACAGATGTTCGATAAGTTCGGGGCTTTTCTCGGCGTCGAGCCGCGCCAGGGTTTCCAGTATATTGAGGCCGGAGGTTTCCCAGAAATTATTCACCCGGGTAGGCTTGCCGTGCTTGATGGTCAGCCAACCGTCCCGGGCCAGCCGGTGCAGCACCTCCCGCAAGGTGGTGCGGGTCACACCAATCAGCTCCGACAACTCCCGCTCGGCGGGTAAAATGGAGCCGGGAGGAAAGCGGCTGTTCCAGATGGACTCGATGATATATTCTTCCGCAAAACCGGCGGGGCTTTGTGCCTTGATGACCATGAAACCACTCTGTCTCTGGAATGTTAAAAAGAGTAAAAAACGCGAAAAATGATAACAGAGCGGACCAGTCTCCCACAAGCGACCCCATTCCTTGCACACCGACCAACGAGGATTTATTCGTGAACCAGTTTTCCCGCGCTCGCCTGGCCTGGGCCCTGCTGACCCTGGGCAGCACCGCCCTGCTGCTGGCGGCACTGTATTACCAGTATGTGGAGGGTTACGCACCCTGTGTGATGTGCGTGTACCAGCGGGCAGCGCTGGGCGGCGTGATCCTCGCCGGCCTGTTGGGCTGGCTGGCTCCCGGCCATGCGGTGGTCAGCGGGCTGGCCCTGACGGGCTGGCTGGCGGCCTCGGTGGAAGGCTTTTTACTGGCCAAAGAGCATGTGGGTTATCAGCTTAATCCTTCACCCTTTCATCAGTGCTCCACCGTGGCCGAGTTTCCCGCCTGGTTTCAGCTGGAAGCCTGGTGGCCGGCGGTGTTTTATCCCAGCGGCGACTGCTCTTCCATTGACTGGCAATGGCTGGGGCTGTCCATGCCGCAATGGCTGATGGGGATTTTCGCGGTACTGGCCGCGCTGGCAGTGCTGTTTATCGGGGTGCGCGTGGCGGCGGCCGTGAGGAGTGAGGCGTGAGGCGTATGGGATATATGAAGGGGGCCGTCTCCTCACACAGCCCTCCTTCCCCCTTACCAATCGTCAGCCGGCCCAGGTAATGATGTGATCTTCCCAGTCGCCGGCCTTGGATTCCGGCACTACCTTGCCCCGTACCGACTGACCGGCTCGGTGCATGGCGCTCTTGGAGCCGGTGCGCAGCGGATGCCAGGAGGGCAATGACTTGCCTTCCGCCAGCACCCGGTAGGCGCAGGTCGACGGCAGCCAGTAAAATTCGCTCAGCTTGTCCCGCGTAATTTTCAGGCAGTCGGGCACCCGGGCAAAGCGGTTGGCGTAATCGCTGCAGGCGCAGCTGTGGGTATTGAGCAGCTCGCAGGCCACATTGGTGTGCACCAGCTCATCGGTGTCTTCGTCTATCAGCTTGTTGAGGCAGCACTTGCCGCAACCGTCACACAGAGCCTCCCACTCGTCGTCGGTCATCTCGTCGAGGGTCTTGGTCTGCCAGAAATTCGCCTGCATTTATTTCGCTACCTTCGCCTCAAAGACGAACTGGTTGTCCAGTGTCAGGGTGAGTGCATCGCCGCCCTGCAGCTCCCCTACCCCTTTGGGAGTGCCGGTGAGCACAATGTCGCCGGGCATCAGGGTAAAGCACTGACTGATCTCGGCCAGCAGCTCGGCCATGGACCACATCATCAGCCCGGTGTTACCGGTCTGGCGGGGCGTGCCGTTAACGGTGAGGGAAAAGTCCAGTTGTTGCAGCGGCGACAGCAAATCCGGCGCCACAAAAGGCCCCATGGGGCAACTGCCGTCAAAGGCCTTGGCCCGCTCCCAGGGCTGGCCCTTGCGCTTCAGCTCATCCTGCACCGCGCGCAAGGTCAGATCCAGCGCCAGCCCCACGCCCACCACGGCATTCAGGGCCTCGGCAGGGCCGGCCTCGCACAGCCGGCGACCTACCAGCAGCGCCACTTCCAGCTCATGATGCACCGGGCCCTGGCCGGCGGGCAGGACCAGCGGCTCGTCGAGGGGCACCAGGCTGGTAGCGGGTTTGATAAACAACAGCGGCGCCTCGGGAACCGGGTTGTTCAGCTCTGCGGCGTGATCCCGGTAGCTGCGCCCCACACACACCACCTTGCCGGTGGCATAGGGCAACACAAAACCTTCCTGATCAAGATGTTGGTACATGGTGTCGTCCTTAGTTATCGCCGCGCTCGGCGGCCTGGCGGGCGAGGTGTTCCTTGAGCAGGTTTTCCGGTGGCGGCGGCAGCTGCAGGAAAAAGCCCTGAGTCCTCAAGCCTTCCCGTACCTTGTCGATGTCCGACAACGCCAGTTTGGTTTTGGTGGCCAGATTGATCATCATCGCCAGTTGCGGCGTACCAAAGGTGGCCATCAGAGGGGCGGGAACACGCGAAAAATCGTCGCGTCGTTCAACAAACAAATAGGTCTCTGCCTTTTTGGGGCTTTTATACACTGCACACAACATGGAAATTGCTATAATCCGTCGGGTTTATTGCCAGTCTGGGTGGCAAACTATAACATCAGCACGACCAATAACAAAAAGGATCACTTCCTTGGGGGACAGCCGCTTATGGCGGAGCGTGGCATTGAATTGAAAGGCAGCAGCTTTACCCTGTCGGTGTTGCATATTACCTCGGCGGACATCGCCCAGGTAAAACGCCAGCTGCTGGAAAAAATAGCACAGGCGCCGGAATTTTTCCGCGCTGCACCACTGGTTATCAATATCGAAAAATTGCCGGAGATCCCCGACTTCTCCGCCCTGGCCGCCGCCGTCCGCGAGCTGGAGCTGGTGCCGGTGGGCGTCAGTGGCATTCTCGACGATACCGGACGTGCTGCCGCCCGCGCCGCCGGCCTGGCGGTGATGACCTCCGGCAAGGTACCGGCGCCCGCCCAGTCTCCTTCCCCTGCCCTGCTCAACCAGCCTGGCACCCGAGTACATCGCGGCCCGGTTCGCTCCGGCCAGCAAATTTATGCCCAGAACGGCTCCCTGGTGGTGCTGGGCGCCGTCAGTAACGGCGCCGAAGTCATCGCCGACGACAGCATCCATGTGTACGGCGCCCTGCGGGGCCGGGCCGTGGCCGGCGCCCGGGGCAACGAGCACGCACGCATTTACTGCCAGCAACTGATGCCCGAGCTGGTGTCCATCGCCGGACACTATCAGCTCAGCGACGGACTGCAGGGCGAACAATGGGAACAACCGGTCAGCATTTCTCTGGCGGGCGAACAGCTCAAGCTGGACAGGATCTGATTTTATTACGACTTAGGAACACACTTTATGGCACGGATAATCGTCGTCACTTCTGGTAAGGGAGGCGTGGGTAAAACCACCTCCAGCGCAGCCATCAGCACCGGCCTGGCCAAACTGGGTCATAAAACGGTGGTCATCGATTTCGACATCGGCCTGCGCAATCTCGATCTGATCATGGGCTGCGAACGCCGCGTGGTCTATGACTTTGTCAACGTCATCAATGGTGATGCCAACCTGCACCAGGCGCTGATCCGCGACAAGCGGGTCGAGCAACTCTACATTCTGCCCGCCTCGCAAACCCGGGACAAGGACGCCCTGACCCGGGAAGGCGTGGAAAAGGTCATTAACGATCTGCACGAAATGGGCTTTGACTACATCATTTGCGACTCGCCCGCCGGCATTGAAAGCGGCGCCCTGATGGCGCTGTATTTCGCCGACGAGGCCATCGTCACCACCAACCCGGAAGTGTCGTCGGTGCGCGACTCCGACCGCATTCTGGGTATCCTTTCCTCCAAGTCCCGCCGGGCCGAACAGGGCCTGGAGCCGATCAGGGAGCACCTGCTGCTGACCCGCTACTCCCCCGAGCGGGTGAACCGGGGCGACATGCTGAGCGTGGAAGACGTGCAGGAAATCCTGGCCATTCCGCTGCTGGGCGTGATCCCCGAGTCCCAGGCCGTGCTCAAGGCCTCCAACGCCGGCGAGCCGGTGATCCTCGACGGCGAGTCCGATGCCGGCCAGGCCTACAGCGACACCGTGGCCCGTCTGCTCGGCGAAGAGCGGGAGTTTCGTTTCCTCGAAGAAGGGAAGAAGGGATTTTTCAGCCGACTTTTTGGGAGTTAACTCATGTCTCTACTGGACTATTTCCGCTCAAGAAAGAACCAGAGCAGCGCCAAAATCGCCAAGGAGCGTCTGCAAATTATCGTGGCTCACGAGCGCAGCCAGCGGGATACCCCCGACTACCTGCCGCAGATGAAACAGGATATCCTGGACGTCATTCGCAAGTATGTAAATATCGATCTGGAGCAGATCTCGGTTCAGCTCGATCAGAAAGGGGAAAACCTCTCGGTGCTGGAGCTCAACATCATGCTCCCTGAGCCGGAAGACAAGGCCGCCGCGCCTTCACAAGCCGAAAGCTGATCCCAAGTCAGCCACCAGAAAAAACGGCGCTGTGTCTGCAGCGCCGTTTTTTTTATGGGTCATTACCCTTCCAGCTTTGTGCGCAGCAAGTCGCCGCGCCAGCCCTGCAGCAGCGCCGGCACCGCCGCTTCACTTTCTTCCAGCCGCCATTTCCAGCTCAGGTACTGGTGGATCAGCCGCTTGGAGGCAATCAGCTCCGCCGGCACGCCAGAGGCGTCACCGGCCTGCTCCACCAGGCCGCGAATGCGCTTGAGCTCCGCCTTGTAGCCGGGAAAGTCCACCAGCCGCTTCACCGGCTCGGGCCAGCTTTCCGGCGCCGCCAGGGCCTGCTGCACCAGCCCCAGCAGCGTCTGGCCGTGGCGCTTGATCTCCATGGGATCCAGCCCCAGTCGGTTGAGATCACTCAGGCTTTGCGGCGCCCGCTCGGCCACCTGCAACAGGTGCGCCTCGCGCACCACAAAGTTGACCGCCAGATCCCGCTTGCGCGCCTCGTTCAGCCGCCATTCGCACAGCCGCTGCAAAATACCCAGCGCCTGCCGGTCCAGGGTCCAGGCGTTTTTCATTTCCAGATACGCCAGCGCCGGCGCCACGCTCACGGTCCGCCGTTTCACCGCCCATTCGCATTCCTGCTCAAACCAGTCCAGCAGGCCTTTTTGCGCCAGCTGCTCATGGAGCTGCTGGTACAGCGGATAAAGATAAATCACGTCATCGGCGGCGTAGCTGAGCTGGGCCGCCGACAACGGCCGGGCCAGCCAGTCGGTGCGGGCATGGGCCTTGTCGAGACTGACCCCCAGCAGTTGCTCCACCAGGGGGGCAAAGCCCAGCTGGGCGCCCAGGCCCAGAAAGGCGGCCGCCAGTTGAGTGTCATGCACCCGGGCCGGCAGGGCACCGCTCTGATGCTGGAACAACTCCAGATCCTCTCCCCCCGCATGCAGCAGGCACAGCCGGTTTGAATCGTGCAACAGTCGCCACAAGGGGCTCAGATCGGTGACCGCCAGCGGATCGACCAGGGCGGTGCGTGTTCCGTCGTGCAGCTGGTACAGGCCGGGACGGGCATAAAAGGTGCGGGTACGAACAAACTCGGTGTCTATCGCCAGCAGGGTGGCGTCGGTCTGGCAAAAGTCCGCCAGGCTTTGATTATCGGCAATGTATGTATAAGTCATGCAGGCTCTGTTAGGGCTTGGCCCGGGTGGCCGGGCGCAAAGTAAAGGATCGTTCAGCGCCGTCGCTGCCGGTGCCACTGGCGCAGCAGCCGCTGACGCTGGCGCTGGCGTTGCCGCTGGCATTGCCGCGTACGGTGGTAGGGCCGCTGGGGAAACATCAGCGGCGTGTCATCCCGGGAAAACGAATAAAAAATGCTCACCCCGACTCCTCAGCGACCGGGCAGCTTTTGCCAGGTCACCTTGTCTCGCAAATACACCGGCCTGGCGTCGGCGGCACTCACCCCCCTGCCGGCAGCCAGATCCCGCAGCGCCTGGGGCAGCATGTCCCGGGCCTCGGGAAAGGGCACGGCGTCACACAATGCATCGACCCGCGCTGTCAGTTCAGGATAGGTGACAAAGCCGCTGCCGGCGCCCTGCTGCCACTGACCCTGGCAGTTGGCAAGAAACTCCGTCGGCGGCAGCACGCTCTCCGCCTCGGTTTCGGTCATCACGCCCGCTTCAAGGGTAAAACCGCCGGCGTAAATTTCGCCCATGCGGGCGTCGATGGTGGCCAGCACAGACGCACAGCCGGTGTGGCGGTGCGCCCCCTGGGCCAGGGCCTGCAGGTTGGATACACCAAACAGCGGCAAATCGGCGCCAAAGGCCAGCCCCTGGGCCACGCCCAGGGTAATGCGCACGCCGGTAAAGGAGCCGGGGCCACGGCCAAAGACCAGACCGTCCAGCTGCGTCAGGCTCACACCGGCCTCGGCCAGCAGCTTCTCCACCATGGGCAGGATCAGTTCGGTATGCCCGCGGGGCGCCACCTGGTAGCGACTGAGTACATTGCCGTCCTGCCAGATCGCGGCAGAGCAGGCTTCGGTGGCGGTGTCGATGGCCAGTAACAGGCTCATGGCATTACTCCAGATTTGACAAAAATTCGTTCAGGTCCGGCAGGCTGCGGGTGCGCGGCATGGCCGGCAGACTGGCAATAAAGTCGGCGCCGTAGGCCCGGTTCACCAGGCGGGCATCGGTGATCACCAATACCCCCTTGTCGTCCACGTCACGGATCAGCCGCCCCACCCCCTGCTTGAGGGTGATGATGGCCTTGGGCAGCTGTACCCGGGCAAAGCCGTCTTCGCCCCGGCGGCGACAGTCTTCCAGCCGGGCGCTGAGCAGCGGATCGTCGGGAGCGGCAAAGGGCAGCTTGTCGATCACCACGCACTGCAGGGCGCGGCCACGCACGTCGATGCCTTCCCAGAAACTGCCGGTGGCCACCAGCACCGCCCGTCCGTCCTGACTGAAGCGCTCCAGCAGCCGCACCTTGTTGTCTTCCCCCTGCATCAGCACGGTGCGATCCAGGCGGGCACGCAGCACCTCGGCCACTTCCCGCATCACCTGGTAGCTAGTGCACAGAAAAAAGGAGCCGCCGGGTACCCGGGCAAGGGTGTCGAGCAGGCTGTTGGCCAGCAGCCGGCCCCGGCCCGCGCCGCTGGTCTCGGGCAGATAGCGGGGCACGCACAGGCGCGACTGGCGAGGGTAATCAAAAGGGCTGTCCAATTGCAAGGTGCGGCACTCGCTGAGCCCGAGATCGGCGCAAAAGTGTTCAAAACTG